>NZ_JBFQEG010000004.1:0-185148 GCF_040930515.1 Streptococcus huangxiaojuni
AGCTAATTGAATAATCTCTAGTTTTTCCTCTACTGATTTTGGGCTTCTTGTAGACATACGAAAACTCCTCCTATAATTTCTAGTGAATTTTTGTTTTTTCACTGTCCACTATAGGGGGAGTATATCACTTGTGCTGACTCTTTTTTATTTGTCTGAACAGCCTTTTTGGTTTTAGAGAAACTGTTAAAACGGAAGGTTTGTAATTTAAATTTATTTTAGGTTGACTAACTTTTTAAGATATAACTTTTATGTAATATAAATAAAAAGTATTTTCAAGTTGATATATGCTTTTTATTTATCAAAAATAGAAGTACTATTGATAAAGAAAATTATTGTGTTACAATAATTTTATAAAAATAATTGTAACACAATAATATTGGAGGACGAGAATGAAATCCATACTGTTAAAAATAATAAGGCTTTTTTATTTTTTGGGCGTTTCTTAGCCATTTTGCTTATTTTCGTGTTAACAATGGGAATAGGAGGTATTTTTTTAGGAAGACAGAATAGTCTTGGTACTTTTATATTTGATTATGGGGATTTTTCAATTAAACTACCTATCATTTACCCGTTGGCAGTGATTCTTATTGCTATATCCATGTGTTTGGTTCTTATAAAAATAATAAATATTTGGATTGAAATATTAAAAAGCTTCCAGAAAGATAAATATTTTTGTTTAGAGAATTTAGAAGGACTTAAAAGGTCAGCATTCCTTCTAAGTGGATTTACTATTTTGCAATTGCTTTTGAATTTAATTTTTAATTATTTAAATGTTGAAAATGTTAGTGAGCTATTCAACTTCTCTATCAAAAAATATTTAACTAATATAACATTACTGACGTTTAATTATTTGGCAATCATTGTTTTCAAAAAAGGCATTGATATTCAAAAAGAAAATGAGGAGATAATTTAATGATATGGAGGAAATAAAGATTAATCTAGATGAAATGATAAAATCTAGAAATCTCACTTCTAAAGAATTAGCAAAAAGGATTAACATAACAGAGGCGAACCTATCAATTTTGAAAACGGGAAAAGCTAAAGGTATACGATTTTCTACGTTGTTAAATATTTGTAGAGAGCTTAGCTGTCAACCTGGTGATATTTTGAAATATAAGGAGAAGAGATAGAGATAATGAACAGTAAAAAAATATCAATATGCATAATATCTTTATGTATATCCCTTTTACTTACTGGATGTTTAGAAGGTATTAACGATACAGCTAATGAAATAAAAAAAGATATTCATCAAGAGATATCAGATGGTATTGAGGGACTAAATATTAGTAAGATATTTAAATTAAGGTCTGAGGAAGAGGTAGATATATCGCCAGATTTTACTGGTTATATTTATATAATGGCATCTAAAGAAAATATTGGAGATATTGAAGATTCAACTTTTAGTCTGAGTAATAATGATTTCCATAGTATAGAAAAAAATACTTTTCATGATTTCAATATAAGATATCAAGGGAAAACATATTTTACAGTTAAACAACTAAGAGTTAAGGAAGTTGATTCAATAAAAATATCTTCCAATTTCTCTAAATACTTTTTACTAGTATTACGCAACAATGAGTAGTAATGTAAGAAACATTTTTCAATCAACTGGTGGTATTCTATTATTTATTGTTAAATGTTCTCCTTTTGCTAAATAATAAGGTTCCACCTCATAATGTCTTATCTTGTATTTGTGGTGAAGGACAATTATATCTCTCTGAGATGTTTTTTGATACGCTCAACTGACTAACTTCATTTTAGAACTTTCAGTTAAAGCAGAAGGTTTGTAATTTTTAGAATATTTGCAAAAAACACTTGACATTTCCAGAAATGAGAGTATAATAATTAGCAATCAGAAAAGTAATAAAGATGTGTTTTCAGGGAGCCCGTGGGAACTGTGAACGGGCAGCAGATTTTTATGAAATTGGGCTGATGGTATATTGTTGAAGATAAAACATGTTCTTCAGGCAGGCACTCCTTACCGTGCGGCTCCTTGTTGGAGGAGAGTGAGATTGCGAATTTTTGTTTTCGTAAATTGAGGTGGTACCGCGTTGCACTGACTGAAAACGCCCTCACACAGATTTTTCTGTGTGAGGTTTTTTTTATTTGAGATAGCAGCCGGCAGCAGAACGGTCAAATGTTGCAGCATACAATGATTAAAAAAGAGGTGTTTATGCAAAAGATTTTAAATGCTGATATCCTTACCCCTATTTTAGCTTATATGCGACTAAAAGGAGAACATAAAGTTATTCTGGAGAGTATTCCGCGGGAGAAAACAAATGCTCGTTTTTCTATCATAGCCTATAATCCGGTCTATGAAGTTAGATATGAAGGTGGAAAACTTTATCTGAATGATAGTATCGTAGAACAAGACCCGCTTGATTTTTTAAGCCAGTTGACAGTACAGAAGACCCCTGCTTATCTGCCTTTTACAGGCGGAGCTATCGGTTTTATGGCTTATGACATGATTTCTCTTTACGAAGATATCGGCTCAATACCTAAAGATAGTATCGGGACACCGGACATGCATTTCTTTGTTTATGAATCTTACTTAATTTTTGACCATAAAAAAGAAGTGATTCATGTAGTGGAAGACAATATCTATTCCCACCGCAGCCATGACAGTATGCGTCACGCCTTAGGAAAAACGATAGCTGATTTACAGAAGCAGGCTGTGAATGAATTTTCACCTCAAGAGCTGCATAAATTACAGTTTAAAGCTCATCTTGAACGTAAAACATTTGAGAATATGGTAAAAAAAGCTAAGGAACTTATCCGTCAGGGTGACATGTTTCAATGTGTGCTGAGTCAGCGCTTTTCCAGTGATTTTCATGGTGATCCTTTGGACTACTACAGAAATTTACGTGTGACCAATCCCTCTAACTACCTTTATTTTTACGATTTTGGAAGTTATCAGATTATCGGTGCCAGCCCGGAAAGTTTGGTTTCGGTCAAGGATCATCTTGTAACAACTAACCCAATTGCCGGAACAAGGCCGCGCGGCCGTGATGACGAAGAAGACCAGAAACTTAGCGAGGATTTACTGGCTGATGCGAAAGAAACAGCAGAGCACCGCATGCTGGTTGACCTCGGACGTAATGATTTGGGGAGGATTTCGCAAATCGGATCTGTTCGTCTCAGCAAATATATGGAAGTTGATTATTTCCGATATGTCATGCATTTGACCAGTGTCGTTAAGGGACGGCTTCTGTCAGATCTGACAGCTGTCGATGCGCTTAAATCAACTTTACCGGCAGGCACTGTATCAGGTGCTCCTAAAATTCGTGCTATGCAGCGCATCTATGAGCTGGAAAAGGAAAAACGCGGGATTTATGCCGGAGCTATCGGCTATTTATCGGCAAGCGGCGATATGGACTTTGCTATTGCTATTCGCACCATGGTTATCAAAAATTATAAGGCTTATGTACAGGCGGGCGCAGGGATTGTCTATGACAGTATACCTGAAAAAGAGTTTGATGAAACGGTAAATAAGGCCAAAGCAATGACAGCACTAGGAGATAGGCAATGATTTTATTGATTGATAATTATGATTCTTTTACTTACAATTTGGCTCAGTATATTGGTACCTTTAGTTCTGTCAAAGTCTTGCGCAATGACGCAGATGATTTATATGAAGAAGCTCAGAAGGCCAGCAGCCTGGTTTTTTCTCCCGGACCGGGTTGGCCTTGCGAAGCAGGGGAAACAAAAAATTTAATAGCACATTTTGCTGAGCAAAAACCAATTTTAGGCATTTGTTTGGGACACCAAGCTATTATAGAATGCTTTGGCGGAAAACTGAGTTTAGCAAGGCAGGTCATGCACGGCAAACAAAGTTTGTTGGAAGTTGATAAAAAATCTGCTATTTTTACAGATATTGCTGAACCAATTTCTGTTATGCGCTACCATTCTATTGTGGCAGACCGTATACCGGCTGTCTTTACAGTAACAGCATACAGCAAAGATGATCAGGAAGTGATGGCGATTCAGCATAACAAGCTGCCTGTTTACGGTCTGCAGTTCCATCCGGAAAGTATTGGGACACCGTCCGGCCTAAAAATGATTGAGAATTTTATAAAACAGACACAAGACCGCTCAGCTCCTAATATGAAGCTGGCGAATGAGTAAAATTGAGTCTTAAAGACCATAGGCAGACAGCGCTATAAAAGATACAGACAACAACCAAAAAAGAAGCGCAACAAGGAAATCGAAATCTGATTTCCATTCCTAAGATCTACTGGAGCCGCTACCCTTTTTTGCACTTCAAACGGCCTTTGTATCTTGGTGAACTGAACACGCCCTAAAATCCTGGTGAAAAAGATGGTTGTCAGCGTGATGCCAGCATCACTTGTCATCCCCTATTTTCATACGGATTTTTAAACGGGCTTTGTATCTTGTTAATTGAACACGGCCTAAACGCTGCGGGAAAAAGATGTTTTGACTTAGAATCTGGCGATTCGTCAGTCAATCCTCTATTTTCCTTTTGCGTTCTTAACGGCTTTTGTATCTTGGTGAACTGAACACGCCCTAAAATCCTAGTGAAAAAGATGGTTGTCAGCGTGATGCCAGCATCACTTGCCATCCCCTATTTTCATACGGATTTTTAAACGGGTTTTGTATCTTGGTGAAGGAGTGTGGGATTGATGAAAGTTATTTTTGAACAGTTGGCTGAAAGAAAAAATTTAAGCGAAGAGCAAGTACAGCAGATTTTTGAGCAGATACTGGCAGGGAACATTTCCCAAGCGCAAATTGCTGCCTTTCTATTGGGACTAAAAATTAAGGGTGAGACAGATTCTGAAATAACAGGAATTGTCAGAGCGCTTAAGAAACATAGCAGAGAGCTTCCGCAAACTTTTGATGATGCAATGTGCAACTGTGGTACAGGAGGAGATCAGTCTTATAGTTTTAATATCTCAACAACCGTTTCCTTTATTTTAGCTGCTGCAGGAATTCGGGTGGCTAAGGCCGGGAACCGCTCGATTTCTTCTAAGTCCGGCTCAGCTGATGTGCTTGAAGCTTTAGGAATAAACGTTGCTGCCGAACCGGCTGTGTTGGCAAATGCCTTAAAGCAGGTGGGATTAGCTTTTATCTTTGCCCAGACAATGCATCCGGCTATGCGCTATATCGGTCCGGCCCGCCAGGAACTCGGTGTTCCAACCATTATGAACCTAGTTGGACCCTTGGCTAATCCGCTTGATTTGGAAACACAGCTGATGGGCTTGTACCGCCCCGAACTCCAAAAGATAGCTGCTCAGGCTATGTCTAATTTGGGACGCAGGCGGGCTATTGTCATTACAGGCCCTGACAATATGGATGAAGCTGCCCTTTACGGGACTAATACTTATACGCTGCTTGATGACGGAAAAATAAGTCAACATACTTTCACCTATAAGGATTTGCAGATGGAGAGAGTTGAGCCCGAAGCTATAAAAGGGGGAGATGCTCATGAAAATGCCCGAATTTTGCTGAGTGTTTTGAATAACGAAGCCAGCCCTTACCTAGAAACCAGTGTTCTTAATGCCGGTTTAGCTTTCTATGCTAACGGGAAAACGGATTCTATTAAGGAGGGGGCAGCGTTGGCTCGACAGCTTCTTGCTGGAGGGCAGGCTCTGGAAAAACTGCGGCAGTTACAGGAGGTGCAGATATGACTGAAGAGTTTTTAGCAAAAATTTTATCCCAAAAAAGGCTGGAAGTGGACCAGCTCAGCATGGAAGAACTCAAGCCTTTGCGCAGGACTTATAAAGTTTTTGATTATTTCAGCACCCATCAACGGCAGCTGCAGATTATTGCTGAGATCAAAAAAGCCAGTCCCAGTATGGGGGATATTAATTTAGATGTTGATATCCTTACTCAGGCCAGACAATATGAAGAAGCTGGTGCCGCTATGATTTCGGTATTGACAGATAATGTTTTTTTTAAAGGACGGCTCAGCTATTTGGCAGATGTTTCAAATCATGTCACCATTCCTACCTTAGCTAAAGATTTTATCATCGATGAAAAACAGATAGTCCGAGCCCGCAATGCCGGAGCAACTGTTATTTTACTGATTGTTGCCGCTTTGCCGGAACATCGTCTTAAAGCGCTTTATGAATTTGCTTATGGTATTGGTCTTGAAGTTCTAGTTGAAACCCATAATCTTTCTGAACTGGCGGTCGCTCACCAGCTTAAGGCGCAGATTATCGGTGTCAATAATCGCAATTTATTTACTTTTACAACTGATATTAATACTAGCTTATCGCTGTCAGCACATTTTAAAGATGACTGTGTTTATATTTCTGAATCAGCTATTTTCACAAAGGAAGACGCAAGAGCTCTTGCACCCTATTTTAATGGCATTTTAGTCGGGACAGCACTCATGCAGGCTGATGATCCGGCGGAAAAGATAAAGGAGTTCAAAATTGACAAAAGTTAAAATTTGCGGTCTTTCTGCTCCCGATGAGGTTGTCAGTGCTGTGGAGGCTGGAAGTGATTATATCGGTTTTGTCTTTGCGGCCAGTCGCCGTCAAGTCAGTTTGCAGCAGGCTCAGAGCTTGGCTCGGCTGATTCCGGAAAAGGTGAAAAAAGTCGGTGTTTTTGTCAACCCAAGCTATGAGATGCTGGAAGAGTATATCAAGGCTGTACCGCTGGATATGGTACAGATCCATGGAGATTTTGAGGAAATTAGCAGCAAAACGCTCTCTGTGCCTGTCATTAGGGCGCTGCAGGTAAAAGATGAGCTGACAGTTCCTGCCGGACAATCAGACTATCTGCTTTTAGATGCCCCTGTTGCCGGTTCCGGTCAGACTTTTGACTGGACAAAACTGCAAAATAAAACATTCAGCAGTCCTTTTTTCATTGCGGGGGGGCTGACTGCCGACAATGTCGGCCAAGCCATTCGTCTGTTTCATCCTTTTGCTGTAGATGTTTCCAGCGGTGTTGAAAGCAATGGCCGAAAAGATGCAGAAAAAATCAGATTATTTGTAGAGAGGGTAAAAGCATGACATATAAGCAACCAAATAAAAAAGGTTTTTATGGGAATTTTGGCGGCCAGTTTATTCCTGAAACATTGATGACTGCAGTTATTGAGTTGGACCAAGCATACCGTGAGGCCAAGAAGGACCCTGCTTTTCAGAGCGAACTGACAGCTCTTTTGAAAAATTATGTGGGCCGCGAAACGCCGCTCTATTATGCAGAACGTTTAAGCAACCATATTGGCGGAGCCAAAATCTATCTCAAACGAGAAGACCTTAATCATACCGGTGCTCATAAAATCAACAATGCCTTGGGGCAAGTGCTGCTGGCTAAACGGATGGGGAAGAAAAAAATCATTGCTGAGACCGGAGCAGGTCAGCATGGGGTAGCAACTGCTACGGCGGCAGCGCTTTTCGATATGGAATGCACGATTTATATGGGAGAAGAGGATGTAAAGCGGCAGGCACTTAATGTTTTTCGCATGGAATTGCTGGGGGCTAAGGTTCATGCTGTAAAAGACGGGTCGCATGTTCTTAAAGACGCTGTTAATGCTGCACTGCGCAGCTGGGTGAGTCACATTACTGACACACATTATATTATGGGTTCTGCTCTCGGTCCGGCCCCCTTCCCAGAAATCGTCCGTGATTTGCAGTCTGTCATCGGCAGAGAAGCTAAAAAGCAATTTGCAGCGCTAACTGACGGTCAGCTGCCGGATGCTGTTCTAGCCTGTGTCGGAGGCGGATCAAATGCTATCGGTTTGTTTTATCCTTTCGTTAATGACGAGACTGTGGCAATGTATGGGGCAGAGGCTGCGGGCTTAGGTCTTGATACAGACCAGCATGCTGCTACTTTTGCTAAAGGACGCCCAGGTGTTTTGCATGGTGCTCTTATGGATGTACTGCAGGATGAACATGGTCAAATTATGGAAGCTTTCTCCATTTCAGCTGGACTTGATTATCCGGGTGTTGGTCCTGAACATTCTTATTTTAATGAAATAGGGCGGGCAAGTTATGCAGCCGTGACAGATGAAGAGGCTTTGGAAGCTTTTCAGCTTTTATCACGCTTAGAAGGGATTATTCCCGCTCTGGAATCCAGTCATGCGATTGCCCTTACCCAAAAAGTTGCTAAAGAACTCGGTCCGGATAAATCAATCATTGTCTGCCTTTCAGGCCGCGGAGATAAAGATGTTTCACAGGTCAAAAAAAGGCTGGAAAAAACTGCAGCAGAAGGAGAAAACGCATGATAAAAACACTGACAAAGCATCTGCAGACTATTCAAGCAAAGGGTCAGGGACTTTTTGTGCCCTATATTATGGCTGGTGACCACAAGCGAGGACTTGACGGACTTTTTGAGACTATTGATTTGCTGGCAGCAAGCGGAGCTTCAGCTATTGAAGTAGGTATCCCCTGGTCTGATCCGGTTGCTGACGGGCCAGTTATTGAAGCAGCCGGACAGCGGAGCTTAGGGAGGGGAACAAGTTTAAGCGCTGTGATTAAGAAGCTGCAAGAAAAAGAAAGCCCGGTTCCTCTGCTTATCATGACTTATTTCAATCCGGTCTTTCAATATGGCGTTGAAAAATTTATAGCTGATTTGGAGCCGACATCTGTTAAAGGCCTTATCGTCCCGGATTTGCCGCATGAGCATGAAGACTTCATTCTTCCTTACCTTGAAAACACGGATATAGCTTTAATCCCTCTTGTTTCTCTGACAACAGGGGTCGAGCGTCAAATAGAACTAACCAAACATGCCGAAGGCTTTATCTATGCTGTTGCTGTAAATGGTGTGACAGGCAGAGTCCAAGGCTATCAGGACAATTTGGATGAACATCTTAGCAGCCTTCATGACATAGCTGATATCCCTGTTCTTACCGGTTTTGGTGTCTCAACTCTAGCAGATGTTGAGCGCTTTAACCAAGTTTCAGATGGTGTTATTGTCGGAAGTAAAGTCGTGGAGGCCCTTCATCAAGGGCAGGAAGCAGAACTGAGCCGATTTATCCGTCAGGCTGTTTTTAACAGCAGGGGTCATTAGCAGGTTTTTAGACTAAAATTGTGTTTCAGAAGGATTTTGAACCTTTTTAACTGAGCAGTTCCCATACTGTCAGCAGAAGATAAGCCGCAGACAAGAAGGGAATAAAAGGTATTGCTTTCCTTCTTTTGTGAAAAAAGAGGATAAAGAAGATAGCAGAAAGGCTGGCCAGCTGAATAATCCACAAGATTTTTTGCCCATCAGTGTTCAAGGTTAAGGTAGCTAAATATAAAAAATCACCGCTGCCTATCCGCAGACTGATGAGACTAGCTGCTATTGCAATAAGCAGGAAAATAATTGTCAGTTCGCTGGGGCTGTGAAAAAATAAAAGCGGCAGGGTGAAGCAGAACCAGATCAGCAGAGGGTAAGCTTGCTCTTTGAGGTCGTAAAGACTGAGTGTACAGCTGAAAATAAGGAGCAGGAGCTGTTCTGATGTCAGCACTCCCTTGCTCCAGAGAGCAAAGAGGATACCGATGCCTGCCTCAAAAAGGCCGTACCAAATCGGGATTTTACTTTTACAGAAGCGGCAGCGGGACCGGTTGCATATTTGAGAAACAAGGGGAATTAAATCTCTTGCTGCTAACGTCCGTCCACAGCTGTTGCAGCGGCTTCTGGGTGCAATAATGGATTCGTTAGGGAAACGTTCAATAATCACCCCTAAAAAAGAAGCTGTACTGGCACCTAAAAAGAAGTACAAAAAAGTTTCCATACTTTTATATTCGTAATGAAAGAAATAAAACAAATAACTTGTTTTTTATCTATAAGAGTTCTAAAATAGAAGTATAGAAATAATAATCATTCTAAATAAGCGGAGGTAAACACTATGACTCAAACAGCGACTCAAAGCCTTTATGCATCAATCACTCACAATATTTCAGGGCAAGGAGCAGCCGGTAATGAAAAAACAAAAGCGGTGCTGAATCAAGCTGTAGCAGACTTATCTGTTGCTGCTTCAATTGTCCACCAAGTCCATTGGTATATGCGGGGATCGGGTTTTTATTACTTACATCCTAAAATGGACGAACTCATGGACAGTCTCGATAATCATCTCGATGAAATGAGTGAACGCCTGATTACAATTGGCGGCGCTCCCTATTCTACATTAAAGGAGTTTGCTGATCACTCCAAATTGGAAGAAAGCAAGGGATCATTCGATAAAAAAATGGATGATCATTTGGCTAGGCTGGCAGAAGTCTACACTTACCTTTCTAACCTTTATCAAGTTGGACTTGATGTGACTGACGAAGAAGCTGATGCTCCAACTAACGATCTTTTCACAGCCGCACAGGCTGATGCTGATAAAACCGTTTGGATGCTGCAGGCTGAACGCGGTCTGGCAGCAAAAGACTAATGAAATCTGCTAAATAACTGAAGATTATCTCCCCTTGTAGTATACTAGTAGTAGGAATACTGTACAAAAAGAGGGGAGGTTTTTTTGTGAAAGAGAAAGTATTTGCTGTAGGCGATGTCCATGGGGAATATGATATGCTTGAAGAATTGCTCCGCCATTGGAATCCTGAGCAGGAGCAGCTGGTTTTTCTTGGAGACTTAGGCGACCGCGGTCCGGATGCCAAAAACTGTTTTTTAAAAGTGCATCAGCTGGTGCAGACAGCAGGGGCAGTCTGTGTCAGCGGCAATCATGAAGATATGCTGCTGAATTGGCTGGCTGCTCCCAAAAAAGAAATCGGCCTTTACCTGTTAAATGGGGGACGCACAACGATAGAAAGCTTCTTTCATGAAGGTATTTTAACAGAAAAGTCTCCGCAGGAGATTGCCCAGCTGTTTGAGGCAGATTATCCCGATTTGCTGGATTTTTTGAGACAGCTCCCTTTGTATTACGAACATGACGTTTGCCTTTGTGTGCACGCCGGAGTCAATCTCGACTTAGCAGATTGGCGCCAAAGTTCCAGATACGATTTTATCTGGTCGCGGGAAGAATTTTTTGCAAAAGAGGCTTCACTGGACAAGCTGATTGTTTTTGGCCATACACCGCTTCCTTATCTTCATCAGAATGCCAGCCAAACCCATTTGTGGTACCGTAATAATAAACTTAATATTGACGGCGGGGCTGCTTACGGCGGGTCGCTCCATGGAGTCGTTATTTCTGAACATGGGCTGGAAGCTGATTACCAGATTTTCAGCAAAAACTACCGTCTGTCTTAATCATGGTCGGTTATAATAAAAAAGTCTGATTTTTTAGATGATAAAGCACTTTATCTGTCTTGAAAACCGGCTTTTTTTTTGCTAAAATTTTGGTATGAAAACACTTTATGATGTGCAAAAGCTGTTAAAAAATTTTAATATCTATGTTTATATCGGCAAGCGTCTGTACGATATTGAAGTCATGAAAAATGAATTAGGTAAGCTTTATGATAATGGTCTGCTTGAAAAAGACGATTATCTGCAGGCCGAGCTGATTTTACGGCGTGAGCACAGATTGGAGTCAGAAAAAGAAAAGGAAAGAAACAAATGAGTCAGAAACTTTTGGGAATTGATCTTGGCGGAACAACTATCAAGTTTGGTATTTTAACTCAGGATGGGCAGATTCAGGAAAAATGGGCGATTGATACTAATATTTTAGAGGATGGCAGGCATATTGTTCCGGATATCGTGGCTTCTCTTAAGCACCGTTTATCCCTTTACGGTATGACTAAGTCTGATTTTATAGGTATTGGTATGGGTTCGCCGGGAGCCGTTGACCGTTCTGAAAAAACAGTTACTGGTGCTTTTAACCTGAATTGGGCTGCCAAACAGGAAGTTGGTTCAGTTATTGAAAGCGAGCTGGGTATTCCTTTTGCGATTGATAATGACGCCAATGTTGCTGCACTGGGCGAACGCTGGGTTGGTGCCGGTGCCAATAATCCAGATGTTGTTTTTGTGACGCTTGGAACTGGCGTTGGCGGCGGTGTTATTGCTGATGGCAATCTTATCCATGGAGCAGCCGGAGCAGGTGGAGAGATTGGTCATATTATCGTTGAGCCAGAGGATGGTTTCGACTGTACCTGCGGCAATAAAGGCTGCCTGGAAACAGTGGCTTCTGCAACCGGTGTAGTACGGCTTGCCCGCCATATGGCAGAAGGCTATGAAGGGGATTCAGCTGTTAAAGCGGCTATTGATAATGGAGATGATGTCTCCAGCAAAACAATTTTTGAAGCAGCTGCAGACGGGGATTATTTTGCAGATTCGGTTGTTGAAAAAGTGGCTTTTTATCTGGGGCTGGCCTCAGCAAATATTGCTAATATCTTAAATCCTGATTCAATTGTTATTGGCGGCGGTGTTTCAGCTGCCGGTGAATTTTTACGCAGCCGGGTTGAAACCTATTTTCTTAAGTTTGCTTTTCCTCAGGTGAAAAAAACCACAACAATCAAGATTGCAGAACTCGGCAATGACGCCGGTATTATAGGTGCAGCCAGTCTGGCTAACCAGTTTGCAGCCGGTTAAACACGCCCTAAGAGCTGTGGAGTGACATCATCCACTGGATGATGTCAGCCCGAACTTGGAAATGGGAGAGTGAGGGAATATAGTCTGAGATTATGTCTTACTGTCAGCTAGCCGTAGCCGTCTGAAGGCTTTGTCGTCCTGTGGCCGACCGCACCCTTCTAGTCGTCCTGGCAGGGGTGCGCCTACGAAATCGAAGATTTCTGGCTTACCGCCATTTTTGCTTTGCTCTTTAAACGGGCTTTGTATCTTATGAATTGAACACGCCCTAAGAGCTGTGCAAAAAAGATAGCCCTCCCTTGAGTCTATAGTGACTCATCGGTCAGGCTCCTATTTTTGCTTTGCTCTTTAAACGGGCTTTGTATCTTATTTTTAAAGGAGATTTGATGAATTCTTGGATTTTTATCATCATTGTTTTGGTGCTGGTGCTGGGCTGGGTTGCCTGGAATTATTTTCGGGTGCGCAGAGCTGCTAAATTTATAGGCAATGCGGAATTTGAGGAATTAATACATGGGGCTCAGCTGGTCGATATTCGTGAGCCTGCTGCCTTTCGCAGCAAGCATATTTTAGGAGCCCGAAACCTACCAGCTGTTCAGTTTCAAACATCGCTTTCGGCTCTGCGGAAAGATAAACCTATTTTACTTTACGATGCCAGCAGAAGTTCAGCCCTGCCACGTGTGCTGACCATGCTCAAAAAAGCAGGCTATACTGATTTGTATGTCTTACAGGATGGTTTCGATTACTGGACTGGAAAAACTAAGGGGAACTAGCTGAGACAGGAATTTTGGGAGAGAGACGGTAAATGGTGCAAAGGCGAAGCGGGAGTGATAAGGACACACTTAAGACAAAAAATATTGATAAGCAGATTTTTCAAAACAACTTATAGTGAGTAAACGCTAAGCACTAATCTGAAATGAATCAGGTTAGTGCTTATAGTATTTCGGCTATCATTGATTTGAAAACATTTACAATTATCTTTCTTCTGTTTTTTAGCCGATTTTATGATATAATTCATAAGTTAAGAATAAATTTACATGCAAAAAGGAAGGGCCGGCACGGTCTATAAGTTGTTTTATAAAAGAAGGACTCCTCTTAATTTTGCAGAGAGCAGAACCAACTTTACAGTAAATCGGCTTTTAAGGCTTGTGTATCTTATGAAATCATGACAAAATTAAGAGACGATATTCGCAATATTGCTATTATTGCCCATGTTGACCATGGCAAAACGACACTTGTGGATGAACTGCTGAAACAATCCCATACACTCGATGAGCATAAAGAGCTGCAGGAAAGGGCTATGGATTCCAATGATCTGGAGAAAGAACGCGGAATCACTATTTTAGCTAAAAATACGGCTGTGGCATATAACGGTGTGCGCATCAACATTATGGATACTCCTGGGCATGCTGATTTCGGCGGCGAAGTTGAGCGTATTATGAAAATGGTTGACGGGGTTGTTCTTGTTGTTGATGCTTATGAGGGAACGATGCCGCAGACACGTTTCGTACTAAAAAAAGCTTTGGAACAAAATTTAACTCCGATTGTTGTTGTCAATAAAATTGATAAACCGTCTGCCCGCCCGGCAGAAGTTGTTGATGAAGTGCTGGAACTTTTCATTGAGCTGGGGGCAGATGATGACCAATTGGAATTTCCGGTTGTTTATGCATCAGCTGTAAACGGCACGTCATCGCTTTCAGATAACCCTGCCAGTCAGGAACACACGATGGCGCCGATTTTTGATACCATCATTGAGCGTATTCCCGCCCCCCTGGATAATTCTGAAGAGCCGCTTCAGTTTCAGGTTTCTCTGCTGGATTACAATGACTTTGTCGGCCGTATCGGAATCGGCCGTGTCTTTCGGGGGACAGTAAAAGTCGGTGATCAGGTGACGCTCTCAAAACTTGACGGAACACAGAAAAATTTTCGGGTGACTAAGCTGTTTGGCTTCTTTGGCTTGGAACGGCGGGATATTCAGGAAGCTAAAGCTGGTGATTTGATTGCTGTTTCGGGTATGGAGGACATCTTTGTCGGTGAAAC
The DNA here is from genome assembly GCF_040930515.1 of Streptococcus huangxiaojuni. Lineage (NCBI taxonomy): Bacteria > Bacillati > Bacillota > Bacilli > Lactobacillales > Streptococcaceae > Streptococcus > Streptococcus huangxiaojuni. The sequence continues at coordinate 14,449 of NZ_JBFQEG010000004.1, forward strand.
GATTACGCCTTCAGATGCGGTTGATCCGCTGCCTGTTCTGCATATTGATGAGCCGACTCTTCAGATGACTTTTCTGTCCAATAATTCTCCTTTTGCCGGCCGTGAAGGGAAATATGTAACTTCCCGCAAAGTAGAAGAACGTCTTTTAGCTGAACTGCAAACAGATGTCTCACTTCGTGTTGAGGCGACTGACTCACCGGATAAGTGGATTGTTTCCGGACGCGGGGAGCTTCATCTGTCCATTCTTATTGAAACAATGCGCCGTGAAGGCTATGAGCTGCAGGTTTCCCGGCCAGAGGTGATTGTCAAAGAAATTGACGGTGTGAAAATGGAACCCTTCGAACGCGTTCAGATTGACACGCCGGAAGAATATCAGGGAGCAGTTATTCAGTCTCTTTCAGAACGCAAGGGAGAAATGCTGGATATGCAGTCAACCGGTAATGGTCAGACTCGGCTGATTTTCTTAGCTCCGGCACGCGGTTTGATCGGCTATCCGACTGAATTTTTATCTATGACACGCGGGTATGGTATTATGAACCACACCTTTGACCAGTATCTGCCAGTCATTAAAGCGGAAATCGGCGGCCGCCACCGCGGAGCATTAGTGTCGATTGACACCGGCAAGGCAACGACTTATGCTATTATGTCTGTTGAAGAACGCGGAACCATCTTTGTCAATCCCGGAACTGAAGTCTATGAAGGTATGATTATTGGCGAAAATTCACGTGAAAATGATTTGACGGTCAATATTACCAAAGCAAAACAAATGACTAATGTCCGTTCAGCGACCAAGGATCAAACAGCTGTTATAAAAACTCCGCGGATACTGACACTTGAGGAATCTCTTGAATTCCTAAACGATGATGAATATATGGAAGTCACGCCGCAGTCCATTCGGCTGCGCAAACAGATTTTAGATAAAAACCAACGGGCTAAGGCAGCAAAAAAGAAAAAATCGGCGGAAGAATAAGAAACGGGCATAGTGTGGGGGAAACCTGAGGAGGCGTCATGTTTTATCTGATTATTGCCATTTTGGTTGTTTTATACTATTTTTTTATGGCACCAAAAACGATAAGAAATACACTGAATATGATTGGCTTAGCAGCCTTGGTTGTTTTGCTTTTGACCTTGGCTGTTATGAGCTTTGTCAAAATTATTCAGTTTCCTCCTGAAATTTTTGTAACCGTAGGAATGATTCTTTTAGCCTACTTTGCCCTTAGAGATATTTGGAATCTGACACCAAAACGACCTAAAAAATAAGATTTTAAAAATTAAAAGAAGGCTGAGAGCTTAGTTTCTCGGCCTTTATTTGTTAGAAAGAATCCAAGAATTTTCGATAAGTATTCCGACCAGCTGCTGCCTAACCCTTGTTTCTGCACTAATTACCAAAGCGGCTTCTCAGGTACGTAAGACTGTGGCAAAATAAGCCTTTCCAATTCTCATTTTGCCCGCTTTTTAAAGTTTCACTGTGTCCAGCAGATAGAAATAAAAGTTTTCAGCTGTCAGCATGCAGGCCGGCACTGCAGCCAGTAGCTTAAAAGCATTATTTATTTTTCTTTAAGAAGGCGGCTAAAGTAAAGGACGGACTCTTAGGCGGAGCCGGACTATCTTGTCTAAAATCTTGAAAATCCTTTTAAATAAAGTTAAAATAATAGAGATAAAATAATAGATTGGGTCGACAATGAAAAAAATAAGACAGTTTGCAAACAAAAAAGTATTAGTGCTGGGATTGGCGCGTTCTGGTGAGGCAGCGGCGCGCTTGCTCGCTGAATTAGGTGCGATTGTTACTGTCAACGACGGGAAAGCTTTTGCTGAAAATCCTGCCGCCCAAAGCCTGCTGGAAGAGGGGATAAAGGTTATATGCGGCAGCCATCCGCTAGACTTATTGGATGAAAATTTCGAGCTGATGGTGAAAAATCCGGGTATCCGCTATGATAATCCGATGGTAGTCAGAGCGCTCGAAAAAGGTGTTCCTGTGATTACAGAAGTCGAGCTGGCTTATCTTGTATCAGAGGCCGCTATTATCGGTATAACAGGATCAAACGGTAAAACAACGACAACAACAATGATTGCCGATATCCTGAATACAGGCGGGAAAAAGGGGATTCTAGCCGGAAATATCGGCTTTCCGGCCAGTGAAGTCGTAAGGACAGCTAAATCAGATGACCTACTGGTGATGGAGCTATCGAGTTTTCAACTAATGGGAACGAAGGCCTTCCATCCTCACATTGCTCTTATAACCAATTTACTGCCGACACACATCGACTATCACGGGACTTTTGCGGATTATGCCGCTGCTAAGTGGAATATTCAGAAGCACATGGGACCGTCTGATTTTTTGATTCTCAATTTTAATCAAGACTTAGCCAGAGAGCTTGCAGAAAAAACTCAAGCGACTGTTGTGCCTTTCTCGACAAAAGAAAAAGTTGACGGAGCTTATCTGGAAGACGGCATGCTTTATTTTAAAGGAGAAGCTGTGATGCCTGCTGATGCTGTCGGTGTCCCGGGCAGCCATAATCTGGAGAATGCTTTGGCAGCAATTGCGGCAGCCAAGCTGTCTGGAATTGCCAATTCAGCTATCGAACAAAGTCTCAGCCGCTTTCGCGGTGTTAAGCACCGACTGCAGTTTTTAGGTGATGTCAATAATGTTAAGTTCTATAATGACAGTAAATCAACCAATATTTTGGCAACACAGAAAGCACTGTCCGGTTTTGATAACAGCAGAGTTATTCTGATTGCTGGAGGACTTGACCGCGGCAACGAGTTTGATGAACTAGTGCCGGATATTGAGGGGCTGAAAAAAATGATTCTTGTTGGGGAATCGGCTCCCCGTCTCAAACGGGCAGCTGATAAAGCCAGAGTGTCCTGCCTTGACGCAGAGGATATAAGGGCAGCTGTAAAGTTGGCCTTTGCTGCTGCTCAGCCGGGAGATCTTATCCTTCTCAGCCCTGCCAATGCCAGCTGGGATATGTATCAAAATTTTGAAGTGCGCGGTGATGAATTTATTGCAGCCTTTAATGCACTGAAGGAGACGGCTCATGGCTAAAAAAATTGTTTTCACAGGTGGCGGAACAGTGGGGCATGTCACCTTAAATTTGCTGCTGATGCCTAAGTTTTTGGAAGATGGCTGGCAGGTGCATTATATTGGCGACAAAAAAGGAATTGAATACGAGCAGATAAAACAATCCGGTTTAGCAGTCCAGTTTCATGCAGTTGCGACAGGAAAGCTGCGCCGCTATTTCTCCTGGCAGAATATGGCGGATGTTTTCAAAGTCGCTTTTGGTATTTTGCAGTCTCTGCTTATTTTGCTTAAAGTTCGTCCGCAAGTTCTTTTCTCTAAAGGCGGCTTTGTCTCTGTCCCGCCTGTGATTGCTGCCAGATTGCTGGGAATTCCGGTTTTTATCCATGAATCAGATTTGTCAATGGGACTGGCTAATAAAATTGCTTATAAATTTGCAACAACAATGTACACGACCTTTGAGCAGGACACGTCTTTGACTAAAGTGAAACATGTTGGAGCCGTGACCAAGGTTAAAAAACAAGAAGCGGAAACTCCTGAGGCGCTTGCAGCTATCCAGAAGCAGTTTGACCCGAAACTGCACACCCTTCTTTTTGTCGGTGGATCTGCCGGAGCTAAGGTGTTCAATGATTTTATCAGTCAGACACCCGAGCTGACTGACAGCTACAATATTATTAATATAACAGGCGATAAAAATCTCAATGTGCTGACTAAAAATCTTTACAGAACGGATTATGTCACCGAATTATATCAACCTTTGCTGTCTGCAGCAGATGTTGTTATAACACGCGGCGGCTCAAACACCCTGTTTGAACTGCTGGCTATGCAAAAACTTCATTTGATTGTTCCTTTGGGAAAAGAAGTCAGCCGAGGCGACCAACTGGAAAATGCTGCCTATTTTGAAAAAAAAGGCTATGCTAGGCAGCTGGAAGAAAGTGCTTTAAATTTTCTTAATTTAAAGAAAGAAGTTACTCAGCTTCTTGATCGAAAAGCCGTTTATCAGGGAACAATGGCAGCCTCCAAAGAAATTAAATCACCGGAAGCATTCTATAATTTATTAAATCAAGACATTGCCGCAAGGACAAAAGGAAAATAAATGGCTCAAAAGAAGAAAGAAGAAAAAGATGAAGTTGCTCTGACCGAATGGCAGAAGCGAAACGTCGAATTCCTTAAAAGAAAAAAGAAAGAAGAAGAGGAGAAAGAAAAGCTACAGCAGAAGCTTCAGGCAGAAAAACGGGCTCAGTTTCAAAAGCATTTAAACAAGGGTGAAACAGAAGAGAAACAAGTAAAGGAGAAGGCCCAATCGTCTTCAAAAAAGAAAAAGTCCTCCCAAAAAACAAAAGAAAAAAAGCGCGTTAAACCAAAACAGAAAAAAAGCCTGACCAAAAAACAGAAAGCCTGGCGCAAGGCAAGTCCGGTCGTCGTCCTTTCTTTGGCAGTTCTGCTCTTTTCCTTATTTTTAATTTCTCCCTACAGTAAGAAAAAAGTTATTCAGGTAGAAGGGCTGACCCATGCGCTTGAAGAAGATGTTTTGACTCAGTCAGGGATTGCTGATTCGGATTATTTCTTTTCACTTCTCTTTCAGCCTGATCCTTATGAACAGGCCATAGAACAAGGGAATATGTGGGTGAAAAAAGCTGCTATCAGCTACAAATTCCCTAATATTTTCACTATCAAGCTAACTGAGTATAATGTTGTCGGCTATATGCAGACTGACGCCGGCTATCAGCCGATTTTGGAAAATGGAAAACATGCTGCAGCCGTCAACAGCACAGAATTGCCCGATAATTACCTTATCATTAATCTGGAGAATGAAGATGATATCCAGACATTGGTAAAAGCATTTGCCGATATGGATAAGGAACTGATCAGCAATATTCGGAGTGTCGACCTTGCAAGTACAGCAGCAACAGCTGATTTGCTTTCTTTGACGATGTATGACGGCAATATTGTCAGGGTGCCGCTGTCTGAAATCAAGGTCAAACTGCCCTATTACAGTAAGATTAAAAGCACACTCAGTGAGCCCAGCATTATTGATATGGAAGTTGGCCTTTATGCTACGACAGCTGCCCTTGAAGAAACAAGAGATGCAGAAAATGATGAGCCGGCTTCTTCAGATGATGACGGCGCTAATGCTGAGGCGAGTGAAGCCGAAAATACTGGGGGACAGGAAGAGGCAGCTCAGGAAGAGGGGAACGAGAGCCAAGAGATTCCTAATCAGCCAGATTCTGAAGCTGAAATCGCTCAGTAGAAAGATTAAGTTTATATAACAAAAAAACGTAAAATGTTCACATTTTACGTTTTTTTATGATATAATATTTTCTGAATAATTCTGTTTTTTAAACAGGTTTTAGTATGGAAAAAGTTTGGAAAGATAGTGAGGTCGAGTGAATGGCTAGAAATGGCTTTTTTACGGGATTAGACATAGGGACTAGCTCGATTAAAGTGCTTGTTGCGGAATTTGCAGCCGGTGAAATGAATGTTATTGGTGTCAGCAATGTTCCCAGTACAGGCGTAAGGGACGGCATCATTGTAGATATTGAAGCTGCTGCTGAAGCGATAAAAACGGCTGTGGAACAGGCGGAAGAAAAAGCGGGGATGACCATTGATAAAATCAATGTCGGTCTGCCGGCTAATCTGCTGCAAATTGAACCGACACAGGGTATGATACCTGTTCCCAGTGATTCAAAAGAAATTAGAGATGAAGATGTTGAGACGGTTATCAAGTCGGCCTTGACAAAAAACGTCAGCCCGGAACGTGAAGTGATTTCACTTGTGCCGGAAGAGTTTATTGTTGATGGGTTTCAGGGCATCCGCGATCCGCGCGGAATGATGGGAATACGTTTGGAGATGCGCGGACTTGTTTATACAGGACCGAGCACTATTCTTCATAATCTGCGTAAAACCGTTGAGAGAGCCGGCATTAATGTTGAAAATGTTATCATCTCTCCGCTTTCAATGACCAAGTCTGTTTTGAATGAGGGAGAACGTGAATTCGGGGCCACCGTTATTGATATGGGCGGCGGTCAAACTTCTGTTGCTTCCATGAGGGAGCAGGAACTGCAGTTTACCAACACTTACCCTGAAGGCGGTGAATATGTCACCAAAGACATTTCTAAGGTTCTGAAAACGTCTCTGCAAATTGCAGAAGCGCTTAAGTTTAACTTCGGTCAGGCTAATCTGGCTGAAGCCAGTATGACAGAAACAGTTGAAGTCGATGTTGTGGGAAGTGATGTTCCGATTGAAATAACCGAACGATATCTGTCAGAGATTATTTCGGCTCGTGTGAAACATATTTTAGAACATGTCAAGCAGGATTTGGAACGCGCTCGGCTTTTAGAGCTGCCTGGGGGCATTGTGCTTATTGGCGGCGGCGCCATTATGCCAGGTATCGTTGAAGTAGCTCAGGAAATTTTCGGGACTTCTGTCAAACTTCATGTTCCTAATCAGGTTGGCATCCGCAATCCAATGTTTGCCAATGTGATTGGTCTGGTTGAATATGTCGGCAGGATGACAGAGGTTGATGTGATTTCGCAGCGTGCTGTAGCCGGTGAAGAGCTGCTGAGACGGAAGCCGATTGATGTTGATTCACGCAATCCAGTAGCCCCAGCTTTTAATGAACCTGAAATACCTGCGGCTCCTGTACGGAACTCGCAGCCTCTTCAAGAGCCTGTACAGCCCGAGCAGCCTACTAAGCCAAAGCAAAAAATGAGTGAACGTGTCCGCGGTATTTTTGGCAGTATGTTTGATTAAAGTAAAAGTGAGGAAATAAAATGACATTTTCATTTGACACTGCATCAGTTCAGGGTGCAGTTATTAAAGTAATTGGTGTCGGCGGTGGCGGCGGAAATGCCATCAACCGAATGATTGACGAAGGGGTAGCCGGTGTCGAATTTATTGCAGCCAACACTGATGTACAGGCGCTCAGCTCCTCAAAAGCAGAAACGGTCATTCAGCTTGGCCCTAAACTGACCCGCGGTCTAGGTGCCGGAGGGCAGCCCGAGGTTGGCCGCAAGGCAGCTGAAGAAAGCGAAGAAGCCCTAACAGAGGCCCTGACAGGTGCGGATATGGTCTTTATTACCGCTGGTATGGGCGGCGGGTCCGGAACTGGAGCTGCTCCTATTATTGCCCGTATTGCTAAAAGCTTAGGTGCCCTTACTGTTGCTGTTGTAACACGGCCCTTTGGCTTTGAAGGCAATAAGCGCGGGAATTATGCAATTGAAGGGATTCAGGAGCTGCGTGAGCAAGTTGACACTCTGCTGATTATCTCTAACAATAACCTCCTAGAGATTGTCGACAAAAAGACACCTCTCCTTGAAGCTCTCAGCGAAGCTGATAACGTTCTGCGCCAAGGGGTACAGGGGATTACCGATTTGATTACAAGTCCGGGACTGATTAACCTTGACTTTGCTGATGTCAAAACTGTGATGGCCAATAAGGGGAATGCCCTTATGGGAATTGGAATTGGCTCCGGTGACGAAAGAATTGTTGAAGCGGCTCGTAAGGCTATCTATTCACCGCTTTTGGAAACAACTATTGACGGTGCAGAAGATGTTATTGTCAATGTGACCGGCGGACTTGATATGACCTTGACCGAAGCACAGGAAGCATCTGAAATTGTCGGACAGGCGGCCGGCCAGGGTGTGAATGTTTGGCTGGGAACAGCTATTGATGACAGTCTCAAAGATGAAATCCGAGTGACGGTCGTTGCAACCGGTGTTCGTCAAGATAAATCGGATCAAGTCGCTGGCTTGCGTCCGCAGCGCAGTTTTACTCAGGCTAATGCTCAGCAGACAGCTGGTGCGCAGTATGCTCAAAATCGTGTAGAGGACAGTCAATCCAACTTTGAACGCAATAACTTTGATATGCCCGATGCACCGAGCATGCCGCCGCGTTCGCCTCAAAATCAGAATTCTCAGCCGTCATCTGCTTTTGGCAACTGGGATTTGCGCCGTGATAATATCTCACGCCCGGCAGAAGGTGAACTGGACAGCAAATTAAACATGTCTACCTTCTCAGCTGCTGATGAAACTGATGATGATGAATTAGAAACACCGCCTTTCTTTAAGAACCGCTAAGATGAACTTACAAAAAAATAAAGATCTTATTTTCCAGCAAGTAGCAGCTGCTGCTCAAGGAGCTGACCGTTCGGCTGACAGTGTGTCTGTTATTGCTGTAACAAAATATGTAGACAGTGATGTTATCAGGCAGCTTATCAATACCGGGGTCAGCCACATCGGAGAAAACCGGGTTGATAAGTTTCTTGCTAAATATGAACTTCTTAAAAGTACCGGTGTTACATGGCATTTGATTGGCAGCCTGCAGCGGCGCAAAGTCAAGGATGTTATCAATTATGTAGATTATTTTCATGCTTTGGACAGTGTCAAGCTCGCATCTGAAATCCAAAAACGGGCAGAAAAAACGATTAAATGTTTTTTGCAGGTTAATATTTCCGGTGAAGAGAGCAAGCATGGCTTTAGGGTTGATGATGTGGAAGAAGCACTGCAACAGATAGCCCAGTTTGACAAAATAGAGCTGGTCGGTCTCATGACAATGGCGCCTCAGGCGGCTTCTGATGCGGAGATTAACACTATCTTTGAACAAGCAAATAAACTGAAAATAGCTTTACAGAATAAAAAAATAAAGAATATGCCCTTTACAGAATTAAGTATGGGGATGAGCGGTGATTTTAAACTGGCTGTCCGCAATGGTTCAACATTTGTACGGATTGGCACTGCCTTCTTTGAGTAAATGGAGAGAATAATGGCCCTTAGAGATAGATTTGATAAAATTATTTCTTATTTTGATACTGATGAGGTGAGTGATGTTGAGGAGACCGTGGAGCAGGAAGCACCTGTTCCCAGACAAGCTCAGCGTCCGCAGTCTTCTGCTGCCAGACCTCGTCCGCAGCAGGCAGCAAGCAGAGAACAGCGGCCTACAGCCCGTCCGCAGCAGCCGACCCGCCGCGAAGCTCATGACTCTTCGGTTCGGCAGATAAGTGAGGAACGGCAGGTAAAAAATCAAGAAACAGAGGAAATCAAGACCACTATTGTTTTGAAATATCCTCACAAATATGAAGATGCTCAGGAAATTGTTGATTTGCTAATCAGCAAAGAATGTATATTAGTGGATTTTCAGTATATGCTGGATGCCCAAGCCCGCCGTTGTATTGATTTTATTGATGGTGCGAGACGGGTCGTCGACGGTAACCTTCAAAAGGTTGGCAGTTCAATGTTTTTGCTGACACCTTCCAATGTTGAGGTTGATGTTGATGCTTTAAATTTTGCTCATAACAATGGGCAGGATTCTAATTTTGATTTTGATATGAAGAGACGTTAATAAATGATTATATTTTTAATATCGGTTCTTATCAGACTGGTGCGTATTTATTCATATATTTTAATCGCTTATGCCTTGCTTTCATGGTTCCCTGGGGCTTATAATACTTGGCTCGGCAGGCTCTTGCAGCAGCTTTCAGAACCCTTCCTCAAGCCCTTTCGGCAGCTGAATCTACAGTTTGCAGGGCTTGATTTTACAATCTGGGTTGCTGTTATCAGTCTGAACCTAATCAGCCAGCTTATTATTTCGATTCTTATTTAATAATGATAGATAAAGCGATACTTCAGCATTTTAAACCTGATGAATATCAGTTTATCGAGAAAGCTACAGATTTGACGGCTAAAGCGCTTGATACTTACAGTCTGCAGCTGTCAGAATTTTTAGATCCCAGACAGGTTTTTATTCTCAAAAGTATTGTGGGACAGACAGAATTAAACTGTTTTGTTTCCAGCGATTACTATCCTATGGAATATGCCAGAGTTATTATAGCACCGGACTACTATGTTTTTGATTTTCTTGACTTTCAAATCAGTTTGTTCGAAATCGTTTATAATAGCAAATTTAATCAGTTGACCCATGCTCAAATTATGGGCAGCCTGCTTCATCGTTTGGGAATTAGGCGAACTGTCATAGGTGATATTGTTGTGGAGCCCGGACGGGCTCAGCTGATGGTGGACAGCAGTATGGCAGCTTACTTTTTGACAAATGTAACAAAAATTGCTAAAGTAACTGTAAAGCTAAAAGAAACTAGCTTTGATAAACTGATTCACTCTCAGCAGGAAAGTGAAGAAACTGATATCTTGGTATCCAGTATGCGTTTGGATAAGATAATTGCAGCAGTCTTAAAAATTTCTCGCAGCCAGGTCCTGAAATTGGTTGAAGCCGATAAGGTGAAGGTTAATTATGCTTTAGCCGGTAAGAGCTCAGATCTTTTAAAAACTGATGATTTAGTCAGTGTCAGAGGTTTTGGGCGCTTTACTCTTGTGAGGGAGAATGGTCTTTCTAAAAGCGGGAAGCATAAGTTGACAGTGAATAAAATGATACATAAATAAGGAGGCCCGAATGGCACTTACAGCACTTGAGATTAAGGATAAAACATTTAATACGAGATTTCGCGGTTACGATGATGAAGAAGTGGATGAGTTCCTTTCTATCGTCGTTGATGACTATGAGGAGCTGGTCCGTAAAAATCGTGATCAGGAAAATAAGATTAAAGAATTGGAAGAAAAACTGGCATATTTTGATGAAATGCGCGAATCTCTCAGTCAGTCCGTTATTTTAGCACAGGAAACGGCTGAGAAAGTCAAAGCATCTGCCAGCAATGAAGCCACTAATGTGGTCAGCAAGGCCAACTATGATGCTCAGCACTTGATTGATGAGGCAAAATCAAAGGCTAATGAAATTCTGCGCGATGCGACCGATGAAGCTAAACGTGTTGCTGTTGAAACAGAAGATTTGAAGCGCCAGAGCCGTGTCTTTCATCAGCGCCTGATTGCAGCGATTGAAGGTCAGCTCGGTTTGGCTAACTCACCGGAGTGGAATGATTTGCTGCAGCCTACCGCTGTTTATCTGCAAAATTCAGATGCTGCCTTTAAAGAAGTTGTCGAAAAGGTTCTTGATGAACATGTTTCCGACATTGATGATACAGGTGTTTTTGATGCCACACGCCAGTTCACTCCTGAAGAAATGGAAGAGCTGCAGCGCCGTGCTGATGCAGGCAATAGGCAGCTGGCAGAAGCTCAGGCAGCTGATCAGTCAGCCGTTATTGATACGTCCAGCGAGAGCGACAGCCCGTCTGGTGAAATCAATCTGAGCGAAACACAAACGTTTAAACTTAATATTGAGGAATAAAGAAAAACAGAAGCACAGCTGATACTTTTCAAGCGAGCAGGGGACGGTGTAAGCCCTGCAGTCTCTGGGCTGTCAGCTTATCATTTTCTGATTTTTTGTCTGAAAACTTACTTAGGGTAAGTCGTAAGACAGAAGGTGTGCCTGCCTTACGGGTCAAAAGGGAATTTGTTTTGGATGGAAACTATTCAAAAGGATTCTAAATTAAGGTGGTACCGCGAGCTCTCGTCCTTTGAAGATGGGAGCTTTTTTATGTTTTTTAAAACTGCTGTGGTGCTGCGGCTGAGAGGACATTTCTGGTTAAAGCCATCCGTCCTGCAATTACGGTAAGAGTGATAGCCGCCATTTTTGATTTTTCTCTGATGGCTTTCATTCTTGATAGCCCGCATTATTATTTTGATATGATTCTATAGGAGTGTAGCATGAAATTAAAAGAAACCCTTAACCTTGGAAAAACAGCTTTCCCAATGCGCGCCGGTCTGCCTAATAAAGAACCGCTTTGGCAGCAAAAATGGGAAGAAGCAGAACTTTATAAAAAACGTCAGGAGCTCAATGCCGGCAAACCTGATTTTCACCTTCATGACGGCCCTCCTTATGCCAACGGGAATATTCATCTAGGTCATGCCTTAAATAAAATTTCAAAAGACATTATTGTCCGTTCAAAATCAATGTCTGGCTTTTCTGCCCCATATGTGCCGGGCTGGGATACACACGGCCTGCCAATTGAACAAGTACTGGCCCAAAAGGGTGTTAAGCGCAAAGAGCTGGATTTGGCAGATTATCTGCGGATGTGCCGTGACTACGCTCTGAGCCAGATTGATAAACAGCGTGATGACTTTAAACGTTTGGGCGTTTCTGCTGATTGGACAAATCCGTATGTCACCTTGACTCCTGACTATGAAGCGGCGCAAATCCGTGTTTTTGGTGCAATGGCAGACAAGGGTTATATCTATCGCGGGGCAAAACCGGTATATTGGTCTTGGTCCTCAGAATCTGCCTTAGCAGAAGCTGAAATCGAATATCATGACATTGATTCGCCGTCTCTTTACTATGCCAACCGCATAAAAGATGGGAAAGGGATTCTTGATCAGGATACTTATATTGTAGTCTGGACCACAACACCGTTCACCATAACGGCTTCACGCGGTTTAACGGTTGGGGCGGATATAGACTACCTGCTTGTACGTCCGGAAGGATCAGAACGCAAATATGTGCTGGCTTCAGCTCTGGTTGACAGTCTGGCTGCCAAATTTTCCTGGGAATCGTATACGGTTTTAGCAACCTACAAAGGGACGGAACTGGAGCTGATTGTGACCGAACACCCTTGGGATAAAGATGTCGAAGAACTGGTCATTCTTGGCGACCATGTGACACTGGATTCCGGAACAGGGGTTGTCCATACGGCACCAAGTTTTGGTGAAGATGACTACAAAGTCGGGGTTGAATATAATCTGGATGTTGTTGTGACTGTTAATGAACGCGGTATAATGAATGATTTAGCCGGATCGGATTTTGCTGGCCAGTTCTATGATAAGGTTCTGCCGACAGTTAAGGAAAAACTTGGCGACCTCCTCTTAGCCAGCGAAGTGATTAATCACTCTTACCCCTTTGACTGGCGGACGAAAAAGCCGATTATTTGGCGTGCCGTACCTCAATGGTTCGCATCAGTATCAGATTTTCGTCAGGATATTCTGTCTCAGATCGAAAAGGTCAATTTCCATCCATCTTGGGGGAAGACTCGGCTTTACAATATGATTCGCGACCGCGGAGACTGGGTTATTTCACGTCAACGTGTCTGGGGTGTCCCTCTGCCGATTTTCTATGCTGAAGACGGTACAGCGATTATGACTAAAGAAGTGACTGATCATGTTGCCGATTTAGTAGCAGAACACGGTTCTGCTGTTTGGTGGGAACGTGAAGCCAAGGACCTCCTGCCTGAGGGATTCAGCCATCCCGGCTCACCTAACGGACAGTTCACGAAGGAAACCGATATTATGGATGTTTGGTTTGATTCAGGTTCCTCTTGGAGCGGAGTGATGCAGGCAAGAGATGGCCTTAGCTATCCGGCAGATCTTTATCTTGAAGGGTCTGATCAATACCGTGGGTGGTTCAATTCATCGCTGATTACCTCAGTAGCAGTCAATGGTCAATCCCCATATAAAAATCTCTTGTCTCAAGGTTTTGTACTCGACGGCAAGGGTGAAAAAATGTCTAAATCAAAAGGCAATATTATCTCACCAAATAATGTTGCCAAACAATATGGGGCAGAAATTCTGCGCCTTTGGGTGACTTCTGTTGATACGGATAATGATGTCCGGGTATCAATGGATATTTTGGGGCAAGTATCAGAGACTTACCGTAAAATTCGCAACACTCTGCGTTTTCTGCTTGCTAATACGAGCGACTTCAATCCTAACCTCCATACTGTAGCATTTGCTGACCTGCGCCCTGTCGATAAATACATGACCGTTAAATTCAATCAGCTTGTTGCCGGTATTCGAGAAGCTTATGATGCCTATAATTTTCTGGATATCTACAAGGCCGTTGTCAATTTTGTAACGGTTGACTTATCAGCCTTTTATCTGGATTTTGCTAAAGATGTTGTTTACATTGAGGCAGCTGACAGCAAAGCCAGAAGGCAGATGCAGACTGTTTTCTACGATATTTTGGTCAAAATTACCAAGCTTCTGACACCGATTCTTCCGCATACAGCCGAAGAAATCTGGTCTTATTTAGAATTTGAACCGGAAGAATTCGTGCAGCTATCAGAAATGCCTGAAGCCCAGCATGTTCCTGACCAAGATGCTATTCTTGAACAATGGGAAGCCTTTATGACGCTGCGGACACAGGCTCAAAAAGCACTTGAGCTGGCCCGAAATGATAAAATTATCGGTAAATCACTTGAAGCTCATTTAACCATTTATGCCGGTGAAGAACACAGAGTTTTGCTTGATTCACTGGACAGCGATTTGGCACAGCTTTTGATTGTTTCACAGCTGACAGTAAGTAAAGAACCAGCACCGGCAGAAGGTCTTGCCTTCACAGGTGTGGTTTTTACAGTTGAGCATGCTCACGGTTCAGTGTGCGATCGCTGCCGGCGGGTTGATGAAACAGTCAGGGACCGGTCTTACAATGCTTTCATTTGCGATACATGTGCGCAGATTGTTGAAGAAACCTTCCCGCAGGCTGTGGCACAGGGCTTTTCAGATAAATAAGAAGGGGATACATACTACAGACTGCTGGAGATATTTTGAAAACTTCCCTTCTCAAAAAAAGTCTGAGATACACTAAGTGTCTCAGACTTTTTAAGTATATCCTAGATCTGAAGTGCGATCCTTTGTATCTCCGTTCCTCGGTGAATCCAATAGTGTTTCTCAAGACTGATAATCATGAGGGACAGCCTGCTGTTATTTTGTTGGGAAAGAAATCTCAATCAAATTAGCTGTATGCAATGTCTTTAGCTGATCAAAAAGGACGGTCGATTCATCAATTTTACGCTTGAGGAAAAATTCGCGGATAGCTTCCAGTTCGCTGTCTTTGATTGCCCGATATTTATTAGTAATCAAAATTTCATAGTGTTTAGGAGCCTGTGTGAAAATGACATCTGTATTGCCGGCAGAATAGACTTCCACCAATTTTGCATCTGTATTTTTTAATTGATTTTTTACTAATTCCGGATGACTGCTGGTTGTGTTTATAAGTCTCATAATCGTCCTCCTCAAGTCCTTTTTTCTATTATAGCATGTTTTTTCTTAAAAAAATGCTAGCTTGATGAATTGCCGTGTTTTTTTTGCCATTGCCTGACTCCCCATTTATGGCTGCCGCGTTTTAATTTTTTTTCAGCTTCTTCAATAGGAAACCAAGCAATTTGATTAAAATCTTCTAAGGGGTCTGCTGCCTGCCGGAAGTGAGTGATCTCATAAATATAGGCAGGATTATAAAAATAACTGTCTCGGTGGCGTGAATAGAAATATTCATCTGCCTGACCGTAATATTCCCCAATATCTGCCGTAAAACCCAGTTCTTCAAGAAGTTCCCGTTCTAAAGCTTCTTTGTGATTTTCACCGGCTTCAATTTCGCCGCCCGGTAAAAACCAAGCGCCATTGGGAGCCTGAACGAGTACGATAGCATCCTTATTTGCGTTGGGGATAACTGCATAAACGCCGTAGCGTGTTTTATAGTCTGCCTGTTGTGCTGTTTTATCGCCAAAAATCGGAATTGTCATCATGCCTTCCTCCCTTTGGTTTATTATACTAAAAATTTGAGGAAAATGCTCCTCATATGGAAGAAAGACTTGAGACAAGTTAGAATTTGGCTGTTTAAACCAGCAATAATTTTTTGGTCGGTCTCCAAAAACATAACACTAGCAGACCTTATCCTATTTTTAACAGTCTGCATTTAATGTTAGAAAACGAGCTAACTTCTAAGAAAAATGGTAAAATAAAGAGAAAATATTTTTATAAACGGTCAACCTGCTTGTCATTTACAAACCGAACAGAGAAATATTTTCGGATTTGAAAAATTTCGCTTAGGTCAGTCCTTTAATCCTTATGAGGAAGCGGTATTTCACCGGCAAAGGGCTTAAGAATAAGCAGATTGTTATGGAGAAGAGACTAGATGTTTAACTATTTCACTGAAAGAAAGACGCTGATGACTTGGCTTTTGTATCTGGTAAATGCCTATTTGCTCTATGCTGTTTGGAGCATGTTTTTACTTTCTGCAGATGCACTTTTTTTGCAGCCTCTGCCGGCTCTTTCTGTAGCAGAAGTGTTTCTGCTTATCTTAGCCTTCAGTCTGGGACAGGGCTATTTGAGTATGCGATTTGCTGCATTTAACCCCAATCTTGTTTTTACGGGACTTATGTCTGTCTATCTGGTTCTAGGTATTTATAAGAGTCCTTCCCCCTTGCTTTTCTGCGCTTTCTTCCTCTTGGGGCTGGCAGCCTATTTCAAGCTGTTTTTAACTAAGGAAAGTCTCTCTTATATTATTCCTGCCAGTCTTTTGCTGACTTTCCCTCTGATGCTTTACCGTCTCTATCATCCCCTGTCTGTAGATCTTAAGCATTTTGTTATTGAGGCGGAGAAATGGGACAGCAACCAGCTTTGGCTTCTGTTTTTGGCGGGTGTTTACGCCCTGTGTGCCTATTTTTTACTGAATGGCGCTGGAGAAAAGCTGAAAAAGGGACTCTTTTCGTTGGCCAATAAAGAAAAGCAGCTCTACCGCTTAGTTGGTTTTATCGGTCTGGTTTATGTTTTTTATCTATGTTTGGTTGTTGCATATAAAGCAAAAACGCTGTCGGTATCAACCTTCGATATTGGTATCTTCTCGCAGATGTTTGAGAGTATGCGTCGCAGCCTGACACCCATGACAACCTTGGAGAGAGACAGGCTCCTGTCACATTTTGCCGTGCATATTTCCCCCATTTATTACCTTATGCTGCCTGTTTACAGCTTGTTTCCTTATCTTGAAACTTTGGAAATTTTGCAAGTTCTGATTGTATTTTCAGGGGTTATTCCGCTGTATTTCTTGTTAAAACACCTACAGTTACCTGATTTTGCCCGACCTTTACTTTTGCTTTTATTTATGCTGACACCGGCAATGACAACGGCCGGCTCCTATCACCTGCATGAAAATTGCTTCTTGGTTCCCTGTCTGCTTTGGCTGATTTATGCGAATATTAAGCAGTGGCGCTGGCGGCTGCTGCTGGTGGTTTTGCTGACACTGATGATTAAAGAAGATGCCTTCATTTATGTTTTTGCAGTCGGCCTGTATTTTCTTTGGCAGAACCGTTTTTCTCAATCTTCTGGATCCAAGCCTTTTCTTGTTTTCTGGCAGCTGCTTTTTCCTTTGTTTTATTTTGCTTTCAGCGTTTTTGTCTTAACGCACTATGGAGAGGGACTTTTGGTCAGCCGGTTCGATCTGCTGGACGGACAAGACGGGCTGTGGGGGGCTTTTAAAACAATTTTTCTGAATCCTACCTACATTTTTGCCAGTTTTTTCACCCAGCATAAATTACAGTATCTTTTCCTTTTATTTAGCGGGTTGGCCTTTTTGCCTTTAATGCAAAAGAGATGGGAGAATTATTTTCTGCTTTTGCCTCTGGTAGCTATTAATCTGCTGTCAAATTATGATTATCAAACCGATTTTGGTTTTCAGTACAGTTACGGCAGTACTGTTTTGGTCTACTTCATGACTTTATTGGCTTTGGAAGGTCTCTTTATTGATTGGCAGGAGAAGGGGCAGACACATTTTACAGTTTCCAAACGAATTTTATCCTTTATTCTGACAGCTTTGCTGTTTTCCTCAGCGATTCTTTACAGTTACACAGGCAGCTGGTACAAAGATATCCTGTATTACCAGCAAAATCGGGATAAATTTACTGCTATCCACCAGACTTTAGCTGCACTGCCTGAAGAGAAAAAAATACTGGCGCATTACTCTTATACTGTTGATTTGCGCAGAACTCGAGAACTTTATGATATTTTTTATCATAACAATCAAGAGTTCGATTCTTCCGTCGATTTAGTTGTAACCCCACGCTCAACTGTAGAAAATCAGGAAACGACGACAGAAGCTACTATCGTTAAACTTTATATGGAAAAAGGCTATACAGAAACAGCAGCATCAACAAAAGACGTCCTGATTTTGGAAAAAACAAAATAACACCAAGAAACAAAGCCCGTTTAAAGAGCAAAGCAAAAATAGTAGCCTGACCGCCGAGTCACTAAAGACTTAAGGGAGGGCTGTCTTTTTTGCACAGCTCTTAGGGCGTGTTTAATTTCACCAAGAAACAAAGCTCGTTTAAAGAGCAAAGCAAAAATAGTAGCCTGACCGCCGAGTCACTAAAGACTTAAGGGGAGGGCTGTCTTTTTTGCACAGCTCTTAGGGCGTGTTTAATTTCACCAAGAAACAAAGCTCGTTTAAAGAGCAAAAGGAAAATAGTCTGTGATTTCGTCTGTGCCCCCTGTCAGGACGGCTAGAAGGGGGCAACAAAGATTTTGCTTCCCAATCGCTTCTAACCTATTTCTGCATACAAGATGTCTGCGGCTGTTTGATGTTCAAACTGCTTATCTTTAGATTACTGTCAGCATTAGCTAATTTAAGAAAAAATCCCGCTCTGGATTGAGAATGTTCCCAATCCAGAGCGGGATTTTCTGTTTGTCAGAATGAATGCTTTTTATTCAGCAGAGACAGTTTCACTTGGTGTTTCCACTTTTTTGGCAGATTTAATCACGATTTTGCCATTGCCGGACATGACTGCCTTAAGATTTTTTTCGGTTGGATTTTCCAGGTAATAATCTGTAATCGCATCTTCGATGTTTTCCTGAATTGTGCGGCGAAGCGGACGAGCACCCATTTTTGGATCATAGCCCAAATCAACCAGCTTTTCTTTTACCTTATCGGTGACATCAAGATGAATCCCGCTGTGGCTGAGCCGAGCATTAACATCATCGAGCATCAAATCAACGATGTGCAGCAAGTTGTCCTTATCAAGCGCTCTAAATTCAATGATACCATCGAAACGGTTCATAAATTCCGGGCTGAAGAAATTGCTGAGCTCTCCCAAAACAGAATTAGTCCGTCCTTCTCGGGCTGCTCCGAAACCAACATTGGCTTCAGTGCGGCCGGTACCTGCATTTGAAGTCATGATAATGATAGTATCTTTAAAGCTGACTGTCCGGCCTTGTCCGTCTGTTAAGCGTCCGTCGTCAAGGACTTGCAGGAATGTATGCAGTACATCCGGATGAGCTTTTTCAACTTCATCAAGCAGAATCAGTGAATAAGGGTTTCGGCGGACCTGTTCTGTCAGCTGTCCGGCTTCTTCATAGCCGACATAACCTGGAGGGGCTCCGACCAGTTTAGCAACAGAATGCTTTTCCATATATTCCGACATATCAAAACGAATCATGCTGTCTGCCGATCCAAACAGTTCTATTGCCAGCTGTTTGGAGAGCTCTGTCTTACCGACACCGGTAGGACCGACAAAGAGGAAAGAACCGATAGGGCGGTTAGGTGTTCCTAGACCGACCCGGTTTCGGCGGATAGCCTTGGCAATTCGCTCAACAGCATCATCCTGACCGATAACATGGGCTTTTAAATCATCAGCAAGACTGATAAGCTGTGACTGTTCTTTTTCTTTTAAATCCCCGACCGGAATATTCGTTTTTTGCTCAACGATGGCTTCAATCGTCTTTTCAGTGATAACAGGGACATCCTGCTCATCAACCTTTTGTTTTTGCATTTCCTTATATTTGGCAATCTGATCGCGGAAATAAGCAGCCCGTTCATAGTCTTCATCACGTGTAGCCTGTGCTTTCAGGTTTTCTGCTTCAGTCAGGCGCTGATCGATTTCTTTAGGATCAACAAAATTCAAGGTTAAGTTCATCTTAGAACCGGATTCATCAAGCAGGTCGATGGCCTTATCTGGTAAGAAGCGGTCTTGGATGTAACGGTTTGAAAGAAGAGCAGCAGCTTCAATAGCATCATCGCTGTACTTAACATGGTGATAGTCTTCGTATTTCTTTTGGATACCTTTAAGAATAGTAATGGTTTCAGCAACAGAAGGCTCGTCTACCTTAACCGGCTGCATCCGGCGTTCCAGAGCAGCATCTTTTTCAATAATGCGGTATTCCTTAAGTGTGGTGGCTCCGACTAACTGCAGCTCTCCTCGAGCCAAAGCCGGTTTGAGAATATTTCCAGCATCCATATTGCCGTCACCTGCAGAGCCGGCACCGACAATTTCATGAATTTCATCAATGAAGAGGATAACATCCTGACGCTTGCGAATCTCTTCCATAAGTTTTTGCATGCGTTCTTCAAATTGGCCGCGAATACCTGTTCCTTGAACAAGGCTGACCACATCCAGGCGGATAACCTGCTTGTTTTTCAGTTTTTGCGGAACATTGCCGTCAACAATCTTTTGAGCCAGACCTTCAACAACAGCTGTTTTACCGACCCCGGGCTCACCGATAAGCACAGGATTGTTTTTAGTGCGGCGATTGAGGATTTCAATGAGCCGGACAATTTCTTCATCGCGTCCGATTACAGGGTCAATATCACCTCGGCGAGCAATTTCAGTGACATTGATACCATATTCTTCTAACAGGCCGTTTGGCTGCTGAACTTGCGGACCATTCGGCCGTCCGTTATTGCCGCCTCCGCCTCGGCCGCCCCCAGCCTGTGTAGGAGGCGTGTTGGGGAGCTGCCCGTTGAAGGCTCGGAAATTGTTTAAATCGCCAAAGAAATCATCAAAGAACGGATTGCCTGGATTGCTTTGATCCTGAGGCTGTTTGTTGAGACCACCTAAAATCGTATTGTTAGGGTCAGTTTTCATGATTTGGTAGCAGTTCTGACACAGATCAACTTGTCTTTGCTTACCATTAACATTTGTATATAAGTGAATGGTTGCTTCATTTAGATTACAATTTTGACAGAGCATAAAATAACCTCCCTTGTCATTTTCAATTCGTTTAACCTTGTTTAGTCAAAGATGGTCAAACTTTATATTCATATTATAACACCCCATAAAAAGAATTCAAGTAAAAAGTTTAAAAAATTTAGCACTTTATCCATGAGAGTGATAAAAAATTTTTTCTCAAAAAAACTTGCCAAAAAATGTATAATAATGTAAAATTAATTGTATAAAAATACAGGAGAAAAGCAATGAATGCACCCCTATCTTTTTTAAAAGAGGTTGATTTCAGTAAAGAAGAACTCTTGGAGCTGATTGATTTGAGCCTTCATTTTAAACAGCTAAAAAAAGAGAAAACCCCTCACCATTATTTAGAAGGCCTCAATATTGCTCTTATCTTTGAGAAAACCAGCACACGGACACGGTCGGCCTTTACTGTCGCCGGACAGGATTTAGGTATGCATGTTACTTATCTTGGTTCGGATGAAATCCAGCTTGGCCGCAAGGAGTCTGTTGCTGATACGGCTAAAGTTTTGGGTTCAATGTTTGATGGCATTGAGTACCGTGGTTTTAAACAGGAAGATGCGGAAACTTTGGCTCGCTATGCCGGAGTGCCTGTTTGGAACGGTCTGACTGATACATGGCATCCGACCCAGATGATTGCTGATTTTATGACTTTAAAAGAAGTCTTTGGTTCTTTAGAGGGTCTGCATATCGCTTATGTAGGTGATGGCCGCAACAATGTGGCACACTCGCTTTTGGTTACAGCAGCTATTTTAGGAGTTAATATTACGATTATTGCCCCCGCTTCACTGCAGCCGGAAAAGGAAATTGTTGCGCTTGCTGAGCAGCATAATAACGGGGCTCTTATCAAGATTACAGATGAGCTTGAAGCTGTTGAGGGAGCCGACATGCTCTATACAGATGTTTGGGTATCTATGGGAGAAGAGATTGATTTCAAGGAGCGGATTGACTTGCTGCTGCCCTATCAGATCAATGCAGAACTTCTTGCAAAAACAGGTAAAACTAATACTGTTGTGATGCACTGTCTGCCAGCTTTTCACGACCGTAAAACAGAGATTGGCTTGAGTCTCTATGAAAAATACGGCCTTGCTGAGTTGGAAATTACAGACGACATTTTCCAAAAGCACAGTCCCATTATTTTTCAGGAGGCAGAGAATCGTCTGCACTCAATCAAAGCTATAATGTACTATTCCTTAAAAGAAGGATAAAAGAGAGCATCTTTTCCTGTGAGTTTAGGCTTATTTATGTTAAAATAATAAAGGATAATAAACTTATAGGAGAATAGTCATGGAATCACACTTAGTGAGAATTATCAATCGTCTTGATTTAATGGCGACTGATGGTGCCAATCTTAAACGTAATTTTGAACGCGATGGTGTTGTTGTCGCAGAAGTCTCTTTCAGTAATGAGCCAGAGGCTGGTCCGGTTTTTACCTTACGTGATGTTGAAGCGCATGAGACCTACTCATTTGATAGTATTGATCTTATTGCAATGGAAATTTATGACTTATTGTATTAAACCATAAACAAGGGTCGGAACATTTGTTCCGGCCCTTTTCATTGGGATTTTAGACCATGTTCAATTAGCAAGATACAAAGGCCGTATAAAAATCTGTATGAAAATAGGGGATGGCAAGTGATGCTGGCATCACGCTGACAGCCATCTTTTTCACTAAGATTTTAGGCCGTGTTCAATTCATCAAGATACAAAGCCCGTTAAAAGAGCAAAGCAAAAATGACGGTAAGTCCGAAATCTTTGATTTCGCAGACGCCCCTCTGCCAGGACGGCTAGAAGGGTGCGGTCGGCCGCAGGACGACAAAGCCTTCAGACGGCTACGGCTGACGGTAAGTCCGAAATCTTTGATTTCGCAGACGCCCCCTGCCAGAACGGCTAGAGGGGTGCGGTCAGCTCTTAAGGTACCAGTCTGGGTAGGTTTTCCTGTTTGAAAAAGTCTGTCAGTATAAGGCGCTGCTTGCTTATTTCTCTGAGAAAATACTTTTTGAAAACTAGACAGTTCTTATTCCGTCATTATTTGGTGGATTGTATGTTTATTCAATTAATGGTATAATAAAACAAAATGACAGTATAGAGGAGAAGATAATGGATTTTTCGTTTTTGCCGACCTACTGGGCTTATTTTAATTATGGTGTTTTAGTGACCATTATGATTTCAGCCTGTGTGGTATTTTTTGGGACAATTATCGGTATCTTAGTTTCCCTGCTCAAACGCACTAATATAAAGGTATTTGACTGGCTAGCCAGTTTCTATGTTTGGGTTTTTCGCGGTACGCCAATGGTTGTGCAGATTATGATTGCTTTTGCCTGGATGCATTTCAGCCATGTACCGACAATCGGCTTTGGTGTGCTGGATTTGGATTTCTCCCGTCTGCTTCCGGGGATTATTATCCTGTCTCTTAACAGCGGAGCTTATATTTCTGAAATCGTACGGGCAGGGATTGAGGCTGTGCCTAAAGGTCAGCTTGAAGCCGCATATTCGCTGGGTATTCGTCCGGTGAATGCTATGCGTTATGTTATTTTGCCGCAGGCTTTTAAAAATATCCTTCCGGCTTTGGGGAATGAGTTTATTACAATTATTAAAGACAGCTCGCTTTTACAGACTATCGGCGTTATGGAATTGTGGAACGGCGCTCAGTCGGTTGTGACGGCGACCTATTTGCCAGTCAGCCCGCTTTTGTTCGCTGCTTTTTACTATTTAATGGTGACAACAGTCATGTCGGCTCTGGTTAAAAGACTGGAGAACCGGATGGGACAAGGGAGGTAAGGACTGATGGCAGAAACACTGATTTCAATTAAGAATCTTCATAAATATTTTGGAAAAAACGAAGTGCTGAAAGGGATTGATCTGGATATCAAACAGGGGGAAGTCGTTGTGATTATCGGACCTTCCGGATCGGGGAAATCCACCTTTTTGCGCACCATGAATCTTCTTGAGCTGCCGACTAAAGGCACAATCAGTTTTGAAGGTGTGGATATTACGGATAAGAGCAATGATATCTTTAAGATGCGGGAAAAGATGGGTATGGTTTTTCAGCAGTTCAATCTTTTTCCAAATATGACAGTGCTTGAAAATATTACCTTATCTCCCATTAAAACTAAAGGGTTGGCCGGTGATAAGGCAAAGGAAAAGGCTTTTGAACTGCTGGCAAGAGTTGGTTTGCAGGATAAGGCGGAGGCCTACCCGGCCAGTTTGTCCGGCGGCCAGCAGCAGCGGATTGCTATAGCACGGAGTTTAGCGATGGATCCTGATGTCCTGCTTTTTGATGAGCCCACATCAGCTCTTGATCCGGAAATGGTAGGAGAGGTTCTGTCTGTTATGCAGGATTTAGCAAAATCGGGTATGACAATGGCTATTGTAACCCACGAGATGGGCTTTGCCAGAGAAGTTGCGGATCGTGTTCTCTTTATGGATGAGGGGATCATTGTTGAAGAAGGGAAACCGGAAGCGATTTTTGAAGCAGCTCAGGAAGAGAGGACACGGGACTTTTTAAGCAAAGTTTTATGACGACTAATAAAAAACGCTTGATATTTCTGGCGTTTTTTGAGTTTTAAACTGCAGAAGGGGGGATGAGTCAATTGATTTTGAAAAATGGCACTGTCAGAGTTCCTTATCAAATTATTAGTATTGATCTGCCTGAAGAAAGTGTCAGATATCTGTCTAACTTAGGGGTAAAGGTAGGGGGTCGACTGGAGCTGGTTTCTAAAACGAAAACAAGTGCGATAGTGATGTTAAAGTCCAGCCGCCTTGCTTTTGATGCTTCTATTTTAAGTAAAATTAATGTAGCTGAAATAGAGAATAAGCAGTTAAAGATTCCCTTATCGCAGCTAAAGGCAGGGGAATCTGCTTACATAGCTGATATTCATACAGTTGGTGAAGCTAAACGCCGGTTAATGGATATGGGGCTGACCCGCCATACAAAAGTCTATTTAAGAAAGCGGGCTCCGCTTGGCGATCCGCTTGAACTTAATCTGCGAGGCTATGAACTGACACTGAGAAAATCAGAAGCACAGATGATCAGTGTGGTTAAATTAAATGATAAGGAGACAAGATGACTGAAGTTGCGTTAATTGGCAATCCCAACAGCGGTAAAACCAGCTTGTTTAATCTGCTGACAGGGACAAATCAGCATGTGGGAAACTGGCCGGGAGTCACTGTCGAGCGCAAGAGCGGCAGGGCAAAAGGGAATAAAGAGATAAGTGTGCAGGATTTACCCGGTATTTATTCCATGTCACCTTACAGTCCTGAGGAAAAGGTAGCCAGAGATTATTTGCTGAGCCATCAGGCTGACAGCATTTTAAATGTTGTGGATGCGACAAATCTGGAGAGAAATCTTTACCTGACCACTCAGTTGATTGAAACGGGGATTCCAGTCACCATTGCTCTTAATATGAGCGATGTTCTGAAGCAGCAGAAAAAAACGATTAATCTGGAAAAACTGTCTTATCAAATGGGAGTTCCGGTTGTAGCTACCAGCGCTTTAAAAAATACTGGCACGGTTAAGGCTCTGAATAAAGCCTGCCAGATGACTAAAGCAAGTGTTGAGACAATTCAGTATCCACTCTATGACAGCAAATTTGAGGCGGCTGTCGCACAAATTATTGAGGTGCTGGGGAATACTGTGCCGACAGCTTCCCAACGTTTTTATGCTATTAAACTTTTTGAACGAGATCAGCTGGTTATGGCAGAGCTGGATTTATCTGATTTTCAAAAGAGCGAAATTGCCGATATCATCAGGATAACAGAAGATATTTTTACAGAAGACGCAGAAACCATTGTTATTAATGAGCGTTACGCTTTTATTGAACGTGTCAGCAAGATGGCTCAAAGTCAGGACAGCCATTTTAAAATGACCCTGTCTGATAAGATTGATAAAATCGTTACAAACCGGCTGCTGGCCTTACCTATTTTTGCTTTGGCCATGTTTGTGGTCTACTATTTATCTATTCAAACAGTAGGGACAATTGGCACGGATTGGGTCAATGATGTCCTTTTTGGGGACTATATTCCATCTGCTGCAGCATCTTTTCTTGCTTACTTGCATGTAGAGGCTTGGCTGATTGATTTGATTGTTGATGGGATTATCGCCGGTGTAGGAACCGTTCTGGGTTTTTTGCCTCAAATTTTTGTGCTGTTTATTTGTCTGGGAGTTTTAGAAGATATCGGTTACATGAGTCGGATTGCTTTTGTTATGGATCGGATTTTCAGGCGTTTCGGGCTGTCCGGAAAATCTTTTATTCCTATGCTGATTGCAACAGGCTGCGGAGTTCCGGGAATTATGGCCAGCCGGACAATTGAAAATGAACGCGACCGCCGTATTACAATCATGACAGCAACTTTTATGCCTTGTTCGGCCAAACTCTCAATTATTGCCCTCATTGCCGGTGCCTTTTTCCCCGGCAACCCTTGGATTGCGCCCAGTGCCTATTTTTTAGGTTTCGGAGCTATTATTTTATCGGGAATTGCCCTTAAGAAAACACGCCTTTTAGGCGGTTATGCCAGTCCTTTTATTATGGAACTGCCAGCTTATCATCTGCCTAAAATCACGGCTGTCTTCCGCTATGCTTTTGGTAAGGCTTTAAGCTTTATTAAACGCGCAGGAACGATTATTTTCACCCTGACTGTTTTCATATGGTTTACCTCTTCCTATAATTTTTCTCTGCAGGCTGTATCTGCAGAGAAGAGCATTTTAGCCGGTCTGGGTCATACGCTGTCCTGGGTTTTTGCACCTCTTGGTTTTGGTAATTGGAAGGCAACAGTTGCTGCGCTAACCGGTCTTGCTGCCAAGGAAACAGTCGTCGCAACTTTTGGGGTGCTCTATCATAATCCCGGAGCAGAAGAGGGGAGCCGTCAGCTTTGGCAAAGTCTGCAAGGCGATTACAGTTCTCTGGCTGCTTATTCCTTTTTGGCTTTTAATCTTCTGTGTGCCCCTTGTTTTGCTGCGATTGGGGCTATTAAACGGGAGATGGGGCTTTTGAAATGGACACTTGCGGCCATCGGTTTTCAAACAGGGCTGGCTTATGCGGTCAGTTTGATGATCTATCAGTTTGGGCTTGTCCTCTTTTATGGTCAGCCCTTATCAGCTTGGAGTATAGTCGCTATGGTTTTACTGTGTTTGCTGCTGTACTTTGTCAGCAGAAAACCTCGGCAGTTTAAAGAAAAGATAATCAGCATTGATAATTTGGGAATGGTACAGGAATAGCTTGGAAAGGTGAAAAGATGTCAACAGTGATTATTGCCGGTCTGATTATTTGGGCCGTATGGATGAGTTTGCGCCGTTATATTAGACAGAAAGGGTCTTGCGGGGACTGTGACTGTTCCTGCCCGGTGAAGGAGGAAATGCAAAAAGCAGCCGGACAAAGATCGAAATAACTGCCTAATCTAAAGGATAAGAGCCCTTTCAAATACTTTTTCAGAAAGCAAGTGTTTCAGGTGCTGTTTTTTGATATAATAGAAAAAAATGAGATGGAGTTTATATGGCAAACATTATTGATGGTAAGGCTTTAGCCTTGAAAATGCAGTCTGCTTTGGCTGAAAAAGTGAAACAAATGAAAAGCAGATACGATTTAGTTCCGGGTCTTGTTGTCATTCTGGTTGGGGACGATCCTGCCAGTCAGATTTATGTGAGAAATAAAGAACAGGCTGCTCTTAAAGCTGGTTTTCGCAGTGAGACAATCCGCTTGTCCGAGGGAGCCAGTGAAGAGGAGCTGATTGAAATTATTAATCTCTACAATGCCGACCCGGCTTTTCATGGTATTCTGGTTCAGCTTCCTCTGCCGCAGCATATTAATGATAAAAAAATTATACTGGCTATTGACCCGCACAAAGATGTTGATGGCTTTCATCCGATGAATACCGGTCATCTGTGGAGCGGCCGTCCGGGCATGGTGCCTTGTACTCCGGCTGGAATTATGGAGCTGCTGCATGAGTATGAAGTTGAGCTGGAAGGCAAGCACGCTGTGATTGTCGGCCGTTCAAACATTGTCGGCAAGCCTATGGCCCAGCTCCTTTTGGATAAAAATGCAACAGTGACGCTGACCCATTCAAGAACCAGACAGCTCCCCGACA
The DNA here is from genome assembly GCF_040930515.1 of Streptococcus huangxiaojuni. NCBI lineage: Bacteria > Bacillati > Bacillota > Bacilli > Lactobacillales > Streptococcaceae > Streptococcus > Streptococcus huangxiaojuni. Next base: position 42,174 of record NZ_JBFQEG010000004.1, read on the forward strand.
TGGCCAGACAGGCTGATATTCTGATTGTTGCAATCGGCAGCGGCCACTTTGTGACCAAGGATTTTATCAAAGATGGAGCGGTAGTGATTGATGTCGGTATGAATCGAAGCGAAAGCGGTAAGCTTATCGGTGATGTTCAGTTTGAACAGGCTGCAGAAGCAGCCAGTCTGATTACGCCGGTCCCTGGAGGAGTGGGTCCTATGACGATTACCATGCTGCTGGAACAAACCTATCAAGCGGCGCTTAGAAGTGTGATGCCATATGATTATTGATCGGAGTTTTGCTGAAGAAGTGGTCCAGCCTCGTCCCCTTAAAAGCCATAAGGGGACTTTTGGCCGTGTTCTTTTGGTGGGAGGAAATCCTCCTTACAGCGGAGCGGTCATCATGGCAGCCTGCGCTTGTGTTAATAGCGGCGCCGGTTTAGTCTCTGTTGCGACGGATCAGAATACGATTTCGGCCTTGCACAGTCAGCTCCCAGAGGCGATGGCCTTTACTATGGCAGATAAAAAACAGCTCCAACAGGAGCTGTTGCGTGCAGATGTGGTCTTGATTGGTCCGGGTTTGGGAGAAGATTATCTGGCTCGGTGCAGTCTTGAGAAGGTTTTGAATGGAATCGGTCCGCAGCAGACTTTAATTATTGACGGGTCGGCGCTGAATCTGCTGGCTGAAAAAGAAGATTACAAGTTCCTGCCGCAAAAGCTCATTCTGACCCCTCATCAGAAAGAATGGGAACGGCTGTCCGGTCTTGCAGTTGAAAAACAGACGCCCAATGAAAATCGGGCAGCACTGGCTCATTTTCCTTCTCAGACGGTACTGGTCGCTAAGTCTCATCAAACGGTGATTTACGGCCCGGACAGCCAAGTCGGCGAGCTGACTGTCGGCGGTCCTTATCAGGCAACAGGAGGTATGGGAGATACCTTGGCCGGTATGATTGCCGGTTTTGTAGCTCAGTTTTCTGTTTCTTCCTTTGCTGCAGCAGCTGCTGCAGCATATCTGCACTCTGCGATTGCCGATCAGCTCAGCCAAACAGCTTATGTTGTTCTGCCGACCCGTATCAGTCAGGAACTGCCGGGAGCTATGAAAAAACTGTCAATGAAAAATTATTAATACCGGCTTTGTCGGCTCTAAAATGATTTGATTTTACTGCTCAGCCTGATTGTCGTTCATAGGCAATCAGGCTTTTATATTAAGAAATCAGAACTTACAGTAAAAGTATAAAGCAACCCTTGGGATGTCTGCCGGCTGCTTAACTCTTTTTACCGCCTTTTCTGCTATTTTTCTGCAAAAATGCTATAATGGTTTTACCTATTTATAAATGTAAAGAAAGGCTTTGGGCACAGCAAAAAGCAGTTTATGATGTGGGAACGAGCAGGTCAGTGTTTCTGCCTTTCCTTATAAATGTTTTGCTTTTGCCGTGCCGGAAGAACTTATGGCAGATTACTTATCCGTATCGTCTTTAACTAAGTATTTGAAGCTGAAATTTGACAGGGATCCTTATTTAGAGCGGGTTTATCTGACTGGTCAGGTTTCTAATTTTCGAAAGCGGCCGGCTCATCAGTATTTTTCCTTAAAAGATGACAAGGCTGTTATTCAGGCTACCATGTGGGCCAGTCAGTTTAAAAAGCTTGGGTTTGATTTAGAAGAGGGCATGCAGCTCAATGTCATTGGACGCATTCGGCTTTATGAACCCGGCGGTTCTTATTCTATTATTATTGAAAAAGCAGAGCCTGATGGTCTGGGAGCTCTGGCTGTCCAGTTTGAGCAGCTTCGAAAAAAGCTGACAGCAGCCGGTTATTTTGCTGCAGAACATAAGCAGCAGCTGCCGCGCTTTGTTAAAAAGATTGGTGTGGTTACCAGTCCGAGCGGAGCGGTTATCCGAGATATCATTACAACTCTGTCCAGACGTTTTCCTGGCGTAGAGCTTCTCCTTTTTCCTACCAAAGTGCAAGGAGAAGGAGCCAGCCAGGAGATTGCAGCTAATATCCGGTCAGCTAATGAGCGATCTGACTTAGACTTGCTCATTGTTGGCCGCGGGGGCGGCTCGATTGAGGACCTTTGGGCTTTTAATGAGGAAATTGTTGTTGAAGCTATTTTTGCTTCCCGCCTGCCGGTTATCTCCAGTGTCGGTCACGAAACCGATACGACTTTGGCGGATTTTGCAGCGGATCAGCGGGCAGCAACACCGACAGCTGCAGCTGAGTTGGCAACGCCTGTCACAAAGACCGATCTTGTCTCTTGGCTGTCAGAAAACAGGCAGAGGGCTTATCAGGCTGTCAGCAGGCAGATAAGGCAAAAGAGGGATAGATTGGCAGCACTGACCCATTCAGTTGTTTTTCGACAGCCGGAGCGTCTTTATGACCGCCAAATGCAGCAGCTGGACAGGCTGACTGCTGCTATGTCGGCCGCTGTGCAGCAGCAGTACAAAGAAACTTTGCAGACAGAGCGTCTGCTCAAGCAGCGCTTGCAGTCTGTGGGCTTAAGTGAAAAAATCGGCCGTTATCAAGAAAAGCTGGAGCAGCTTAACCGCTTGCTTATGAGCAAGACGACTGCACTTTATGAAGCTCAGGCAGCTAAATTTGAAAAAGCTCAGGCTGCCCTTCTGTCCTTGGACACCAAACGGATTATTGCACGCGGCTATGCCCTTGTTCAAAAAGATAAGCAGCTTGTAGTCAGTGTACAAACTGTCAAAAAAGGCGATCAGCTGCAGGTTGAACTGAAGGACGGCCTTTTAGAAGTTGAGGTAAGAGATGTCAAATAAAGAGAAAATAAATGAAAAAACCTTCGAAGAAAATCTTAAGGATTTAGAATCCATTGTCAGCAGACTGGAAAATGGGGATGTTCCTTTGGAAACTGCCATTGCTGAATTTCAGGAAGGCATGCGTTTGTCAAAACAGCTGGAAAAAACGCTGCAGGATGCAGAAAAAACGTTGGTCAAAGTCATGCAGGCTGACGGAACAGAAAAAGAGATGGATGCCTAATGGATAAAATTCTTAAAATCAATCAGACTATCCAATCCTATTATCAAGAGGGGGCTGTATCCCCAGACTTATCTCAGGCTCTTCTTTATTCTCTGGAAGCCGGCGGTAAGAGGCTAAGGCCTGTCTTACTGCTGCAGATACTTGAGGGCTTCGGGCTGTCTCTGACTGACAGTCACTACCAAGTTGCTGCCAGTGTGGAGCTGATTCATACCGGCAGCTTGGTGCACGATGATTTACCTGCAATGGATGATGATGATTACCGGCGAGGTCAGCTGACCAGCCATAAACGGTTTGATGAGGCGACAGCTATTTTGGTTGGTGACAGTCTTTTTCTGGATGCTTTTGGTTTACTGGCTGCCGCAGATTTACCGGAAAAAACCAAGCTTTCTCTGATTTATGAGCTGTCAGCTGCTGCCGGCAGCTGTGGTATGGTCGGCGGGCAGATGCTGGATTTAAAGGGGGAAAAAAGACAGCTCAGGCTGTCAGAACTGCAAACTGTTCATGCGAATAAAACTGGGAAACTTCTGGCTTTTCCTTTTGTCGCTGCAGGTCTGATAGCAGATGCGAAAAATGATGTACAGGCAGAACTGGCCAAGGCTGGCTCCCTGACAGGCTTAGCTTTTCAAGTGCGTGATGATATTTTAGATGTGACGGCTGACTTTGCGGAAATCGGAAAGACTCCCCAAAAGGATCTGGCTGCCGAAAAAGCAACTTATCCCAGTCTATTAGGGCTGGATCAGTCTTACCGAATTTTGGAGGAAACTTTGGCAGAAGTAGAGACTATTTTTTACAATCTGGAGGAGAAGAATGGCTTTGCTGCCGGCCAAGTCTTAAAAACCATAGAAAGGTTAAAGCTTGATGCCTAAAGAAAGAGTGGATGTTTTGGCCTATAGGCAGGGCTTGTTTGATACACGCGAACAGGCCAGACGTGCTGTGATGGCTGGTTTAGTCCTGGCTGCTGACAACGGTCAGCGTTTTGACAAACCGGGCGAAAAAATAGAGGCCGACATACAGTTAATACGTAAAGGTGAAAAAATGCCTTATGTCAGCCGAGGCGGTCTGAAATTGGCCAAAGCCCTGCAGGTTTTCGCAATTGATGTCAAGGATAAAATAGCTCTGGATATTGGTGCCTCTACCGGCGGCTTTACCGACGTTCTGCTGCAAAATGGTGCGCAGCTGGTCTATGCCGTTGATGTCGGCCGCAATCAGCTGGTCTGGCAGCTCCGTCAGGATCCGCGCGTGCGCAGTATGGAACAGTATAATTTTCGCTATGCCCTGCCGGACGATTTTACAGAAGGAGAACCAGACCTTGCCGTCATCGATGTCAGTTTTATCTCCTTAAAGCTGATTTTACCGGCCTTGCAGGCCATTTTAGCAGATGGAGGGCAAGTTGTAGCTTTGGTTAAACCTCAGTTTGAAGCGGGCCGCAGCCAAGTAGGCAAAAAGGGAATCGTAAAGGACAAGACTGTGCATGCCGCTGTCTTAAGCACAATCACAGATTTTGCCTTAACCGGCGGCTTTACTATATCCGGACTTGACTTTTCTCCCATTCAGGGCGGTCAGGGGAATATCGAGTTTTTAGCCTATTTGCAGAAGGCTGCAAATCCAGTCAATCGGGTGGCAGGAGCGATACCAAAAGTAACAGAGCAAGCACATAAGGAATTTAGCAAACATGAAGAAAAGTGAACGTCTAGAACTGATTAAAAAAATTGTTTTAACCAATGAAATCGAAACCCAGCACGACCTGCTGGAACTCTTGGCTGCTGAAGGTCTGCGCCTCACTCAGGCGACGATTTCCCGTGATATGAATGAGATTGGGATTATCAAAATTCCTTCGTCAAAAGGCCCCTATATTTACGGTATATCTCAGGACAGCAATCAAAGTGTCAGCCCGCCCCCTAAACCGATAAAAAGTACTATCCTGTCGGTTTCTCAGCATACATCGGGTTTGGAGCATATGCTTTACCTTACCGTTGTTCCTGGGAACAGCCGCCTGATTAAACGTTTTTTACTGGAAGATTTTTCTGAGCTGATTTTCAGTGTGCTGGCCGATGATGACAGCCTACTTTTAATCGCTAAGGATACCGCTGCCGCCGATACCGTCCGCCAAAAAGTCGAAAACTGGATGACAGAGCAAGATTGAGAGGAAGACGCATGCTTCTAGAAATTTCCATTAAAAACTTCGCCATTATTGAAGAAATTTCCTTGAATTTTGAAAACGGCATGACTGTTTTAACTGGTGAAACCGGTGCGGGAAAATCAATTATCATCGATGCTATGAATATGATGCTGGGCAGCCGCGCTAATGTGGAAGTCATCAGGCAGGGAGCTCAAAAAGCTGAAATTGAGGGTCTTTTTACCGTTTCGGACAATCCAGCTTTAAACCAGATCTTAGCAGAAAATGGTTTGGATATTTCAGATGAATTGATTATCCGCAGAGAGATTTTAGCCAATGGCCGTTCTGTCAGCCGCATTAATGGAAAGATGGTTAATCTGGGGATTCTGCGTCTTGTCGGTCGCTATTTAGTTGATATTCACGGTCAGCACGACCAAGAAGAGCTTATGCATTCGGCCCTTCATATCAGCATGCTGGATAGTTTTGGCAGTCAGGATTTCTTTTCGCTGAAGCAGCGTTATCAGAAGCTTTTTGAAAACTACCGGCAGCTACGCAAGCAAGTTCTTGAAAAACAGCGCAGTGAGCAGGAAAACAAGGCTCGAATCGAAATGCTGGAATTTCAGCTGGCTGAGATTGAAGCGGCTGCTCTGCAGCCTGATGAAGATCAAAAGCTCTTAAAAGAGCGTGACAAGCTGTTAAACCATAAACAGATTGCTGATACCTTAACGAATGCTTCTCTTATGCTGGACAATGAAGAGTTTTCCAGTCTGTCCAATATTCGTTCAGCCATGAACGACCTGCAAAGCTTAGAAGAATTTGATTCGGACTATAAGCCTGTATCCGGCAGTATTTCTGAGGCCTATTACATCTTGGAAGAGGTCAGCAAGCACTTGGAAGATCTGACAGCGGACCTCGATTTTGATGCAGGCCTCCTGCAGCGAATCGAAGCCAGGCTGGATGTTATCAATACCATCACACGTAAATATGGCGGCAGTGTCGCTGATGTGCTGGCTTACTTTGCTGCAATCAGTCAGGAATACAGTCTTTTAACCGGCAGCAGCCAGTCTTCTGACAGCATGGAAAGAGAGCTGAAGCTACTGGAGAAAGAACTGATTCAGGCAGCCGCAGAGCTCAGTCAGAGACGCCGTCAGCTGGCTGCAGAACTTGAAAAAGAGATCAAGCAGGAACTGCAGGATCTGTATATGGAAAAGGCAGATTTCCGTGTTCAGTTTGCTAAAGGGAAATTTAACCGTGAAGGCAATGAAACAGTGGAGTTTTATATTTCGACCAATCCGGGTTCTGACTTTAAACCCTTAGTCAGAATTGCTTCGGGCGGTGAACTGTCTCGTCTTATGCTGGCTGTTAAATCAGCCTTTGCCCGCAAGGAAGAGAAAACAGCCATTGTCTTTGATGAGGTGGATACCGGTGTTTCCGGCCGTGTCGCTCAGGCCATTGCCCAAAAAATATATAAAATCGGCAGCCACGGCCAGGTTTTAGCCATTTCACACCTGCCGCAGGTCATTGCTATCGCTGACTATCAATATTACATTGAAAAACAAAGCGACAGTCAAGGTACGGTTTCTACTGCTAAACTTCTGACCAAGGCGGAGCGGATTGAAGAGATTGCCAAAATGCTTGCAGGCAACGATATCACAGATGCTGCCCGCAAACAAGCCGAAGCGCTTCTGACCAAATAACCCCCCTTTGTTTCAAGACTTAAAACGGTATCTATGAGGCTGATAGTGCAGCCGGTAGGGGCGGTGATGTTTTGGTTTTGCTGAGCTATGGTAAAAAGTGCACCGAAGGAGTTTGGGAGACGGAAGCCCATACTCTTTTTGTTTAGATTGTGGACGGCTGTTACTCATTAAACTTTCTCAGACTTTAAAATTTTGGTATAATAGGCATTGATTACAAATGAATTTGGAAATGAGATAGGATGAGAAATGGCAAATATTAAGATTGTGACCGATTCTTCAGTCACTATTGAACCTGATTTAGTTGAAGAGCTGGATATTACAGTCGTGCCGCTGTCTGTTATGATTGACGGAACAGTCTATTCAGACAGTGACCTAAAGGAAGAAGGAAAATTCCTTAATATGATGAAAAGCAGCAAAAATCTACCTAAAACCAGCCAGCCGCCAGTTGGTTTGTTCGCTGATACTTACGAAAGACTGGTAAAAGAAGGGGCAGAGCATATTGTCTCTATTCATCTAACGCATGCTTTATCCGGAACGGTAGAGGCTGCGCGTCAGGGCGCTAACCTAGCAGGACTGGATGTAACGGTTATTGATTCTACTTTTACGGATCAGGCCATGAAATTTCAAGTGGTGCAGGCAGCAAAGCTGGCAAAGGCAGGCAGTTCATTAACGGCTGTTCTGGAGGCTATCAGAGGCATTTGTGATAAAACAGAGCTTTTTATCGGGGTCTCCACTCTTGAAAATCTCGTTAAGGGCGGACGGATAGGCCGTGTGACTGGGGTTATAAGTTCTCTCTTAAATATCAAAGTGGTTATGGAATTAAAAAATCATGAACTAATTACTGTTATCAAAGGCCGCGGGCTTAAGACATTCAATAAATGGCTGGATAGTTTTATGGAGCATGTGAAGGACAGAAAGATTGCTGAACTGGGGATTTCATACTGCGGGACTGCAGACATGGCCAATGCTTTTAAGGATAAATTAGCTGTTTTTGGAGCGCCGGTTGCTGTCTTGGAAACAGGATCAATCATTCAGACCCATACAGGTGAAGGGGCATTTGCAGTAATGGTGCGCTATGAGTAAGAAGTCATTATTGAGCGGCTTTGCTTTTTTTCTGGTTTGTCTTTTGCTCTCTTTTTTGCTTTTAAACTGGCTGCTCCCTAGGGCAAAATCCCATTTTAGCTCAAACGATTTTACTGCCAGTCAGACACAGGCGCTCAGCTATGTCGCAATCGGGGATTCCTTGACAGAGGGTGTCGGCGATACAACAGAACAGGGCGGTTTTGTCCCTTTGTTGGCCCATAGTCTAACATCTGATTATCAGTATGAGGTGACGTCCAGCAATTTTGGTGTTGCCGGCAATACCAGCCAGCAGATTCTGAAGCGGATGCAAAAGGAAGCAGACATTCAGTCCGCTTTGGCTCAGGCTGATTTAATGACTCTGACAGTAGGCGGGAATGATGTTATGGCTGTTGTTCGTAAAAATCTGTCTGATTTATCTGTGGACAGTTTCACTGAACCTGCAGCAGCTTATCAGGAACGGCTGCGCCAGATTATCGAGCTGGCACGTTCCGACAATTCGGATTTGCCTATTTATATTCTAGGCATTTACAATCCTTTTTATTTAAATTTCCCGGATATGACTGCCATGCAGGAGATTGTTGATAACTGGAATCAGACAACACAGGATTTAACTCAGGAATATGATAATGTCTATTTTGTTGCGATTAATGACCTGCTTTATAAAGGGATTAACGGTCAGGAAGGGGTTGTCCAGAATACAGGGGAACAGTCTAATGTTGTTAATGATGCACTGTTTACCGGAGATAACTTCCACCCCAACAATATCGGCTATCAAATTATGTCAGATGCAGTAATGGAGAGAATCAATGAGACAAAAGAAAATTGGTAATAAAAAAAATGGATGGAAATGGGCTTTCCTCTTGCTTTTGGCTTTAAATGCAGCTCTTGTTGCTGTCGTTGTCAGCCGTGTTATACAAGTGAGAGAAAATATCCCTGAAAGCAGTACACAAAATGTGAATGAGGGCGTAAAAGTCGGGACCTTTTCAACAAATACCGAACAGCTGAATGCTGCTGTAACTGCCTATCTGGCAGACTACCAGACTGATAATACGAGCTATGCCTTTTATGCGACTTCTACAGAGATTATGTTTGAAGGCAGCTACACTTTGCTTGGTTATGAAGTGCCTCTTTATATCTATTTCCAGCCTGTACGTTTGGAAAGCGGTGCGGTTCAGCTGACAGTGACCTCTTTTTCAGCCGGAACACTTTCGCTTCCGGAAAAGCAAATCCTGCAGTATCTGCAGTCCAGCTATGATCTGCCGGATTTTGTAGAAGTTCTGCCGGATAAATCCGCTATTAATATTAATATCCAAAATCTGGATAATGCGGCTGGAGTTTACCTGAAAGCCAGTGAAATTGACTTGGTAAATGACCAGATTATTTTTGAAATCTATAAGAAATAAGCGATTTTAACACTTAATACTTGACCGATGGCTATTTTTTAGATATGATATTATCTGTTAAAGTAAATTGCTAAGGCATTTTACTTATAAATTAATTGGAGGATTTGTTAAATGGCTAACAAACAAGATTTGATTGCAAAAGTAGCAGAAGCTACTCAATTGACTAAAAAGGATTCTGCTGCAGCAGTTGATGCTGTCTTCGCAGCAGTTTCAGACTACCTTTCTAAAGGTGAAAAAGTTCAATTAATTGGCTTTGGTAACTTTGAAGTGCGTGAACGTGCAGCTCGTAAAGGCCGCAACCCACAAACTGGCCAAGAAATCGAAATCGCTGCTTCTAAAGTACCAGCATTTAAAGCTGGTAAAGCACTTAAAGACGCTGTAAAATAATTGTGTTTTCCATGAAGCCTATGCTGCCGGTTTATCGGGAGCATAGGTTTTTTTATCTTGCTGATGGGACTGAAGGCGGCCTAAGCTCTTTGCAAAAAAGATGTGGCTAAGTTGAGAATTGATTTCAAGTTAGCCAGCCGTAAACGTCTGAAAGCTTTGTCGCCTTAACAGTCGACCGCACCTTTCTAGTCGTTCTGGCAGGGGTGCGCCTACGAAATCAAAGATTTCTGGCTTACCGCCAGCCGCGTAAACGTCTGAAAGCTTTGTCGCCTTAACAGTCAACCGCACCTTTCTAGTCGTTCTGGCAGGGGTGCGCAGACTAAATCAAAGATTTCTGGTTTACCGCCAGCCGTAAACGTCTGAAAGCTTTGTCGCCTTGACAGTCGACCGCACCTTTCTAGTCGTTCTGGCAGGGGTGCGCCTACGAAATCAAAGATTTCTGGCTTACCGCCTTTTTGCTTTGCTCTTTAAACGGGCTTTGTATCTTGTTGGAATTGAACACGCCCTAAGAGCTGTGCAAAAAAGACAGCCCTCCCTTGAGTCTCTGGTGACTCATCGGTCAGGCTCCTATTTTTGCTTTGCTCTTTAAACGGGCTTTGTATCTTGATGAACTGAACACGCCCTAAGAGCTGTGCAAAAAAGACAGCCCTCCCTTGAGTCTCTGGTGACTCATCGGTCAGGCTCCTATTTTTGCTTTGCTCTTTAAACGGGCTTTGTATCTTGATGAACTGAACACGCCCTAAGAGCTGTGCAAAAAAGGCAGCCCTCCCTTAAGTCTTTAGTGACTCGCGGTCAGGCTACTATTTTTGCTTTGCTCTTTAAACGGGCTTTGTATCTTGTTGGAGGTAGGATGTTTGGTATTATTGTTATGTTGATGGTTTTTTTGTCTCTTGTGAGGATAGTCAGTCTGATTTTTCTGTCTAGGGCTATGAAGCCTGATACCGGGCATATGTTGTCTAAAGGAAAAGAGGAGTCTGCTTCCGAGCAGGAGCTCTTACAGGCAGAAGCAGAAGAAGAAAGAGAGTTCGAGTCTTTCTTTTGAGGCTGAATCCATCATCGAACAAAACCCCTGTCATCTGGCTGTAAATGCCAAAATGGACAGGGGTTTTTTATTATCGTAAAGAAGAGGCAGGGACAAAAGTCCTGCCTTGTTTTACTTTTTTAGACCTATGCGTTTGACGCAGTGGTTGTTTCACTCTCTTTGGCAACAAGGCTGCTGTCTTTTAGGTATTAATCATTAATATAGCGAAGTTTTCCGCGAAAATCGGCTAAATTTTTATAACCTTTGCTTTTCATGATGGCTTTCAATTCAGATGTGATGCGGGTAAAAACGTCCGGCCCTTCTTGATGTAAAACGGTTCCCAGCTGAACCATGCTGGCACCGCAAAGGATATGCTCAAAAACATCACGACCGGATTTGACGCCTCCGGTTCCGACAATCTGGATACTTGGCTTCAGTCGCTGATAGAAGGCATGGACATTAGCCAGCGCTGTTGGTTTTACATAGTCACCGCCGATACCGCCAAAACCATTTTTGGGTTTAATGACTGCTTGTTCATCTTCAATCACCAAACCATTGCCGATAGAATTAATGCAGTTGACAAAAGTTAAGGGGAATTGATTGAAAATCTGCGCTGCCTGATCAAAATGAACCATATCAAAATAAGGCGGCAGTTTAAGGCCAAGCGGTTTCTTGTAATAAGTGAAGACTTCCTGAAGAATATTTTGAGTTGTTTCAAAGTCATAAGCGATCTGCGGTTTGCCGGGAACATTTGGACAGGAAAGGTTGAGCTCAACTAGTCCCTGATAATCAGAAGCCTGAACAGCTTTTAAAATATGATGGGTTTCTTCAGGTGACATGCCGACCACTGAGAGGAAGTGGGGTTTGCTGCCGTCTTGTTTTTGCAGATCGATAACATAATCCAGATAGTACTGGTAGCCGAAGTTTGGCAGCCCCATGGAATTGATAGAGCCTAAGGCAGTGTCAGCATAACGTGGTTTTGGATTGCCCTCACGCTTTTTGAAAGTTCCGGTTTTTGTCACAAAAGAACCGGCTGCTGATTGTTCAATGGCTGCCAGTTCATCCTTTGTCATGCAAAAAACGCCCGCAGCATTCATAAGGCAGTTGTTAAAATGAAAATCTCCGATTGTCGTTTGTGTTGAAACCATGATTACCTCCGAAAGAACTTTTTTTCATTCTACTATTTAAGTCCTTCAAAAGCAAGTCTTTCTGTTAAATCGAAAGCTGCCGTCTGCTTTTTTCGGAAAGAGGCTAGCTTTTTTCTTGACTTTTTTGTAAAATAGTAAGAGTAAGCGGCCGTAAGGCTGTCGATCAACTGGAACAAAGTGTAAAACTGTAGAAAAAACGCAGCTTTCTTCTGTCTCTTTTGGTTTGATAGTTTAATGATTAAACCTATCAGGTCTGGCAGGTTTCCTGTTTTTAAGGCGGATCCTCAACAGTTATCAAGGCTGTCCGAGGCAGCAGGCACTCGGTTGAAAAGCTGATTTGTGCTAGTTTTTGCTATGATTTTAACGAACTTTGTATCATTTAAAAAGGAGAAGACGATCTAATGGTAAAATTAGTATTTGCACGTCACGGTGAGTCAGAATGGAATAAGGCTAATCTTTTTACTGGCTGGGCCGATGTTGATTTATCAGAAAAAGGCACACAGCAGGCCATTGATGCCGGCAAATTGATTAAAGAGGCTGGTATTGAATTTGATTTGGCTTTTACTTCAGTGCTGACTCGTGCTATCAAGACAACTAATTTAGCTCTTGAATATTCAGACCAGCTTTGGGTTCCTGTAGAAAAATCATGGCGCCTGAATGAGCGGCATTATGGCGGCTTGACTGGTAAAAATAAGGCAGAAGCTGCAGCGCAGTTTGGTGATGAGCAAGTGCATATCTGGCGCCGGTCTTATGATGTGTTGCCGCCGGCTATGGCTAAAGATGACCAGTATTCAGCACATACTGACCGCCGCTATGCTAACCTTGACGATACTGTTGTACCTGATGCTGAAAATCTGAAAGTTACTTTGGAGAGGGCTTTGCCATTTTGGGAAGATAAGATTGCACCGGCTCTTAAAGATGGGAAAAATGTCTTTATCGGTGCACACGGCAACTCGATTCGCGCTCTTGTAAAACATATTAAACAATTGTCAGATGACGATATTATGGGAGTTGAGATTCCCAACTTCCCGCCTCTTGTTTTTGAATTTGATAAGGATTTAAATGTTACAGCAGAATACTATCTCGGTCAAGAGTAGGACTGTTTTGGCCGGAACTTCAGGGTGTCTCAGAATATACGGCTCCCGGTTAAAAAATAATTAAAAGCGGGCTAAGCTGTCCAAAAAGCCAGATTCCTTGAGTCTGTCTCTTTGAAAGACGGCTGGTCCTGCTTTTTTTCATTTTTAGGGGACTAAAATGCAAATTTAGAAAAGGAAACAGGTTTTTTATGATAAAATAATAATATGCACCTTTTGAAAAGTATGGAGAATGAGACTAGTGAAGAACAATTTTAAATTAAAACTTCATATTGTTAAACGTCCGGCAAGTATTCCGCGCCGGGTCAATCTTTTATTTGGAATTATCGTTTTGCTGTTTACCATTATTATTTTTCGTCTGGCTCAGATGCAAATTATCAATAAAGACTTCTATACAGCCAAACTGACAGCCACAACAACCTATACCGTCAAGACATCCAGTCCCCGCGGGTCGATTTATGATGCGACGGGAAGACCTTTGGTTGAAAATGAAGTTAAAGAAGTTGTAGCCTTTACCCGCAGCAATACAGTTACTGCTGCTGATATTAAAGCTTTAGCTCAGGAATTGGCTAATTATGTTACTCTGACTCAGACTAATGTCTCTGAGCGGGCCAAGAAGGATTATTATTTAGCTGACAGTCAGACTTACCAAGAGGTTGTAGACAGCCTGCCCGACAAGAAGAAAAATGATAATTTCGGCAACAGTCTTACGGAATCGGAAATTTATGCCAATGCTGTTGATGCTGTCACAGACGAGCAGATTAATTACTCGGAAGATGAGCTGAAAATTATTTATATCTTTAACCAAATGAATTCTGCTTCCACTTTCTATACAGTCAACTTAAAAACAGGTGATTTGACAGAGGAACAGGTGGCTTATCTGACGGCTAATCAGGCTAATTTGCCGGGGATTACTGTGACAACAGACTGGACACGAAGGAGTATTGACACATCATTATCCGATATTTTAGGAACGGTTTCCTCAGAGGAAACCGGTCTCCCGGAAGAGGAAGCTGATGCTTATCTGGAAAAAGGCTATTCTTTAAATGACCGGGTTGGGACCTCCTATCTGGAAAAACAATATGAGGATGATCTGCAAGGGAAGCGGACTGTCCGAACAATTAAAGTGGATAAGGACGGTGAGATTCTAAGCGATGATATTACCGCTGAAGGAACTGACGGCGATAATTTGAAGCTGACCATTAATTTGGACTTTCAGGAAGGTGTGGAGAGCATCTTGCAGCAGTACTTTAACAGTCAGCTGGCATCAGGCTATGCGGCCTATTCGGACGGCATGTATGCTGTGGCTTTAGAGCCTAAAACTGGCAAGGTTTTAGCATTGGCCGGACTTTCGCATGAAGTGGGCTCCAGTACAGTTGAAGCTAATAATATTGGAGCGATTAACAGTGTTTTCACGCCCGGTTCTGTCGTCAAGGGGGCTACTTTGTCATCGGGCTGGGAAAATGGGGTGCTCTCCGGCAATGAGGTGCTTTATGACCAGCAGATCGGCAGTATCAGATCATGGTTTACTCGCGGTTTCACGCCAATCAGTGCAGCTCAGGCCTTAGAGTACTCATCTAATACTTATATGGTTCAGGTTGCTTTGCGACTGATGGGACAGGAATACACAAGTGCTGATGCGATGACGACCAAAGGCTATAAAGAAGCGATGGCAAAGTTGAGAGCGACTTATGCCCAGTACGGAATGGGGACAAGCACAGGTCTTGATTTGCCGGAATCTGAAGGCTATCTGCCGGATGATTTTGAAATGGGAAATGTTCTCAATGAAGCTTTTGGCCAGTATGATTCTTATACGACCATTCAGCTGGCTCAGTATGCAGCAACGGTGGCCAATGATGGAAAACGGATGGCTGCTCATATTGTGGAGGGTGTCTATCATAATAATGAATCCGGTGATTTAGGCGAGCTGGTCCGGACCATTGAAAGTGAAACATTGGACACAGTTGGGATTTCTTCTGAAGAGATGGCAATTATCCAGCAGGGTTTTTACAATGTTGTTAACAGCTACAGTGCTTACGCGACAGGAACCGATATGGCAAGCGGAATCACCACTATCAGCGGGAAAACCGGTACAGCTGAAACTTCTGTAACAGATTCCTCAGGCAGAAGTATCTCCACGGTTAACCTTAATGTTGTTGCCTACGATGCTGACAGAAGCATTGCTGTGGCTGTGGTTTATCCGCATGCTTCTGATGACAGTGTCAATGCCCATAAATATGCAGCCAGAGATATCATCAATCTCTATGTCTCTTCCTATGCTTCCAGTGAAACCGATGAAACTGATGAGTCTTCTGATGAAACAAGCCAGACTGAATAATTCAAGGAGGTTTTCATGCTTTATCCCACTCCTATTGCTAAATTGATTGAAAGTTTTACTAAACTCCCTGGGATCGGGATTAAAACAGCAACCCGCCTGGCCTTTTATACTGTGGGTATGAATGATGAAGATGTTAACGATTTTGCTAAAAATCTTTTGTCCGCTAAGCGTGAACTGACATACTGCTCTGTCTGCGGTAATTTAACAGATGATGATCCTTGCAGTATTTGCAGCGATGAAACGCGGGATAAAACAGTGGTTTTAGTTGTTGAAGATGCAAAAGACGTCTCTGCTATGGAGAAAATTCAGGAGTATCATGGTCTTTATCATGTGCTTCATGGGCTGATTTCTCCCATGAATGGTGTCGGTCCGGATGATATCAATTTAAAAGGTCTTATTACCCGTCTGCAGGAGGATAATGAGATTTCTGAGGTGATTATTGCTACCAATGCGACAGCTGATGGTGAAGCAACCTCAATGTATCTGTCCCGCCTGCTGAAACCTGCTGGCATTAAAGTCACGCGATTGGCCAGAGGTCTTGCTGTAGGTTCAGATATTGAGTATGCAGACGAAATGACTTTGCTTCGAGCAATTGAGAACCGGACAGAAATATAATGTTTCTTTTTTACAGCTGATTTCAAAAGGCTAGGAAAACACTTAGGTAAAGCAGGGGCTGCCATGTAAGGCAGCCTCTGTTTTTTTAAACGGGCTTTGTATCTTGTGGAACTGAACACGGGCTAAAATCCTAGTGAAAAAGATGGCTGTCAGCGTGATGCCAGCATCACTTGCCATCCCCTATTTTCATACAGATTTTTATACGCCCTTTGTATCTTGTGGAACTGAACACGCCCTAAACGCTGCGGGAAAAAGATGTCCTGACTTAGAATCTGGTGATTCGTCAGTCAGTCCCCTATTTTCCTTTTGCGTTTTTCACGGGCTTTGTATCTTGTGAATTGAACACGGGCTAAAATCCTAGTGAAAAAGATGGCTGTCAGCGTGATGCAAGCATCACTTGCCATCCCCTATTTTCATACGGATTTTTATACGCCCTTTGTATCTTGTGGAAGGTTTGTTATAATGGAGGGAGAATATTTTTTAGTGAGGAGTATTTATGGAGATTAAAGGTCATGGGACGATAAAAAAATCGAAAGCTTATGGTGCTATTGGAACGCTGCTTCTATCAGGTGTGCTGTTATTTGCTGCAGGGGGCGGAACTGTAAAGGCTGATGAAACGGTCGGTCATTCAGATACTGCTGAAAGCGTCCTCGCAACTGCAAGTGTACCTGCTGACAATAGCAGTACGGCTCTTTCAGATGCTGTCATTGCTGACAGTGCTGAAAATATGGAAACTAGAAGCAATGCCCTTGAGTCGGGACCAGCAGCTGACATTAGTGAAAATGTTAGTTCAGAAAGTGTTGATATAGGTGCTGCAGAAAATCTGGACGGCCCTATATTATCTGAAGATGATTCTCAGCCGTCCCTGCCGTCAGAAGAAGCGGTTTATGATGAATCAAGGGAGTCTTTAGACAAAGGAGATGCCGAACCCGCCGACAGCGGACAGGGAGAAACTGCAGAAGGGCCTGCTCTTGCTGCTGAAACACGGGAGAAAGCCGCGACAGGAGCAGCTGCGTCGGAAGTAACCAGTATTACTATTGGCGACAGAGGGTTTAATCTGCAGTATAATCAGGCTATTGCAGCTGGTACCGAAATTCTGTTTGCGGTCTGGTCTAATGTCAATGGCCAGGATGATTTGATTTGGTATACTGCCGATAAAAATGGAAGGGCAACGGCAAAATACACTGGTACTTACGGAAACTATCATATCCATACTTATCAAAATGCAAATGGTCAAATGATTGGTTTGAACGCTGCCACTGTTGATCTTTTACAGCCTAATGTCAGTGTGGCGGTTACCAAAGTCAGTAAAACAGCCTATAAGATTACGGTGACTGATGCTCCGGCTTATATCACCGATATCCTGCTTCCTACCTGGACAAGCGCTAACGGTCAGGATGACCTGATCTGGTATAAGGCTGCTAAAGCTGCAGACGGGACCTATTCAGCTACTGTCAGTACAGCGGAACATTACCTCGAAAGCGGCGACTATAATGTTCATGTATATGGTGAAAGTGCTGTAACAAATAGCCTATCAGCTTTGACAGGAACAAGTTTCAAAAATGATTACGTTTATGGAGATATTGCTGTCAGCGCCAGCCTAGGCCAAAATGGTATCGATATTACCATGCCTAGTGATGTGAGCAAAGCTCTGACAGTCTACCATGCGGTCTGGTCTGCGCATAATGGTCAGGACGATATGGTTTGGTATAAGGTTGGCAGCTCTGGTCAAACAAGGGCAGCCTACACAGGTGATTACGGCACTTACCATATCCATACTTACGGGATTATCAATGGGCGCATGGTTGGTTTGAGTGCTATAAATGTTGATGTAGCCAGACCTAATGTTTCGGTCCAGTTGGATAAGGTTAACGAAACATCAGTCCGAGTGACAGTTCGTGATGTTCCGGCTTATTTTACCAACATTACCCTCCCTACTTGGACAAGTAAAAACGGTCAAGATGATCTTAAATGGTACCAAGCTGTTAAAACGGGTGACGGAACCTACAGTTTGACCTTCTATGCCAAAGATCATCAGTTTGAATCAGGGCATTATAATGTCCATGTTTATGGACAAAGCCAGGTGACCCAGTCTTTTGTCGGCTTAACAGCAACAAATGGCATTGATTTAAGTTTTTCAGGAGAACTCTCCAATCCCGCTGTCACTGTTCAAAATTATGATGCTGCAAAAGGAACCTTGCAGGTGCTGGTAACTGAAACAGAAAATTCAAAAGCTATCGCCAGTCTTGCAGTAGCTGCTTGGTCTCAGTCGGGGCAGCAGAATATTTACTGGTATACTGCAGAGGTTATTAATGGCAGAGCAGTAGTTACGGTTGACGAAAAATACCATCACAATATTTCAGGCGATTATACAGTCCATGCTTATGTCAAAACCAAGGACGGCGAGACCATAGGCTATGATTTAAGGACTTACAGACTGGCAAATAAAGAAGCTTCAGCCAACGTTTCAACAAGTTATCAAGGGACAGGTGTTTATGCTGTTTCTATTTCAGGTGTTTATTCAAACGGAGCAGTCAAATATGCTGTCTGGTCAGATGCCGGCGGTCAAGACGATCTTGTCTGGTATGATGCTGCTGTTTCCGGAACCAATGCAGGCGGTGTCATTAATGTCGCCAATCATTCTGGCACAGGAACCTATCATCTCCATGTTTACCAATCTGATAACGGTCAGATGTACTTCCTGACCTCGACCGATTTTACAGTAAGCCGAGCGACTTACACAACACCTTACTATAACCAAAGAGACGGCCGCTGGGGCAATACACGCTATGGCTATTATACAATGGCATCGACAGGCTGTGTTCCGACAGCTTTAGCGATGGTTTTCACGTCATTGACAGGAACAGAAGTGCTGCCGACAACTGTTGCAGATTACCTCTACAATCAAACCGTTGAATTTAACCGAGGGGGCGAAGGAACAACCGGGCGAGGCATCCTGCTGGCTTCGAATCAATGGGGAATGACTGCCACTGTTCTCAGTTCATCCTCTGCCCTGTCTGCTGCCCTGCAGGAAGGTCATCAGGTTGTAGGGGCTGTCCAGCTGAATAAATTTTCTCCATGGGGCTGGGGAACCAGCCATGAGCTTGTCTTAAAAGGCTATTCAAACGGCAATACTTATGTATTTGACCCCTATAATGCTGCTAATAACGGCTGGTATCCGATTGCTTCGCTCTGGAATGAACAAAGCACACAAGCCGGTGATGTCAACGGTTTGGGCAGACCATTTGTTAAAATAACTGATATTTAAACCAGTTAATGTCAAAATTTTATTAAAGAAAGCTGCCCTGTTTTATGACGGGCAGCTTTTTAATAGCAGAATACCTGTATTTTTTGTAAATAAACAGCAATTATGATATGATTAAGACTGATAAATCAAAGAAAAGGACAGGAAAAATAATGTCTAAGCAAACTTTAATCCTGCTTTACGGCGGCCGTTCTGCAGAGCGTGAGGTCTCAGTACTTTCTGCTGAGAGTATTATACGTGCAGTTGATTATCACCAATTTTTGGTAAAAACTTACTTTATCACTCAGGCTGGTGACTTTATTCAGACACAGATATTTTCTGAGGCGCCGGGACCTGATGAAAAGCTAATGACCAATGAGACGGTTATTCCGGCACAAAAAGTGGCACCGAGTGCTATTTACCAAACTGATGCAGTTGTTTTTCCTGTTCTTCACGGGCCTATGGGTGAGGACGGTTCTGTTCAGGGGTTTCTTGAAGTACTGCGTCTTCCTTATGTGGGGACAAATGTTCTGACTTCAGCAGGAGCAATGGATAAAATCGTTACGAAACAAATTTTAGAAAGTTTCGGCATTCCTCAGGTTGCTTATATCGCTTATTTTGAAGGAGATGATCTGGAAAAAGCCATAAATCAGGCTGAAGAGAAGCTTTCCTACCCTGTTTTTGTCAAACCGGCCAACATGGGTTCAAGTGTGGGGATTTCCCGTGCAGCAAACAGAGAGGAGCTCCGTCAGGCCATCGGCTTGGCTCTTAAATATGACAGCCGTATTTTAATTGAGCAGGGAGTGACTGCCCGTGAGATTGAAGTCGGACTTTTAGGAAATAGGGAAATCAAAACTACTCTGCCCGGCGAAGTGGTCAAGGATGTTGCTTTTTACGATTATGAAGCCAAGTATATTGACAATAAAATCAGCATGGCTATTCCAGCTCAAATTGACGGGAGGGTTGCGGAGAAGATGCGGCATTATGCGGCCAAGGCCTTCCGTGCGCTTGGAGGATGCGGGCTGTCACGCTGTGATTTCTTTTTAACAGAAAATAATCAGATTTACCTCAACGAACTAAATACAATGCCGGGCTTTACCCAATGGTCCATGTATCCCTTGCTGTGGGAAAATATGGGCTTGAGTTATACGGATTTAATCAGTGAACTTGTCCGTCTGGCACAGGAAATGTTCCACAAAAGAGAAGATCACCTGTTTTAAGAATACCTTATCCCAAACCTTCAAGAATACCTGAAGGTTTTTTATTAAGATACAAAGGGCGTTCAAGCTCACAGCAAAAATAGGAGCCTAACCGCCGAGTCACCAAAGACTCAAGGGAGGGCTATCTTTTTTGCATAGAGCTTAGCCCGTGTTCAATTCACAAGATACAAAGGGCGTTCAAGCTCACAGCAAAAATGGCGGTAAGCCAGAAATCTTTGATTTCGTCTGCGCACCTCTGCCAGAACGACTAGAAGGGTGCGGTCGACTGTTAAGGCGACAAAGCCTTCAGACGGCTACGGCTGACGGTAAGCCAGAAATCTTTGATTTCGTCTGCGCCCCTGTGCCAGAACGACTAGAAGGGTGCGGCAGGCTGTAAAGACTGCAAAGCCTTCAGACGTTTACGGCTGACGGTAAGCCCGAAATCTTCGATTTCGTCTGCGCCCCTGTGCCAGAACGACTAGAAGGGTGCGGCAGGCTGTAAAGACTGCAAAGCCTTCAGACGTTTACGGCTGACGGTAAGCTAAAAAGAGCGAGGCAGATTTCCAAGATTATAACC
Organism: Streptococcus huangxiaojuni; assembly: GCF_040930515.1. Classification (NCBI taxonomy): domain Bacteria; kingdom Bacillati; phylum Bacillota; class Bacilli; order Lactobacillales; family Streptococcaceae; genus Streptococcus; species Streptococcus huangxiaojuni. The sequence goes on from NZ_JBFQEG010000004.1 coordinate 63,074, forward strand.
TTTCCTTGTTTTCTGTTCTTAAACTGAGGCTGTTGCTTTATTTTGACAGCTCCTCAAAGAAAGTCAGCAGCAGACTGCTTCAGCGTAATGGACTATCTTTATGGTATAATGAGAGCATAAAGTTTTTAGCAGCAGAAAGCGAGAGAAATATGAAATTAAGTCTACATGAGCTTGCCAGAGTTGTCGGTGGCAAAAACACCGTTTCCGATTTTGCTGACCTTTCCCTTCATCATGTTGAATTTGACAGCCGTAAAGTAACAAAGGGTGACTTGTTTCTGCCCTTAAAAGGTCAGCGTGACGGACATGATTTTATTGACGCTGCTTTTGCCAAGGGAGCGGCAGCAACACTGTCAGAAAAGCCTGTTGACAATGTCCCTTATATCTTGGTCGATGATGTCTTAGTAGCCCTGCAGAGACTGGCTAAATATTATCTTGAAAAACAGCGGGTCGATGTGATTGCTGTAACAGGTTCTAACGGTAAAACAACCACAAAAGATATGATTGCTGCTATCCTGTCCACAACCTACAAAACTTATAAAACGCAAGGGAACTACAATAACGAAATCGGCTTGCCCTATACAGTCTTGCATATGCCGGATGATACAGAAAAAATTGTTTTAGAAATGGGACAGGATCATCTGGGAGATATTCATCTTTTGTCAGAGATTGCTAAACCTCGAATTGCTGTGGTGACACTTATTGGTGAGGCGCATTTGGAATTTTTTGGCACACGTGAAAAAATTGCTCAAGGGAAGATGCAGATCGCAGATGGTATGGATTCCGACGGGATACTAATCCTTCCGGATGACCCGATTCTTGATGCCTTTTTACCGGAAAATCAGACAGTTATCCGTTTTGGTTCTGGGCAGGAAATCGGCGTGGAGAATATTGTCGAGCAAAAAGATAGGCTGACTTTTACAACTAATCTCCTGAGCGATCCTGTTACTCTGCCTTTATCAGGTAAATACAATGCAACTAATGCTGTTATCAGTGCCTATGTCGGCAAGTTATTAGCGGTGTCTGATGCCGATATCCTTTCAGCCTTAAGTGAAATCAGTCTGACAGGCAATCGGACAGAATGGAAAAAAGCTAAGAACGGTGCCGATATTCTTTCAGATGTTTATAATGCTAATCCTACAGCTATGCGATTAATTTTGGAAACTTTTTCAGCTATCCCCAATAACACCGGCGGTAAGAAAATAGCTGTTTTAGCTGATATGAAAGAGCTGGGAGAGCATTCTGTTCAAATGCATACCAGTATTGTGACCCGACTGCTGCCGGACATTTTAGACACTGTCATTTTTTATGGTGAAGATATTGCCGAGCTGGCTGAATTGGCCAGCCAGATGTTTCCGCCCGGAAAGGTTTATTATTTTAAGAAAAACGAGCAAGAGGATCAGTTTAACGAAATGGTAGCCGCTATCAAAAGTCTCCTGCAGCCCTGCGATCAAATTTTATTTAAGGGCAGCAATTCCATGCAGCTAGAGAAAGCAGTGACAGAACTGCAAAAATGACGGTAAGTCCGAAATCTTTGATTTCGCAGACGCCCCTGTGCCAGAACGGCTAGAAGGGTGCAGTAAAAATTTAAGCTTTCAAAGTCGTCTCAGGTCTGTTCAATAGAACGCTAGTCGTCTAGTGGCACTTTATCCGCTTTTTCAAAGCTTTAAATGGCCTACTAGGTTTTGCGGGGGTGGGACGACGAACTCAATAATTTGGGTTCTGTCCCACTCCCAGACGTCTACGGCTAGCTAACTTGAAATCAATTCTAAACTTAGCCGCATCTTTTTCCCGCAGCGTTTAGGGCGTGTTCAATTAACAAGATACAAAGGCCGTATAAAACGCAAAAGGAAAATAGGGGACTGACTGACGAATCGCCAGATTCTAAGTCAGGACATCTTTTTCCCGCAGCGTTTAGGGCGTGTTCAATTCATAAGATGCAAGTCTGATAAAAAATAGGAGATGACAATGTTAAAGGATTTTTTGACAACTCAGGCAACTGAGCCGCCCTTAATATCACTGATTGTTTACCTTATCATGATGGGGGCTTTGCTGGCCTTAGTTTATATTTCTGTCAAGTGGCATGACAGGCCGCATTTTGTCCGTTTATTCAAAAGGATTCAGCTGCTGCAGCTCCTTTCCCTCTATCTTTGGTACAGTATCTGCCTGATTCCTATTTCAAATAGCCTGCCGCTTTATCACTGCCGTTTGGCGATGCTGGCTATTTTGTTTTTGCCGGACAATTCATCAATTAAGCAGTATTTTGCTTTGATGGGCTTTAGCGGAGCTATTTTTGCTTTGATTTATCCTGTGCTGGATCCTTACGATTTTCCACATATTACTGGTGTCTCTTTCATTGTTGGCCATTATGCTCTTTTGGTGAACAGTCTTAATTATCTGCTGAATCATTACCGGGTAAAGAAACTGTCTTTTGGTAAAATTACAGGCTATACTTTTATCTTAAATCTTTTTTTAGTAGGTGTTAATCATGTGACAGGCGGGAACTATGGGATTCTTCGGAATACCCCGATTATTGATAACAGCCGCATTTGGTTTAATTATTTGGTGGTATCTCTTGTTTTAAGCCTGAGTTTGGTGCTGTTTGCCCTTTATTTTAATCATAAAAAAGTCCCGAAAAGGTAACTTCCGATATAAAATGATTAGTTACAGACAGCTCCCTGCATTGCACTCACGACTAGATTTCGTTATAATAAAGAAGCTCTAAGCACCATAAGTTATCAAAAAATTGGCTGTGCTTGGCACTGAAATGAGAGTCCGGGCCTTTTTGACCTGACTCCTGCTCAAAAATACAAGGAAATAGGTAAAGAGAATAAATGACAGTTCAAGATGCTATTAAAAAACGCCGAACTTTTGCTATCATCAGTCACCCGGATGCCGGAAAGACGACGATTACTGAGCAGCTTTTGTATTTTGGCGGTGAGATTCGTGAAGCTGGGACGGTTAAAGGAAAGAAGACAGGTACGTTTGCCAAATCCGACTGGATGGATATTGAGAAGCAGCGCGGCATTTCTGTAACGTCTTCTGTTATGCAGTTTGATTATGCCGGAAAGCGTGTCAATATTCTTGATACACCGGGGCATGAAGACTTTTCGGAAGATACTTACCGTACGCTGATGGCAGTAGATGCGGCCGTCATGGTTGTGGATTCAGCTAAGGGGATTGAAGCACAGACCAAAAAGCTTTTTGAAGTTGTCAAACACCGCAATATCCCTGTCTTTACTTTTATTAACAAACTGGACCGAGACGGTCGTGAACCGCTGGATTTGCTGGAAGAACTGGAGGAAGTTTTAGGTATCGCCAGTTATCCGATGAATTGGCCGATTGGTATGGGAAAATCTTTCGCCGGTCTGTATGACCTGCATCATCAGCGTTTGGAACTTTACAAAGGAGACCGGCGCTTTGCGGAACTTGCTGAAGGGAAGGAACTCTTTGCAGACAATCCTTTCTATGAACAGGTTTTGGAGGACGTTGAACTGTTAGAGGAAGCCGGCAATGCTTTTTCAGAAGAGGCTGTTTTAACCGGAGATTTGACACCTGTCTTTTTTGGATCGGCATTGACTAATTTCGGGGTCCAAACCTTTTTAGATACTTTTCTGGACTATGCTCCGGAGCCGCACAGTCATAAAACAACAGAAGAGCGGGCTGTTTCTCCTTATGATGAAACCTTTTCTGGTTTTGTTTTTAAAATTCAGGCTAACATGGATCCGCGCCACCGTGACCGTATTGCCTTTGTCCGTATTGTATCCGGTGAATTTGAACCTGGGATGGCTGTAAAACTGACACGGACTGGTAAAACTCTTAAACTGGCCAATGTGACCCAGTTTATGGCTGAATCCAGAGAAAGTGTCAGCAGAGCTGTGGCAGGAGATGTTATTGGTGTTTACGATACAGGAACTTATCAAGTAGGAGATACTTTGACTGCCGGCAAGCAGACTTTTGCCTTTGAACCGCTTCCGACCTTTACACCTGAGCTTTTTATGAAGGTGACAGCCAAAAATGTCATGAAGCAAAAGTCATTTCACAAGGGGATTGAACAGTTGGTGCAGGAAGGCGCCATTCAGCTTTATACCAATTATCAGACTGGCGAATATATGCTTGGTGCGGTCGGTCAGCTTCAGTTTGAAGTTTTCAAACATCGTATGGAGAACGAATATAAGGCAGAAGTGGTTATGACGCCGATGGGCAAGAAAACCGTCCGCTGGCTTAAGCCGGAGGATTTGGACGAAAGAATGTCGTCCAGCCGCAATATTTTGGCTAAAGATCGTTTTGAGCAGCCTGTTTTTCTTTTTGAAAATGATTTTGCGCTTCGCTGGTTTGCGGATAAATATCCTGATGTTGTTTTAGAAGAAAAGATGTCCTGAGCATTTCGTGGAAGGCCATCTTTTACTCCTAGCTGATCTAGGCTTAAAGCTGCTGGCCTATGAAAGCGTGTTATTTATGAAATTAAGCTGATTCTCTATCTTTTTTTTCTGGATTGTGTTACACTAATTAAGTTGTCAAACAACAAATTTAAGTTTTATAAGGCGGCTTCGCACTGCCTTTTAGAAAAGAGAAGAAATTGAAATTTACAGAATTAAAATTATCAAAAAGCCTGCTGTCGGCAGTAGAAAAGGCTGGATTTACCCAACCTTCACCTATTCAAGAGCTGACCATTCCTCTAGCTTTAGACGGCAGGGATGTGATAGGGCAGGCGCAGACAGGAACAGGGAAAACGGCTGCTTTTGGTCTTCCGGCTCTCGATAAAATCGATACAGACAGAAATGTGATTCAAGTCCTTGTGGTTGCTCCGACACGTGAACTGGCTGTGCAGAGTCAGGAGGAACTTTTTCGTTTTGGCCGTGAAAAAGGGGTTAAGGTCCGCTCTGTTTATGGCGGCTCAAGCATTGAAAAACAGATTAAGGCACTCAAGTCGGGTGCTCATGTTGTTGTCGGCACTCCCGGACGCCTTCTTGATTTAATAAAACGCAGGGCTCTGAAACTGTCTCATGTCGAAACGTTGATTTTGGATGAAGCAGATGAGATGCTGAATATGGGCTTTTTGGAAGATATTGAAGCTATCATCAGTTATGTTCCTAAAGAGCGGCAGACCCTGCTTTTTTCAGCGACAATGCCGGAAGCTATTAAAGCCATCGGCCTTAAATTTATGAAAGACCCTGAGCATGTTAAAGTGGCAGCAAAAGAGCTGACTACTGACTTGGTTGACCAATATTATGTTCGGGTAAAAGAGAGTGAAAAGTTTGATATCATGACCCAGCTCATGGATGTTGACCAGCCGGAACTGTCCATTGTTTTCGGCCGGACCAAACGCCGTGTTGACGAGCTGACCCGAGGCCTTAAACTGCGTGGTTTTCGGGCAGAAGGGATTCATGGCGACCTTGATCAAGGCAAGAGACTGCGTGTCCTGCGTGATTTTAAAAATGACGGTCTTGATATTTTAGTCGCTACTGATGTGGCTGCGCGTGGTTTAGATATTTCAGGGGTTACCCATGTCTATAACTATGACATTCCGCAGGATCCGGAAAGTTATGTCCACCGTATCGGCCGAACCGGCCGTGCCGGCAAATTTGGCCAGTCCATTACTTTTGTTGCGCCAAATGAGATGGGCTACCTTTCAATCATTGAACAGTTGACTAAAAAACGCATGAAAGGCCTCAAACCACCGACTGCTCTGGAAGCTTTTCAGGCTAAGAAAAAGGTTGCTCTGCAAAGGATTGAGCGTGATTTTGCAGACGAAGCAGTCCGCGGCCGTTTTGAAAAATTTAAGGGGGATGCTCTTAAGTTAGCGGCTGAATTTACGCCTGAAGAGCTGGCTCTCTATATCTTGAGTATTACTGTCCAAGATCCAGATGCTCTGCCTAAGGTCGAAATTGCCAGAGAAAAACCCCTTCCCTTTAAACCATCCAGCAGGGTCTCCAATGACAGAGGCCGGAATCGCGACAGAAACCGCAGCCGTTATGACCGCCGTCGCCGAGACAGTCGTTACGACTTCAAGAGGGGATCCCACAGAAGTAAAAATGATTTCCAAAATAAAGATAACAAGCGCCCTCACCGCACTTCAAGCGAAAAAAAGAGCGGTTTTGTTATCCGAAATAAAGGGGAAAGATAGTCTGTATGTCTTTTGCCATCAAAACAAGGCTTTCTGACAGATAAATTTTAACTCCTTGGACAGATTGAAATGTCCAAGGAGTTTTTTAGTTATCAAACAGTGAAGTGCTTAGGTGGTGCAGTATAAGCTTATGAAGGAATGAAGACAACCTATTTGTGAATTCTTATTCTTTTCAAAAGGAGCGGCAGTGCTGCGGGGTTAGTGTCTTTCACATACTGTTATTCTTTAGTGGCTCTTGTCAGTCTGCGATTTGATATAAGCCAGTTTTTCGGTCCTCTTTTTTTGCTTAAACCGTTTTTCAGCTTTCATGGCAGCATTTTTATGATTAAAAGTTTCCCAATAAAGGAGTTTAACCGGCAGGCGGCTTTTTGTATATTTGGCTCCTTTGCCAGCATTGTGGGTTTTAAGCCGCTTTTTAAGATTAGTAGTATAGCCTGTATAGAGACTTCCGTCCGCACACTCTAAGACATACATATAAGCCTGAGGCTGGGCATCTGTGCCAAAATAAATTGCAGCCACTTCATCGGTATATTCACCATTGTCTTTATGAACAATCAGAGGCGGCAGAATTTTCAGACCTTCCAGTGAGCCATCTTTAATGGCTTCGACAAGGAGCATATTGGCCTCTTTATTTTGTTTAGGATAGACAAACTGAAGGCGTTTAGGAGCCAATTTATATTTTTTGAGGGTGTCGATAATTTCCATGAAACGCTCAGGGCGGTGCACTAAAGTTAGCCGGCCATTTGATTTTAAGGCCTGCTGACTGACCGCACAAATGTCTTCCAAGTTGGTAGCCACTTCATGTCTGGCCAATAAATAATGAGGAGACAAATTTTTTTTGGAATGCTCGCTTGTTTTAAAGTAGGGCGGATTGCAGAGAATTAAGTCAACCCCTGAACGCGGGACATGGTTTAATAGGTTGCTGAGATTGTCTTCGACCATAGTAACTTGATCTTCCAGCTGGTTGAGTTCAATAGATCGCCGCCCCATATCTGCCAGACGTTCCTGCAGTTCGATTTCAACAATTTTTGCCTTGGTTTGGGTTGAAGCAAAAAGACCAACGGCCCCATTGCCTGAGCACAAATCAACAACTAATCCTTTGCTGGGGATTTTGGGAAAACGCGAGAGTAAAACAGAATCAACGGAATAACTGAAAACATCTTTGTTTTGAATAATTTTAACATCAGTGGAAAAAAGCTGATCAATCCGCTCTTTATTTTTTAAAATCGGCTTAGTCATGGTTTTTATTATAACAAAATTTCTTTTAGCTGAAAACTGGGCTTGTCCCTTTTGACTGCTGAAACGGCACCTTTACAGCTGTCTCCACATTCCTACGACTCCCTTTTTGGCAAGGCTGCTTTTGGCAGCTCAGTCTGTGATGGGCAACAGAGATATTTTAAAAATAGGCAGGAAAATCATTTTTCTGTCTTCTTAAACGAGCCAATAAATGGTACAATAAAAAGGAATATTTATAAGATTTAAAAGTGCTGCTAGATGGCCAGCGTCCTGCCGAAGAGCCTTGAGACGACTTTTGAAAGCTTAAATGTTAGCCGCCCCTTCTAGTGTTCTGGCAGGGGTGCGCCTACGAAATCAGAGATTTCTGGCTTACCGCCAGCCGTAAACGTCTGAAAGCTTTGTCGCCTTAACAGTCGACCGCCCCCCTTCTAGTCGTTCTGGCAGGGGTGCGTCTGCGAAGATAGAAGATTTCGGACTTACCGTCATTTTCATACGGATTTTTAACGGGCTTTGTATCTTGTGAATCGAACACGGGCTAAACGCTGCGGGAAAAAGATAGCCTGACCTCGAATCTTTCTGGATTCATCGGTCAGTCTCCTATTTTCCTTTTGCGTTCTTAACGCCCTTTGTATCTTGATAAAAGGAGAGAGTTGTGTTTTACGCTTATTTACGTGGTTTGGTTGCTTTTTTGCTTTGGTTGGTTAATGGCAATGCTCGTTATCACCATCGTGAGCGGATATTAGATCAAAAAGAAAACTATATTCTAGTTGCTCCTCACCGCACATGGTGGGATCCTGTTTATCTGGCTTTTGCAACAAAGCCTAAACAGTTTATCTTTATGGCTAAGAAAGAGCTTTTTACCAATCGGATTTTTGGCTGGTGGATCCGTATGTGCGGAGCTTTTCCAATAGACCGTGAGAATCCGGGACAGGAGGCGATTAAATATCCGGTTAAAGTTTTGAAAAACAGTGACCGTTCGTTAATTATGTTTCCCAGCGGGAGCCGTCACTCCACCGATGTCAAGGGAGGAGTAGCAGTGATTGCTAAAATGGCTAAAGTCAAAATTCAACCAGCTGTCTACGGCGGTCCGCGCTCCTTTAAAGGCCTGCTTAGGGGAGAACCGATTGATATTAATTTTGGTCAGGCTATTGATATCAGTGATATTAAACGGATGAATGATACTGGTATTGAGGAGGTTGCCGAGCGTATTCAAACCAGCTTTTCCAGTCTAGATGCTGAGAATGCTGACTGCGGCCGGACAAAAAAGCTAAACCCTCTGACCTATATTTTCCGTATTCCTTTAGGGCTTCTCGCTCTTATTCTGGTTCTGCTGACTTTGCTGTTCAGTTATCTTGCCAGCTTTGTCTGGAACCCTGAAAAGCATCGCAAATAGAAGAATACTGGCAGCTGTATTCATAAAGATTATTTTAAGGCTTCGAACAGGTAAAATACCGTGTTTGAGGCCTTTTATAATGGCTAAAACGTATCATTTTCTTTTTTATTTTTTCGAATAGTAATATAAAGGAGGTCTGCATGATAGAAGAAATATTAGATAAGTTTAAGGGAAATAAAGCGATTTGGCTATCAGTTCTGTTCTGCTTGTTCATAGTTCTGCTGGGACTGATTTTTTATGGATTGTCCCGTCAGCCTCAAACAGGCAGCGGTGAATTCCCAGCCTACCAAACCAGTTTCAGCAGCAGCGAGCAAGCCCAGCCTTCTCTGTCTGATAAGGATTCAAAAAAACAAAGCAGCAAAGCTGAAATTACTGTTGATATAAAAGGAGCTGTTCAGAAAGAAGGCGTTTATACTTTGCCGGCTGGCAGCCGAGTAAGTGATGCTGTCAAGCTTGCCGGCGGTCTGACTGCCGAAGCTGACAGGAATTCAGTCAATCTGGCACAAAAAATAGAAGATGAAGCAGTGATTTATGTTGCTGTGAAAGGGGAAAATATCAGTGTAATTGCTCCGGTGCAGCCATCAGCCGATTTGGGAGACAGCAGTGCAGGAGATGACAGCAATGAGAAAATTAATTTAAATACAGCAACGCTTGCCGAACTTCAGACAATCTCAGGCATTGGAGAAAAGCGTGCTCAGGATATTATCGATTATCGCGATAGTAAAGGCGGTTTCAGCTCTGTGGAGGAATTAGCTGAAATTTCCGGTATTGGCGAGAAAACTTTAGCAAAACTCAAAGAAGAGGTCACTGTTGATTAATTTTTATTTGGTAAAGCCGATTCATTTAGCCTTTTTACTGCTTTTACTTTATTTTTGGCTGTTTTCTGCAGAGCCTTTAGTTCTGTTTCTGCTGACCCTTGCTTTGATTTGTTTGCTTAAGCAGTACACTTGGCAAAAAGTTTTAACTGCTGCAGTGGTTTTAGTCTTTTTTGCTGTTTATTTTTGTGTCTGGCAGAAACAGCAGTCAAGAGCATATCAGACGGCTCCCGAATCTGTCAGTTACATCGAAATCATCCCTGACAGCATAGCAGTTAATGGCGACCTGCTTTCTTTTCAGGGGCGGTCTTCTAAAGAAGAATACCAAGTTTTTTACCGGCTCAGGTCAAAAACAGAAAAAGATTTTTTTAGTCACCTTGATGAGACGGTTATCCTGCAGGCAGAAGCCGATACGGAAGAAGCAGAAAACATACGCAATTTTAATGGCTTCGATTACCGCAGCTATCTAAAAAATCGGGGAATTTACAGGCTGATTAATCTTAATAAAATTCAAACAGTCCGGCGGCCATTCAAAAAATATATTGTCACCTGTTTTCGAGAATGGCGGCGCAAAGCCATTGTCTTCATTCAAAGTCAGTTTCCTGCCCCGATGCGGCATTATATGACAGGACTTCTGTTTGGTTATTTGGATAAATCATTTGATGAGATGACCGATTTATACACCAATCTTGGCCTTATCCACCTGTTTGCCTTATCAGGAATGCATGTCAGTTTTTTTATACGGCTTTTCCGATTTTGTTTTTTACGACTGGGTATAAGGCGTGATTATGTTGATTATCTGCAGATTCCTTTTTCATTTCTGTATGCTGTTTTGACAGGATTTTCTGTTTCTGTTGTCCGCAGCTTAGTCCAAAATGTTTTCTCCAGGCTTGGACTTAAAAAGATGGACAATTTAGCATTAACACTGATTGCCTTTTTTCTGCTAATGCCGCATTTTCTCTTAACAAGAGCTGGGATACTGTCTTTTGCCTATGCTTTTATATTAACTTTGGTAGATTTTTCTCATCTCAGCAGCTATAAAAAGAAAATAATGGAAAGTTTAGCACTTGCTGCTGGGATATTACCCATTTTACTCTACTTTTTTTCTGTTTTTCATCCCTTGTCTGTTCTGCTTACAGCCTTCTTTTCCCTGGCTTTCGAGTTTCTTCTTTTGCCTATGCTGGTCTTCATTTTTCTAATTTCGCCTATTGTTAAACTGACCTTTGTTAATGTCCTGTTTCTTTTTCTGGAAACATTTATCACTTGGATTAGTCATATTTTCCGCCACCCCTTTGTTTTGGGACGACCTCATTTATTAGTCCTTATTTTACTGCTGATTTTGCTGGGCCTGCTTTATGATTTTTTCCGTCAAAAGAAGATAGCTATAGTCCTGGGCTTATCGATTGTCCTCTTGCTTTTTAGCAGTAAATTTCCTTTGGGAAATGAGCTGACAGTGGTTGATGTTGGGCAGGGAGACAGTATTCTTTTGAGGGATCAGAAAGGGAAAACAATCCTGATTGATGTCGGTGGTCGGCCGGTATTTACCAGTAAAGAAAGCTGGCAGGAAAGGACAGGAAAAAGTAATGCCGAAAGAACTTTGATTCCGTATCTGCGCAGCCGCGGAATCAGTAAAATTGACCAGCTGGTCTTAACGCATGCCGATACTGACCATGTTGGAGACTTACAGGTTCTTGCCAAATATTTTAAAATTGGAGAAATCTTAGTCAGTTCCGGCAGTTTGACACAGACCGATTTTGTCCAAAGATTAAAGGCGACGAGAGCTAAGGTGCGTACCGTTAAAGCAGGAGACAGCCTTTCGATCATGCAGAGCCGTTTATATGTCCTTTATCCTTATAAAAAAGGCGATGGCGGCAACAACGACTCTCTGGTGCTGTATGGGCGTTTTCTAAATCAGACCTTTCTATTTACAGGTGATTTAGAAAATACAGGTGAACAAGAGCTGATGCAAATCTATAAGGAATTGCCTGTTGATGTATTAAAAGCAGGGCATCATGGGAGCAAGGGGTCGACCAGCTCAGAATTTTTAAACTTTATTAAACCTAAGTATGCTTTAATCTCTGCCGGCTTTCACAATCGCTACCGGCATCCCCATCAGGAAACATTGGATCGGCTGAGCGCTGCTGCTGTTGAGGTTTATCGAACAGACCTGCAGGGAGCCATCCGTTTTCGGGGCTGGAACAGCTGGCAGATAGAGACCGTAAAATGATCTGCTAAACAGTCAAAAGATAAGAAATTGCAGCAGTCCGATGCAGTTTTGATGGTGCAGTTAATAAAGATACTAAAGCCCGTTTTAGAGTTTTTTCCTCAGAAATTTCTTGAAAAGCTGCTGCTGTACTGAGCCAGAATGCTATACTTTTTTGCGGCTGAATTTGTCTTTTTAGAAAAAACGTGGTATGATGGAGAAATAAAATAGACAGGAGATATTTTATGTTTAAAGCTTATAAAAAATTCTGGTTGCAGTATGCAGATTTTACTGGTAAATCGACCCGTTCTGATTATTGGTGGGTTGTTCTTTGTAATTTTTTAATTGCCTTACCTTTCGGGCTGATTGCTTCAGTCATTTTTGTGAGTCAGATTTTTTCAACAATGGCTTCTTATGCTGACAGCTATTATACAATGACAGATGAAGAACTTGGCTATCTTATCATAAGCAATCTCGGTGCTTTACTGCCTCTGATGCTCATTGGTGTTATATGGAATATTGCCATTTTTATCCCGACTTTGGCACTGCAAGTTCGGCGTCTGCGTGATGCCGGTTTCCACTGGGCTTTCATTTTCTTCAATCTGGGACAGCTCTTGCTCCCTATTCCTTTTATCGGTTGGCTTTTTGCACTTGGCTGTCAGATTACGCTTATCGTATTTTTCTGTTTCCCAAGCAAGGATCAAGCCGGCAGTATACCAGCAGGTTACGCAGCAGCCCCTCAAACACCTACAGCGGCTCCTGATGGAGCTGTGAAGACTGCTGAAACTTCTGCAGCAGTTCACGAAGCGCCGTCTGCTCTTTCTCATACAGTTGCAGATTCAGCTGACTCGGCTGCTCATCTCTCCGAACCGGTAAGCTCGGCTATGGATTCAGCTGTTACTCCAAACAGTGAGACCGAAAGCTTTGATTCTGCCATCTCTGAAAAAGGGGAATAATCAGTGAATCAGCCTGTTGTAGCTGATAAAGTTTAATGTAGCGGGCTGATTTCGCTGTTGAACTTTATCAGGCAGCAGGCTTTTTCTCTAAAAATACGGTTTTGAGGTAATGCATATCAAGGCGGGACAGGCTTGGTCTTTCATTACACTGTTTAACTGCTGTCTAGCTTTATTTGAAGTTTGGATTAGGAAAAAAGAATGCTTGCAATTGAAAAAATAGAACACTTAACGAAAGAAAGTTTGCGTCCGATTACGGTTTTATCTGGTGAAGACTGGGGTCAGTACAGTCAGATGAAGCAGCTTTTAATGGAAAGGATTGCTTTTAGTATCTCTGATTTGTCTTATTCGTATTTCGATATGGCAGAAGCAGATTATCAAGAGGCGGAAATGGATTTGGAAAGTCTGCCTTTTTTTTCAGATGAAAAGATAGTTATTTTTGATAATTTTTTAGATCTGACGACCGCTAAAAAAACTTTTCTGGATGAAGCTTCGCTTAAACGCTTTGAAGCTTATTTGGAAAATCCTGTTGCCAGCACGCGTCTGCTTATTTTGGCACCAGGAAAGCTGGACGGCAAACGCCGTATTGTTAAGCTGCTGAAGCGAGACGCTCAGGTTTTTGAAGCCGGTCCCATTAAAGAAGCGGAACTCAGAACTTATTTTCAAAAAATTGCCCATCAGGAAGGACTGGTTTTTGAAAAAGGGGTTTTTGACGATCTGCTGCTTAAATCCAATTTTGATTTTAGTGAAATCGTGAAAAATCTCCAATTTTTAACAGCTTATAAAAAAGATGGTCAGGTCACAGCATCTGATGTTGTTCAGGCGATTCCCAAAACACTGCAGGATAATATTTTTGAACTGACCCAGCTTATTTTGGGTGGTAAAATTGACATGGCGCGTGAATTGCTTGGAGATCTGCGTTTGCAGGGGGAAGATGACATTAAGCTGATTGCTGTTATGATAGGGCAGTTTCGGATGTTTACACAGGTCAAGATATTATCCGGCCAGGGTAAAAATGAACAGCAGATTACGGCAGATTTATCAGATTATCTGGGACGCAAGGTTAATCCTTATCAGGTTAAATTTGCTTTGCGGGACTCGCGGACGCTATCGCTTCCTTTTTTAAAACAGGCAGTAGCCGATTTGATAGAAACGGATTACATGATTAAAAAGGGTGTCTATGATAAAGCTTATCTCTTTGATCTTGCCCTGCTTAAAATAATCAGCAGTAAAAACAGACTATCAGCAAATTGACCGAGTCTATTATAGTGCAGGAGTTTTCTGCAAGCCAAATGGGGAAGTGCTGTTTAGCAGGACGGATTGAGTTTATTGATTTTGTAGTCTCAGAAAAAAATTCATAATCAAATTTTTTGAAAGCCCTGACTTTTTACGATACAATAGCATCATCAAAAAGAAAAGAGGAACGTGATATGGCAATTATTTTACCAGATCTTCCCTACGCTTACGACGCACTTGAACCTTATATTGATACAGAAACAATGACACTGCACCATGATAAGCACCATGCTACATATGTAGCTAACGTAAATGCTGCCTTGGAGAAACACCCTGAAATTGGAGACAATTTGGAGGTTCTCTTAGCAGATGTTGAACAAATTCCGGCTGATATCCGTCAAGCTGTCATTAATAACGGCGGCGGCCATCTTAACCACGCTCTTTTTTGGGAGCTGCTTTCACCCAAAAAGTCTGAACCGACTGCTGAACTTGCCCAAGCTATTGATGAAGCGTTTGGGTCATTTGAAGAATTTAAAGCAGCTTTCTCAACTGCTGCTGCAACACGTTTCGGTTCCGGCTGGGCATGGCTTGTTGTTGGAGCTGGAGGCAAACTTGAGGTGATTTCAACGGCTAACCAAGACAGCCCGATTATGCAAGGCAAGTCTCCTATTTTGGGACTTGATGTCTGGGAACATGCTTATTACCTCAGCTACCGCAATGTTCGCCCAGATTATATTAAGGCTTTCTTTGAAGTTATCAACTGGCCTAAGGTTGCTGAACTTTATCAGCAAGCCACATCTGTCTAAAGAAGATTTGTAAGCTGCTGCCGGTTTATCAGCTGAAACAAGCAGCACTCCTAATCTCTGCAGAAACCTGAGCACTGGACTGTTTTCAAACAGGACTGGGCAAAAAAGGATTTATAAAAGAACTTGACTCTGTAATGAAACCGGGTTAAGTTCTTTTTTTGTTCTATTAATCCAAAATGATTGAAATCGTCTTGCTTTTTTTTATCTTTATTATAAAATAGAGGGGTTAGGAGAAATAGAATGCATAAAAGAAAAAAAGAGATGATGACGGGGACTGTCATCTGTGGCTTGCTGCTGCTGGCAGTTACTGCTGTTTTTTTGGTTATGGCTAATCAGGCTATCAGTCACAGCCGGAAAAAACAACCGTCCCAGTCGAGCAGTGCGCAAGCCTCATCAGGGTCCGATTCTGTTTCGCAGGCTAATGAGAACCTACCGGTCAAAACGGATGAGCAAAAGCAGGCTGCCTTCGATGCTGATGCAGCAACTATGGAAGCTTATGGTCTGACCTATGATTATGTTCATAGCAATCTAGTTGAGACGGTGCAGGCCTTTCTGGCGGATCAGGGAATTGAACCATCACAGATTGCTTTTTCTTATAAGAATGTGATGACAGGCGAGACTTATGCCATGAATGATACCCAGCCCATGACTGCCGGAAGTACCTACAAACTGCCCTTAAATATGCTGGTTGTGGACGCCGTGACAGAAGGGGAGCTCTCCATGACTGAAAGATTTGATATTACCGGAACAGAGTATGAATATCTGGGAGAACACGATGCTTATGTGGCCCAGTTTGACGGTGCAATGACAATTGCAGACATGCAGGAATACTCACTGGTCTATTCTGAAAATACACCCGCTTATGCTTTGGCTGAGCGCTTAGGGGGGCTGGAAAAAGTTTATCCTATGTTTAACCGCTATGGTGAATCTAAAGCTGATATAAAGACTATCCAGTCTGAAGGTAATAAAACGACAACTGACTACTACATCCAGGTTTTAGATTATTTGTGGCAGCATCAGGAAAAATATGCCGATATTCTCTATTATCTGGAGCAGTCCTTCCCTGAATATTATTATCGCACCTTTATGCCATCCGGAGTTGTTGTAGCACAAAAGCCGGGTTATGTTCGTGAAGCGCTTAATGTTGACGCTATTGTCTACGAAGAGACACCGTATATTGTTGCCATATATACCGCCGGCTTAGGAGGTTCAGATGAGACGACAGAGGAAGTCAATAATTATGGCCTTTATCAGCTGGAGGCCTTGGCTTATGTGATTAATGAGTGGCACCGTGTCAATATGAATCCGGCACTCACTACAGAACAAACAGTACTTGGCAATTAAAAAAACTCCCGCTCATCCATATTTGGAGCGGGAGTTTTTTAACTGTTATTTTGCTGTAAAATCCGAAGACTGCTGTCAATAGTTTTTTTATGGATATCATAGAGCAAATTTTTTGCCTGACTGTCACTAATATTGGGATGCTTCAGCCATTCGAAAATAAAACCTGTCACAGCAGAGGCCAAATAAGAGATATAAAGGTGATTAACTGAACTGAGGCTGTCTTTAGCCAGAAGCTGTGTGCCTGTCAGACATTTCTCAAAAATGGTATCAGTAAAGAGTTTGAGAAAGAGGCCGTTGTCCCTTGCAATAAGGACAGTTATGGCTTCTTTATGTCTAATAATGCTGTCAATAATCCCATCAGTATACAGTTTGTTATGAGATGGACTGATCTGGTTTAAATTGGCTGCTAGGGGTTCAAATGCCGCTGCCAGACTGTCCAGAATCTTTGTGATGATTTCACGGTAAAGTCCATCCTTTGTAGTGTAATGAAGATAAAAGGTGTTTCGGCTGCATTTTGCCCTCTGGCAAATCTCTTTGACTGTAATAGTCCGGCATTCTTTTTCGCCCATCAGAGATAGGTAAGCCAGCTGCAGGTTTTCTTCGGTCTTTTGATAACGTAAGTCATTTTTATTCATCGTCATTACCTCTTATAGGACATTCTACCATATAACTGTTAGTTAGGCGACAATTAGACTGGAAATATCCATTGCTTCTCAGTGTGAAAGCGCTATAATATTAATAAAAAGAAAAGAGGTAGGACAATGAAAAATCGTGTGACTAAAATTTTAGGAATTGAAAAGCCTATTATTCAAGGCCCTTTAAATTGGCTGACAGATGGAAAATATGTTGCTGCAGTCAGCAAGGCAGGAGGATTGGGTGTTTTTGGCTTCAATGCCGGACAAAAAGAAGCTGTTTATACTGTTGAAGAGACAGTGGCTAATATGCGCCGTGAAATTAAAATAGCTAAGGCTATCACTGATAAACCGATGGGCATGGATATTTCACCAGGCCACCCTGATACAGACCTTTTTACTCAGCCTATGCTAGATCTGATGGTTGAAGAAGGGGTCAGTGTTGCCGTTATGGCAGGGAATTTCTCTTCTTATTGGACTCAGCGTTTTCATGAAAAAGGGATTAAAGTTGTTTTCCGCGCATTGACACCAACAGTTGAAAACACTGAGGAAGCTATTCAAGGAGGAGCAGACATCATTGTTGCAACGGGTTTTGATGAAGGAGGCACTGTACCTGAAAAAGTTATCGGGACCTTTTCTATTGTGCCCATGATTGTTGATGCTGCTAAAGGACGGGTTCCGGTTATGGCTGCCGGCGGTATTGCGGATGAACGGACAGCTGAAGCAGCCTTTGTGCTCGGCGCCGAAGGCCTGTTTGTCGGAACAGCGCTTATGATGGCAGAAGAATCGGTATTGGCACAAAATATCAAGGAAATGGCACTTAAAGCTAATGCCAGCGATTTGCTCATGTATCGAACGGTTCCTGCTTTTTACCGCTCACTCCCCGGTGAACTTCCTAATCATTTGGTTGAACTCAGTAAAGCCGGAAAATCTGAAGAGGAGATTTACCAAGCCCAGCATGCTTATGAAGGAATGCGTGATGGTATGCTCTTTGGTGATTTGAGCAAAGGCTTCGCTTCCTTTGGTTTGGGCATTTCGATGATTCACCAGATTGAGCCTGTAGCTGATATTATTGATAGGCTGATGTCAGGTATCAAACGCTTCCTGTAAAAAAGGGTATAATCGCATAAATCCCTTCTCACATGCAGTGAGGAGGGATTTTATTTTTTTATCTTTTATATAAACTGTCCGGACTTATCCCAAGTTTTAGTTTTAAACTTTACAGCAAGCTTCTGACTGACAGCAGGCTGTGTTTGTGCTGCAGTGCGGAAAGAGCCGCGCTGTTTGTCTGTCCGGCTATATCTGTTTGAACTGAGGTCAGAATAAGCAAAAGCAGGATAGGGGACTGAGTTTGCTGATAAGGCTTCCCTATAGTTTCCTGCTGTAAATGCCAAGAATCTGCCACTGTGCTGTAAATCTTCTCTGTTAGTCCTATAGACGCTGCCTGCATTTGAATAAGGTGCTGGAGCTGTTTCAGTCTGCTTCGCTTTTAAAAAGTTTGCTTCAGCCTTTGTTTGTTCTTTTCTCTGCTTGGCCTTCGTTTCTAAATTTAAGTCAGCATGGCTGCTAGCTGCAGTCTCTGTATCCTTTTTGGTTTCAGCTTTGTCTGTCTGTTCAGCAGTGTTTCCCTCTGAATCCTCCTCCTCTTCTATCTGAGACTGGCTGCCGCTGGCAGAAGGAGCAGTTGTTTCTGAAGCTGTGTCACTATCAGAGGCTGCTAGTTCAGAAGGAAGAGGAGCTATTGCAGAGTCGCCTGCTGAACTGCCGTCTCTTTCAGAGCTATCAGCCTCTTCTCTGGGCAAGAGAGGAGAAACTGCATCACTAGGAGCTGCAGTCGGATCTTCACTTCTGTCTATTTGAGAAAAGTCAGGAAAGATGATAGAACCATCAGCTGCTGTTCTGACTCCATCAAAACTTGGCGGATTGTCAGGCATCGTACCGTCACCCATCACAGGACCTCCCATCCCCATACCGAAACCATTTGCACTGCTTTCAGTTGTGGCTGCTGCACTGGCAGATCTTCCTCTTGAAGTTGTTACAGTATAAGTTGCTCCTGCGGTTAGATTTTCAGAAGAGAAAACAATATTAGAAAAGTCTGTTTCGGCAGTTGCGGCTGCAATAATGCTGCCATTGCTGTCTGTGATTGTAATGGTATCTCCTTGGCTGCCGGAAATATTAGTCATTATATAGGCCTGATTGGAACCTGTTGTAAAAGCCTGAGCCATACCATTACTGCCGATAGCCCAGACTGTTCCGCCGGAAATAAGACCAGTACCATCATAGTCAAGGGCCGAATTATCTACAGATGTCTGAGTCAGATAAACACTGCCTCCGGATATGATGAGGTTACCATTAGAATCCAGTGCATCGCCGCCGGCTGTAATACTAAGGATTGCACCGTCAATGCGGATAGCCACTTCATGTTCAATATCAGCAGTAGAATTAGTCAAATTGCTTAAATCGGCGCTGTCTTTGCTTGTCCATTCTGTGGCATTAATACCGTCGTCTCCGGCATTAATGGTGATTGTTCCGCCCGTCAGATTGATATAGCGGCCTTCAATCCCTTCATCACCTGATGTAATGGAAAGAACTGCATCCCCTTCGATAGTGACCGTGTCACCAGCAGTAATCCCCTTATCTGCTGCTTCAATGGTCAATACAGAATCAGTAACAGTCAAGTCTGCAGCATTGACATCAGTATCATCTTCAATCTGAATCCCATCATCACCTGCAGTGATAAGGACTGTCGAGTTGATAAGTTTAACATCGGTCGTCGCATGTAGACCGTCTTTGGCTGTGGAGATTAGGCTGAGTACAGCACCGTCAATGGTCACACTTGCTGCTTTGACAGCATGTTTGGCGCTGCTGCTTACTGTCAGGCTGCTCTTGTCCTTGGAAGTGACGTACAGGGCGCCTGCTGCTTCGATCGTATTGGTCAATGCTGAAGAGACAGAGCTGTCAGATAAGACAATAATAGTGAGATCGCCGTTTGAGTAGATATTGGAATTGGTCAGTTCAAGATTGTCTAATTGAAGGGTTATGGCTTCAGTAACCGCTGAATCGATTGTTATGGTATAACCGTCTCCTGTACCACTGATGGTATAGGTCCCTGCATGAGTGATAGTGATAGTGTTTGCTGCAATTGTCACATTATCAGAATCAGCTGCAGCTCCATCCTCTGAAATCACAATAGCTGCTGTTTCTACTGTTTCTTCAGTTGTGTCAGTGTCTGCGATTTCATCTGTCTTTCTTGTTTCACCATCTGCAGACAGACCTTTATCTGTTTCTTCTGTCGCAGCCGATACTGAATCATCTGTTTTTTCTGCGTCTGCATCAGCAGCAGTGCTGTCGGTTTTTATTGTTGATTGGCTAGAATTTGCTGCAGCTTCTGAATTCTCCTGCTGGTCTGTATCTGAAAGACTGCTGTTAGTTTCATCTGCATTAATATTGGAAGGCTCTTCATCTGAGCTGTCCGACGAGGTGTAATCACTCGTTAGCATTTCTGCCGGAAATCCTGAGTTTGCTAAGTCTTCTGCGGCTACCTCCTGGCCTTGGCTTAGAACAGTAAAAGCCGCCGCAAGGGTGAGACCGGCTATCAATCCTTGTTTTGTTTTTCGCTTGATACCATGTCCCTTGGCCTGTGAGAAGGCTGAGCGATTAAATAGATAGTTCTTATTCATCAAGTAACCTCATTTCTTTCTTACTAGCCATACAGTCTACACAGAAAGACTTAAGGAAATCCTAAAGCTAGTATAAAGGAAAAATAGGATACTGCAGTTGATGACATCACAAAAAGCGATTTCGCATTTTTTAGAAATATTCTGTTTGTCGTTACATTACTAAAGGTCAGCTGTCTATCTAGGAGCCATTATGTGACGGGCTGAAGAATTTGAAGGTTTTTGTGGTATTTTAACAAGATTTGAGATGATTAAGAGGGATAATCGTTTAGTTTTACAATAAAAGCTCTTTTTTTCTATGGTATCATGATAGCAGTGGCAGACGGGTAATTAGGCTTTTAAAAAGTCGAACAGGCTTGAGTGTCCAGAAAAAGGCGATAGAATCAAAAGAATTGTCAATGGGTTATGAGTGCGGGCGCTTTTGTGAGTTTGTCCCGTCCTTGTACTTGCAGATATCGTTCACGGTCGTCTTTTTAACGCGAGCTCATAAATTGAACACGGCCTAAAATCCTAGTGAAAAAGATGGTATAACCATGCTTTGTAATAGCAATTGATTAGAAAAGCCGTAGCCGTCTGAAAGCTTTGCCGTCCTAGTGGCTGACAGCAGCTTTCTAGTCGTCTTGCAGAGGTGCGTCTGCGAAATCAGAGATTTCGGACTTACCGCCTATTTTCTTATTGCGTTTTTCACGGCCTTTGTATCTTGTGAATTGAACACGCCCTAAGAGCTGTGCAGTGAAATCATCCAGTGGATGATTTCAGCCCGAACCTAGAAAAGGGAGAGTGAGGGGATTGGAATCTGTATCGTTACCTAATTACCGCTAGCCGTAGACGTCTGAAGGCTTTGTCGTCTTGACAGCCGACCGCACCCTTCTAGTCGTCCTGGCAGAGGTGCGCCTACGAAATCAAAGATTTCTGGCTTACCGTCATTTTTGCTTTGCTCTTTTAACGGGCTTTGTATCTTGTTGGAATTGAACACGGCCTAAATCCTGGTGAAAAAGATGCCTGCCAGCGTGATGCAAGCATCACTTGTCAGTCCCTATTTTCATACGGATTTTTAACCGGCCTTTGTATCTTGTTGGAAGGGAGGATAGATGGCTGAATATAAGATTTTAACGATTAACCCTGGTTCAACATCGACAAAGATTGCTTATTTTAAGGGTGAAGAAGCTGTTTTTACAGCAAATGTTGCTCATGACAGCAGTGAATTAGCACAATTTGACAGGCTTTCACAGCAATTAGATTACCGCAAAACTTTAATTGAAAAATGTCTTGCAGACAGTTCGCTGACACTGAATGATTTGGATGCTGTTGTAGGCGAGGCGGAGGTCTGATGCCGCTGGCAGGCGGTGTTTACGAGGTCAATGATCAGTTGTTCAGGGACGCTAAAAATGGGGCTAATGGGGTAGAGCATCCGGCCAATCTCGGCCCTCAGTTGGCACGCTATTTTGCCCGCAAGGCCTCTTGTTCGGCTTTTGTGGTTAACCCTCCTGATACCGATGAATATCAGGATCTAGCCCGGATGACAGGAGTTAAAGGCGTTTACCGAACCTGCCATCTTCATGCCTTGAATCTTAAGGAAACAGCCTTGCACCACGCTAGGAAACAAAAAGAAATCTATCAAAAGGTTAATTATATCGTTTGTCATATTGGCGGGGGAATTTCGATTTCTGCTCACCGTAGAGGTCAGATGATTGATGGTACAGATATTGTCGGAGGCGAAGGACCGATGGCACCGACACGTGCTGGCAGCCTGCCTTTAACGGGAGTAGCAGAGCTCCTCAATGATGGCGTCTCAGCCTCTGACCTCAGAAAACTGTGTACAAAGAACGGCGGTTTTGTCAGTCTTTTAGGAAGTGCAGATGCCAAAGCCATTTTTGCGGCTGCGCAAAAAGGAGCTGAGGCCGAACAGCTGGCTTGGGATAGCATGATTTATCAAATCGCTAAAACAATCGGTCAAATGGCCGCTATTCTAAAAGGCGATATTCAGGCTATATTGTTGAGCGGCGGTTTGGTTAATAATGCAGACTTAGTGAATCAAATCACTGACTATTGTCATTGGATAGCTCCTGTTTATGCTTATCCGGGAGAGTTTGAAATGCAGGCAATGGCCAATGGCGCCAGCCGAGTTTTGTCAAGACAGGAAGAGGTCAAAACTTATACAGGCCGGCCTGTCTGGACTAAAGAGGCGTTTCCGTTTTGATTCAAGAAGCAGTACAGCACGGTTGCCTGTACTGCTTTTTGCTTTTGCTGTTAATTGACAGATAGGAAAAGTCTGAATATTTTATCTATTGAGAGCAGTCCGAAAAATGATTAAATGGAGAAATCTCATCTTCATTTAAAGGATTTTTTGCTATAATAATCATAACAGTAGAAGCTTAAACAGTCTCAAAGAACAGAATCTTTTCGAATCATTCAGAAAGCTAAGATGAACAGCAGCTGCGGAGGCAAAGTATGTTAATTAGAAAATATGAGCAGGACGATTTAGAGACGGTGAGAATGATATGGAATGCTATTGTTGAAGAAGGTAATGCCTTTCCACAGGAAGAGGTATTATCAAAAGCGGTAGCAGCTGAGTTCTTTGCTGGTCAAAGTTATACGGCTGTGGCAGAAATGGATGGAAAAATAGTAGGATTATATATTTTACATCCTAACAATATTGGACGCTGTGGTCATATTTGTAATGCCAGTTATGCTGTTTCTTCTGCTGCTCGAGGGCGCCATGTAGGAGAAGTGCTGGTCCAGCACTGTCTGACTGCAGCCAAAGATTTAGGTTTTCGGATTCTGCAATTTAATGCCGTAGTAGAAAGCAATATTTCTGCCCGCCGTTTATACGAAAAATTAGGTTTTATTCAGTTAGGAACAATTCCGGGCGGTTTTCGAATGAAAGACGGCCATTTTGAAAATATCTGCCCTTATTACTATAAACTATAGCAAGCTCGTTTTTAAAAATATAATAGCAGTCTACATTAAAATGAAAGGAATAGACTATGAAAACCCCTGCCTTCACTGTCTTGCTGCTTTTATCAGCAAGTCTTCTCTTAACGGCCTGTCAGGAAAAAGCAGCTCCTCCTGAAGGAAGTTTCAGTCAAGCTGCGACAGAAGAAACAGCAGCTAGCAGTCAGTCAAGTTCAAGCCCAAGCACTTCTTCAGAGAGCACTGAGGCAGAAGCGGGCTTATCTGACGAAGAATTGTATGCTGAAACACTGCAAAAAGTAGCAGCAGATCAGTCTGATACTGTTGCTGATCATTATGCTTTCTATGACATTGATCATAATGGCACTAATGAATTGATTACCGGTTATTCTTCCGGCGGGACAGTGTCATTAGCAGCCATTTACTATCTGCAAAACGGAGTTCCGGCTTATCTGGCTCAGTCCTATGTTCCCTCAGCCGGCGGTCATCGCGAAAGTGCGGTTATTTATGATGACGGAACAGTAGCTTACGCTCAGTGGCATTCTCTTAACGGAGAAGGGACTGCCTATCTTTATCAGCTGCGGGCTGATAATAGCGGCTATGATGTACTGATCGAACAGGAATTTCAAATAAGTGAAGGCAATCCGGTACCAACTTTTGATTCTGGCAGAACAGCCCTTAATATAAAACAGTTTGACTGGAAAGACTTCTAACATTAAGATACAAAGCCCGTTTAAAGAGCAAAGCAAAAATAGGAGCCTGACCGATGAGTCATTAAAGACTCAAGGGAGGGCTGTCTTTTTTGCACAGCTCTTAGGGCGTGTTCAGTTCAACAAGATACAAAGCCCGTTAAGAACGCAAAAGGAAAATAGGGGCCTGACTGACGAATCGCCAGATTCTAAGTCAGGACATCTTTTTCCCGCAGCGTTTAGGGCGTGTTCAGTTTATCAAGATACAAAAGCTGCCGGAAATTCTTAGTACAAGCCCTATTCAGTATTTTTTTGGATAGAACTGATGAGACTGTGAATTATTTTTAGTAAATCGACCTCCCTTAAGCTTCCTTTAAGCTTCTGTCAGTATACTATCATTATCTCCTAAAACTTTCACAGTCAGCTGGTCTGGCTGTGTGCACTGCTGTTTGAGCAAAAACAGCAGCTGCATCTTTTTCATAAATCTCCTAAAAAAACGAACCTGCCTAACAGCAGGTTCGTTTTTATATTCAATCTAAAAGGAATATTCCAAACTAAAGTGCTCAAAAGTTTTCTCCAAATCCTGACTGACATCATCCTTATTCTGCAGCAGGCGGTCAATAAACTCCGGTTCTTCCAGTGCCAAGACATAGACTTTGATACTAATGTTCATACCTTGCTTGAAAATCAGAATATTAAGATTTTCTTTTTCATCGGCTAAATGTTTGGCAAAGATGTGATGGACACGTTCAATCACATAATGATCCTGTGTTGTCGAATAGGCGAATTCCTTAAAAGAGGTAATCAACGTCTGGACAGGCTCCTTAATGGAAACCGCTACTAAAACTGCAGTGACAAAGAAATCTCCTGTGTAGTGAAGAAAACCTAGAGTCCCTTTAATATCAATAAAATATAAGAGGAAAAAAGCCAGGCCGACTCCGGCAGAAATTAAACCATCAGCAAAATTTCCTTTTGCCTCTGCCTCTAGGATAGTACTCATGTTGCCGATTTTTTCATTTTGCCTGCGGTTGTAAGCTGCTAAGGAAAAGCTGATGAGTACCATCAAAGAAGTGTAAGGCAGGACCGGTCCGGAGTTTATCGGATGGCCAATATGGTCCATAAAATAAGCATAGGCATTTGCAGCAGATTCTAAAAGAGCAATAATCAGCAGCATCAGTGTCGCGACGGATTTGATAAACGCATAGAGCGGTTCTAAAAAATACATGCCGTTTGGAAATGAAGCAGTGCGCCTTTTGCTGTTTTTGGAGATATAGAAAGCCATCACAGAGGAAATAAAAGTGATGACTGAAAAAACAGCATCTAAAAGGAGGGCGTTCAAATCGGTAACGACATAAACAATCACTCCAGCGGCCCCCATAAAACCATTGCCAAATGCTGAAACAATTAACGCTCTTTTTTCAATAGCTTTCTGATTCATATAGCCCTCCTTTGCTCACTGAGATAGTACCTTTATTATAACATAAAATGTAAGCGTTATCAATTCGGGTGAATCAAGGATTGAAGCTGCAAAAGAATAAGCATAACTGGCGTAAAACAGAGGTCCTGCATAGTCATTTCATCGGCCAGCCAAAGCCTGTATCTTCAACAGTATTCAGCTGCTTCAAACTTTTTTATAGAAACAGTTTGGCATATGTCTAAAATAATAAAATCATGTACTTGATATGATAAATTAAATGCTAAAAACTAAAAAAGAAGCTTGACAAAATATCTTATAAAGCTTGCTATTACAGACTTGACAATATATATAATAGTTTTAAGGAAAAATTAAGGAATGGAAATGTAAAAATGGGGATTATAAAAAAGATATTAGGCTATAAAGTCTACGCTTGGTTGCTCATTTGCCTTAGTTTTGTCGTCCTTGTCCTTTCGATAACTTATAATTCTGCGGCTAAACAAACAGATAATAATACTCAATCAGCCAGCCAGGTCCACTATCTGGAAAAAGTCAATGAAGTTGTTTTTCTCAATGCGGGCATACACCAAGTCATTAAAAAATCTAATGTCAGCAGTTTTTTTGGAATTGACATCCCATTTTCAAAGAAAACGGCCCTTATTATTGTGCATTATAAAGCTAAGTTTGGCATTAAAAATAATGTTACGATTAAGCAAACAGGTGAAAACAGTTATACAGTCAAGGTTCCTAAATTGCAAGTCATTGGAATCGAACTGGATGGGGAAAATCCCTATGAGTTATATGACAGTAATGGTGAACTGCTAAGTTTTTCTACTCAAAATATTGATACAGGAGAGTTAGTGACAAATGAGATTTCAAATAAACGTCAACAAGTTTATTTGAAAGAATACAAAGAAATGATAGAGGAATCAGCAAGAGATTATTATAAGAATATCTTTTCCTCTATTAATGTAATGAAGACCTAGAAGTTACAGTAATTTTTACGAATTAAAAAGAGGGCAAGAGCCCTCTTTTTAATTGAAAATAGAGTCAGACAGTTTATCAAGATACAAAGCCCGTTAAAAACGCAAAAGGAAAATAGAGCCTGACTGACGAATCGCCAGATTCTAAGTCAGGACATCTTTTTCCCGCAGCGTTTAGGGCGTGTTCAGTTCATCAAGATACAAAGCCCCTTAAAAGAGCAAAGCAAATAGGCGGTAAGTCCGAAATCTGTGATTTCGCAGACGCCCCCCTGCCAGGACGACTAGAAGGGTGCGGTCTGTCTTCAATTCACAGCAGATTATTTGACAAACATAGCATCCCCGAAGCTAAAGAAGCGGTAATTTTCTTCAATGGCATGCTGGTAAGCCTCTAGGACAAATTCCTGTCCGGCAAAGGCCGAGATCAGCATAATGAGGGTTGACTTAGGCAGATGAAAATTGGTTGAGAAAGCATCGACAATTTGAAACTGATAGCCGGGCTTGATAAAGATATCCGTCCAGCCTGAATCAGCTTGAATCTGCCCCTTATATTTCTGGCCAATTGTCTCCAAGGTACGAATGGAGGTGGTTCCGACAGCAACAATACGGCCGCCCTCAGCTTTGACTTGCCGCAGGGTCTGAGCAGCCTCTTCAGAGAGCGTATAGAATTCAGAATGCATTTTGTGGTCCTTAATATCATCAGCCGCAACAGGCCGGAAGGTTCCCAAACCCACATGCAGTGTAAGATAAACCAGCTTAACTCCTTTATCTTTGATTTTCTGCAGGAGCTCCTGAGTAAAATGCAGCCCAGCTGTCGGTGCGGCTGCCGAACCGTTTTCTTTAGCGTAAACGGTTTGATAGCGTTCACGGTCCGATAGTTTTTCATGGATATAAGGAGGCAGCGGCATTTCTCCCAAGCTTTCCAAAACTTCCAGAAAAATCCCTTTATAGCTGAACTCTACCAGACGCCCGCCTGCTGTCAGTTCCTTGACAACCGTGGCTGTGAGCCGGCCGTCCCCAAAACTTATCTCACTGCCTGTTTTTAGCCGTTTGGCTGGTTTAGCTAAAACTTCCCATTGATCTCCTTGAATATTTTTTAGCAGGAGGAGTTCGACATGGCCGTGTGTTTCCTTTTTCTCACCATGAAGACGAGCCGGAAGTACTCTTGTATCATTCATGACAAGAGCATCTCCTGGATTTAGCTCATCTATAATATGGTCAAACTGACTGTCAAGCATTTTATGGGTTTGACGGTCAACTATCAGAAGTTTGGAAGCATCCCGTTTTTTCAGCGGCGTCTGCGCAATCAGCTCTTCTGGTAAATTAAAATCAAAGCTGTCAGTTTTCATCATTTCTCCTATGTCTTATAATAGTCAGCCTTTCTATTATAACACGAAGAAAGAAAATAAGGACATATGAATTTAAAGCAGAATAACAGAATGGTTATTTGTAATGATTCTAAATAAGTGTTATAATAAAACTAGAATGAAAGGGTGATTTTATGCTTGTTAGAAATTATGCAAAATCGATTGTCTACGGCGGTATGGACGGCATCATTACGACCTTCGCGGTTGTAGCCGGCTCTGTCGGGGGCAATTTAGGCTTGGCAGCGATTATCGTTTTGGGATTTTCTAATCTTTTTGCAGATGGTTTCTCAATGGCTGTGGGGGATTATTTAAGTTCAACCACTGACAAAAGTGTTGATAGCAGCCGTGCCCTAAAAAATGCCTTAGCCACCTTTTTGTCCTTTAATCTTTTCGGGCTGATTCCTTTGCTATCTTATTTATTACTGGATCGATGGCTGATTTTTCAGAATCACACCTTTTCTCTGGCCTGCCTCTTAGTCTCTGTTGCTTTGATACTGCTTGGTCTAGTTAAAGGGACTATTACTGAGGAGAGCAGGGTCAAAGAAATCCTGCGTACATTGTTTGTTGGTCTGGCTGCGGCCTTATTTGCTTATTATGTCGGCCAATTCTTGGGGGACATGATTGGACATTAAGATCTTTTCTGTTTTTTCTTGACAAAAATCGGTCTATACCATATACTGAAGATAGCACTTCGGTATAGACCAAAAGGAGGACGGATAATGAAAGTTTTCACGGTAAAGAATCAGGAAGAAGGCGCTCAGCTGGCTTTTAATCTTTTGAAAGAAAAGCTGGCGGCCGGAGCCGAAACACTGGGTTTAGCTACCGGGAGTACACCTTCGGCTTTCTATCAAAAAATAGTTGCCAGTGATCTTGATTTTTCAGAAATAAGAAGTATTAATCTGGACGAGTATGTGGGGCTGGCAGCTGATGATCCCCAATCTTACCACTTTTTTATGAATGAGGTCTTATTTAAGTTTAAACCCTTCAAAGACAATTTTTTGCCTGACGGCAGTGCCGCAGACAGTGATGCAGAAATAAGACGCTACAATCAGCTTCTTAAACAGTACCCTATTGATTTTCAAATTTTGGGGCTGGGCTCAAACGGCCATATCGGTTTTAATGAACCAGGGACATCTTTTGACTCGCAGACTCACTTGGTGGATTTGACTGACGAAACGATTCAGGCTAATGCCCGCTTTTTTGATAAGCCGTCAGACGTTCCAAAGCAAGCCCTTTCTATGGGGATTGCCTCCATTATGGCCGCAGAAACCATTGTCCTGATGGCTTACGGCCGGCAAAAAGCAGAAGCAGCAGCGCAGATGATAAAAGGTCCTGTAAGCGAGTTGCTTCCAGCTAGTGTTTTACAAAAACAT
Source organism: Streptococcus huangxiaojuni (assembly GCF_040930515.1). Taxonomy (NCBI): domain Bacteria; kingdom Bacillati; phylum Bacillota; class Bacilli; order Lactobacillales; family Streptococcaceae; genus Streptococcus; species Streptococcus huangxiaojuni. The sequence continues at coordinate 92,229 of NZ_JBFQEG010000004.1, forward strand.
AGTGATACGGTTGTTATTCTAGATGAAGATGCCGCATCCTTATTATAGTGACTAATCAAAGCCAAATCTCCCGCAGTTTTCGGGAGATTTTTTGATAAAGCTGCTCAAAAAGGTCTGTTCACAAAACAGCTCTTTTTTAAAAAATAAAATTTTTTCGAATAATAAGGTGGAGGGTGTTCATGTTAGTTGCGATTGATGATAAGGGAAAAACTGTCAATTTATTAAGGGATTCTCCAACTAAAGACAAAGCCTTTTTTTGCCCGGCCTGCAAGGCTCCGCTGCAATTGCGTTCAGGTCAGATTATTCGACCCTATTTTGCTCATATCAGCCGTAAAATCTGCCGCTTTTACCATGAAAATGAGTCAGCAGAGCATCTGAGCTTAAAGGCAGAGCTTTACAGGAGTCTTTCTCGAACAGAAAAAGTCAGTGTAGAACAGTTTTTACCGGACTCAGATTTGATAGCTGATCTGATGGTCAACCATCGGCTGGCTTTAGAAGTGCAGTGCAGTCCTTTATCATCTAAGCGCCTAAAAGAACGGACCCAGGCTTACCTTGGTGCAGGTTATCAGGTTTTGTGGCTGTCAGGCCGGCGTTTGTGGCTGGGACAGTCTATTACTGAACTGCAGAAACATTTTCTATGTTTTTCACAAAATATGGGTTTTCATTACTGGGAATTAGACCGAAAAAGGCAGGAACTTCGCCTGAAGTACTTAATTTACGAAGATTTACACGGCAAACTGCATTATTTAACAAAGACCTGTCCATTTACAGACCATCTTCTGGATTTTTTGCGTCTCCCTTTCAAAGCTCAGCAGCTTGTTTCTTATAAAGTAAAAATGGACAGCCAGCTTTTGTTCTATATTCAAAAGCAGCTCTATTTTGGCCATTCTGGATGGAGGAAGAGGCAGGAGAAGGCTTATTTGCAGGGTTCCAATTTATTGGCAAAAGACCTGAACGATTTTTACCCGCAGGTCCGTCCTTTTGCGGGCAGCCAGCGATTTTGCCAGATACATCAAGACCTATCAGACTTTCGGCAGGCTTTTTTTGCCTATTATCGCAAACAAGGAGCTAAAAAAGAACAACAACTCTTTCCGCCTGCCTATTATCAAAAATCTAAACCCTGATTAAATTGATATAGTCCCCTACAGTGGACAGTGAAAAAACAAAAATTCACTAGAAATGAACTGCCTTCAAAAGAAACTGGAAATATTATTTAAGAAGGAGACTCTGCATACAAAAGTCAGAGTCTTTTTAGCTGTCAGCTATCAAAGATATCATACAATCAGGCTATTTATGAATGGCATTTTTATTGTCGAATAGTTTTTGATTAAACCGACCGAGTCATTTTTATGGTAAAATAAAACAGTAAATGACAAGGTGCAAGTAACTGTTTCTAAAATTTGAAAAGAAAAAAGCTGAGATATTAGTCCACCTTAATAAGCGGGATAGGGTTTAAATGCTGCGGGGCTACCGTATAGCAGCCCGAATTTGGTAATGGGGGAGTAAGGAACCCCTATAAGCTGAGGTCCTGTATTACTGATTGCCAGCCACAGCTTTCTAGCAGTTCAGGCAGGGGTGCGTCTGCGAAATCAAAGATTTCGGACTTACCGCCAGCCGTAAACGATTGAAAGCTTTGTCGCCTTAACAGTCGACCGCACTTTTCTAGCAGTTCTGGCAGGGGTGCGTCTGCGAAATCAAAGATTTCGGACTTACCGCCTATTTTCTTTTTGCGTTTTTAACGGCCTTTGTATCTTGTGTAATTGAACGCGGCCTAAACGCTGCGGGAAAAAGATGGCTGTCATCGTGATGCAAGCATCACTTGCCATCCCCTATTTTCCTTTTGCGTTTTTAACGGCCTTTGTATCTTGTGTAATTGAACACGGCCTAAACGCTGCGGGAAAAAGATGGCTGTCATCGTGATGCAAGCGTCACTTGCCATCCCCTATTTTCCTTTTGCGTTTTTAACGGCCTTTGTATCTTGGTGAATTGAACGCAGCCTAAGCTCTTTGCAAAAAAGAGACGCAGCCGTAGGAAGCGTATGCTGACGTACGAATGTGGCTGCTCTGTGAGCGCAGCCCTCCCTTGAGTCTTTAGTGACTCTTCGTCAGTTTTCCTATTTTTGCTGTGAGCTTTATACGGCCTTTGTATCTTGGTGTTAAAAGGAGTTTTTATGTCAGATAATCGAAGTCATATGGCTAAAGAGTATCAGTGGGATTTAACGACTGTTTTTCCGACTGACGGTGCTTGGGAAAAAGAAGTAGAGGAGCTGGCGGCTGAAATTGCGGCAGCTGGTAAGTATGCCGGCCATCTGCTGGAATCCGGTCAAAAGCTTCTTGAAATTACAGAAGTGCAGTTGGCTCTGTCCCGACGTGTGGAAAAGGTCTATGTTTACGCTTCAATGAAAAATGATCAGGATACGACAGTGGCGAAATATCAAGAGTTTCAGGCTAAAGCGACAGCGCTTTATGCACAGTTCAGTGAGGCTTTTGCTTTTTATGAACCGGAATTGCTGACTTTGCCGCAGGATTCTTTTGCTGCTTTTATGGCTGAAACGCCAGCTCTGTCGGCCTACAGTCATTTTTTCGACAATCTTTTCCGCCGGCAGCCTCATGTTTTATCGCAGGCTGAAGAAGGACTTCTGGCCGGTGCTCAGGAAATTTTCGGTGCTGCCGGTGAGACCTTTGAAATTCTTGATAATGCTGACATCGTTTTACCTTTTGTTACCAACAGTGATGGTCAGGAAATTCAGCTGACTCATGGGAATTTTATCAGTCTGATGGAGTCAAAAGATCGCTCTGTTCGTAAACAAGCTTATGAAGCCATGTACGCTGTCTATGAGCAGTATCAGCATACCTATGCTAAAACGCTGCAGACAGCGGTTAAGAGCCATAATTATCAGGCGCGGGTTCGTCGGTACAGCAATGCGCGCCAAGCAGCTCTGTCTGCTGATTTTATCCCTGAAAGTGTTTATGAGACTTTGGTTAAGGTTGTCAATAACCATCTGCCTCTGCTCCATCGCTATGTGAAGCTGAGACAGACCATTCTTGGACTTGATGAGCTGAAAATGTATGATCTTTATACACCCCTGTCACAGACAGACCGGTCTTTCAGCTATCCGGCTGCGCGTGATAAAGCAGAACAAGTCCTTGCTGTTTTTGGCAAAGAATACTCGGAGCGCGTCCGCCGTGCTTTTAGCCAAGGGTGGATTGACGTTTATGAAAATAAGGGGAAACGTTCCGGTGCTTACTCAGGCGGTTCTTATGATACCAATGCCTTTATGCTGCTTAACTGGCAGGACACCTTAGATAATCTGTTCACTTTGGTGCATGAAACCGGTCATAGTATGCATTCAACATTTACCAGAGAAAATCAGCCATATGTTTACGGCGATTATAGTATCTTTCTAGCAGAAATCGCTTCTACAACTAATGAAAATATACTGACCGAAGCCCTTCTGCAGGAAGCGACTTCGGACAGCGAGCGTTTTGCCATTCTTAATCATTACTTGGATGGTTTTAAAGGGACCGTGTTCCGCCAGACTCAGTTTGCTGAATTTGAACAGCTGATTCATGAGGCCGATCAAAACGGTGAGGTCCTAACCAGCGACTATCTTAGCAACCTTTATGCTGAACTGAATGAGAAATACTATGGTCTGGCCAAAGAAGATAATCGCCTGATTCGCTATGAGTGGGCACGGATTCCGCATTTTTATTATAATTATTATGTTTACCAATATGCGACCGGTTTTGCTGCAGCCAGTTACTTAGCTGATAAAATTATGCATGGGCAGCCGGAAGATAAGGCTAATTACCTAACTTTTCTAAAAGCTGGAAATTCGGATGATGCACTCAATGTTATCCGAAAAGCCGGACTTGATATGACCGATGAAGCTTATCTTAACACTGCCTTTGCTGTCTTTGAAAAACGTTTGGAAGAATTGGAAAAGTTAGTTAGAAACAGCTGATTTTAAACCCAAGTGCTTTTTGTTATAATTAAGATATTATGGTTAAACTGTATAGTAAGAAGGCTAACCCCAATATGCGGCGGCCTATTGTCAAAGAAGAAATAGTTGATTATTTACGGACTCAGCAAAAGCCTAATATGGGCTACTTAGCTGATTTAGAGCAGTTTGCCCGGCAGGAGAATATCCCGATTATCCAGCCGGAAGTTGCTGCCTATTTTCGTTTCTTTCTCCAGATGACAGCGCCCCAAAAGATTCTTGAAATCGGGACTGCAATTGGTTATTCGGCTTTGCTGATGGCAGCCAATGCTCCCAAAGCCAAAATCATCAGCATTGAGCGCCATGAAGAAATGCTGGCGCTGGCTCAAAAAAATATTGCGGCTTATGATCAGAAAGAGCAGATTACTCTTATCAAGGGAGATGCAGCTGAAGTGCTGCCGGCTTTAGAGGAAGATTTTGACTTTGTCTTTATGGATTCTGCTAAATCAAAATATATTGAGCTGCTGCCTGCTGTTTTTGACCGGCTCGAAGTGGGGGGGGCTGTCATTATAGATGATATTTTTCAGGGGGGCGATACCCTTAAACCGATAGAAGAAATTGCTAGAGGACAGCGGGCCATTCACCGCGGTCTGCAGCGTTTGCTGGCAGCAGTTCTCAGGCATCCGGATTTGACGGCCAGTCTGCTTCCCCTCAGTGACGGCCTGCTGCTTATTCGAAAAAATACAGCAAAAATCTGCCTGCCTTCTGGTTTAGATTAAGTAAAATTTTGGAAAGTATGTTATAATGGTTGGGTTAGTGACTGATGCTGATGAGTGCGGCCTTTATCAGATGAGTTGATGCGTACTTTTTTCCAGATTGAAAAGCCATTAGTCCAAATATAAAAAGGAGTTTACTATTGATGAAAAGACGTGGAAAAATTCTAACAGGTCTTGTGACACTGCTTTCAGCTGCAACTCTTGCTGCCTGTTCTTCGACGAATGAAGACACAGACCTGATCACAATGAAGGGTGATACAATCACCGTTGCTGATTTTTATAATGAGATCAAAAATACGAGCTCAGCAAAACAGTCTATGCTGTCTCTTGTTTTGACTAAAGTTTTCGAGGACCAGTACGGCGATAAAGTATCAGACGATAAAGTGACGGAAAGCTACAATAAAACGGCTGCCAGTTATGGTTCTTCATTCTCCAGCGCTCTAGCAGCAGCAGGTTTGACCGAAGAGTCTTACAAGCAGCAGATTCGCACGACAATGCTGGTGGAGTATGCAGTGGAGCAGGCGGCTAAAAAAGAGCTGACAGATGAAAATTACAAATCAGCTTATGAAAATTATAATCCGGAAACAACTGCCCAAGTCATTAAATTAACTGACGAAGAAACAGCCAATTCTGTTCTTTCTGAAGTTAAGGCTGATGGTGCTGATTTTGCAGCTATCGCTAAAGAAAAGACGACAGCTGACGACAGCAAATATGAATATACATTCGATTCAGCAAGCACAGATCTGCCTACAGAGGTTATGAATGCGGCTTTTGAACTTGATGAAGGCGGTATTTCAGATGTTGTTTCCGTTGTAGATGCCTCTACTTATTCAACTAACTATTATATTGTTAAGACCACCAAGAAGACCGAGAAAGATTCTAATTGGAAAACGTATAAGAAATCACTGAAAAAAATTATTATGGCGCAGTATGAGAATGATACAAGCTTCCAAAATCAGGTGATTGCCGCTGCCCTTGAAAAAGCTAATGTTAAAATCAAGGATGATGCTTTTGCCGATATTCTTTCAGAATATGCAACAAGCAGTTCTGATGCTGCAACGACTACAGCTGATTCGACAACTGCGGCAGAGACAACCACTGAAGCCGAATCGGAATAGACAGCTTGACTGCGGTTGTAAAAATAAGTATAATAAAATGTAATTGAGAATGGATAGCGCTTATAGGTTTACTTCAGAGAGGCAGTGGAGGTGAGAACTGCCGTAAACAAGTCTATCTTGCTGCTCAATACAGACAATTAAAAAAACAAAGAGAATGACAAGTTCATTGAATGAAGGTGGTACCGCGGTTTTCGCCCTTCGTGAAATGGACTTGTTTTTTTGAAAGCAGCAGTATGGAACAGATTTTTCATATAAAGCAAAAATTTTGGACCTTAGGCGGTCAGTTTGTTATTAAAGATGATTCAGGAAATTCCCGCTATATTGTGACAGGCAGTTTTATGGAAGTTCCCAAAAGCTATACAATCAGGGAAGAGCCTTCAGGCCGTTTCGTCAGTCAAATAAGCAAAAGGCTGCTGACCTTTTTGCCTAGGTTTGATATTGAACTGGCTGACGGCAGTCAGTTTCAGATTGTCAAGGAGCTGACCTGGCTTAGACCGCGCTATCGTGTGGATAACCTTGAGCTGTCAGTTGAAGGTGATTTTTGGAATAAAAATTTTCGGCTTTATCAAGGGGAGTCGCTGTTGGCGCAAATAGCTCAAGAATGGCTGACAGTGCCTTCAGCTTACCATATAGAGATCTTTGATGACAGCGTGAGAGACTTAGTAATGTCTTTAGTCATTGCTATTGACTGTATTAAGGCCGATCAGGCTGCTGTAAAGTCTCATTAGTAAAAGAAAGGGATATTGATGAAAGAAATGACAAGTGCCCAAGTGCGGCAAATGTGGCTGGATTTTTGGCAATCAAAAGCGCATGCTATCGAACCATCAGCTAATTTGATTCCAGTGGATGATCCAACTTTACTGTGGATTAACTCAGGGGTTGCAACCCTAAAAAAATATTTTGATGGTTCGGTTGTTCCGGAAAATCCTCGTATTGCCAACGCTCAAAAAGCGATTCGAACCAATGATATTGAAAACGTCGGCAAGACAGCACGGCATCACACCATGTTTGAGATGCTGGGGAATTTTTCAATCGGTGATTATTTCCGCGATCAAGCAATCAAATGGGGATTCGAGCTGCTGACCAGCCCTCAGTGGTTTGATTTACCTAAGGATAAGCTTTATATGACTTATTATCCGGATGATAAGGAATCCTACAATTGCTGGCTGTCCTGCGGAGTTGATCCCAGCCACTTGATTCCTCTTGAGGGAAATTTCTGGGAAATCGGAGCTGGTCCTTCCGGCCCTGATACAGAAATCTTTTTTGACAGAGGGGAAGATTTTGATCCGGACAATATGGGTATCCGCCTCTTGGCAGAAGATATCGAAAATGATCGTTATATTGAAATCTGGAATATTGTTTTATCTCAATATAATGCGGATCCGGACTTGCCGCGTTCGGCCTACAAGGAACTCCCTAACAAGAATATTGATACTGGTATGGGTTTGGAGCGTATGGTAGCGATTCTCCAAGGGGCTAAAACTAATTTTGAAACGGACCTTTTTCTTCCTTTAATCCGGGAAGTGGAAAAGATTTCCGGCAAGGTTTATGATCCAGATGGCGATAATATGAGTTTTAAAGTCATTGCCGACCATATCCGGTCTCTGACCTTTGCGATTGCTGACGGTGCTTTGCCGGGAAATGAAGGCCGAGGTTATGTCCTGCGGCGTTTGCTGCGCAGGGCCGTTATGCACGGACGCCGGCTTGGGATTAAAGAGCCCTTCCTCTATCGGCTGGTTTCCATTGTCGGACGGATTATGACCTCATATTATCCCGAAGTTCTTGAGAAAGACGCTTTTATTGAAAAGATTATTAAGCGTGAAGAAGAGACATTTGCCAGAACCATTGATGCAGGTACAGTTCACTTAGAACAAGTTCTGAGCCAGCTGAAACAGCAAGGCAAGGATAGTCTGGACGGTCAGGCAATCTTTAAACTGTATGACACCTATGGCTTTCCAGTTGAACTGACAGAAGAACTGGCCGAAGATCAAGGGTTTAAGATTGATCACCATGGTTTTCAGACAGCGATGAAAGAGCAGCAGGAACGGGCGCGTGCCGGTGCAGTTAAAGGTGGGTCGATGGGGATGCAGAATGAAACATTATCCGCTATTGTTGAATCATCTGTTTTTGACTATGACAAAGAAGAATTAAGCGCCAACTTGTCAGTTCTGATTGTCCATAATGAACGGGCGGAAACTGCAGCAGACGGTCAGGCCTTTCTGGTTTTTGACCGAACGCCTTTCTATGCAGAAATGGGCGGTCAGGTAGCCGATCATGGTGTGATTAAAAATAAAGATGGGGACCTTGTAGCTCGTATTACAGATGTTCAAAAAGCCCCTAACGGTCAGCCTCTCCATACAGCACAGATTTTGTCTGAACTTTCGATTGGTCAGACCTATACACTCGCGATCGATCATGACAGACGCTATCGTGTCATGGCTAATCATACAGCAACCCATTTGCTGCATGCCGCTCTGCATAATGTTTTAGGCGATCATGCAAGACAGGCAGGCTCTCTCAACGAAACCGATTTTCTGCGTTTTGACTTCACCCACTTCGAAGCTGTCAGTCCAAGTCAGCTTCGTCAGATAGAAGAAGAAGTGAATCAGCAAATTTGGAAGGCTCTTGCTGTAAAAACGATTGAAACCGACATTGATACGGCTAAATCAATGGGAGCTTTGGCTCTCTTTGGTGAAAAATATGGCCGGCAGGTGCGTGTGGTTACAATTGGAGATTATTCTGTCGAACTTTGCGGCGGTACCCATCTTAAAAATACGGCGGAAATTGGTCTATTTAAGATTCTTAAAGAAGAAGGCATTGGCTCTGGTACCCGACGTATTTTAGCTGCTACCGGTCCGCAGGCCTTTGAAGCTTACCGTGAGACTGAAGATATTCTTAAGACAGTGGCTTTCAATATTAAGTCCCAGCAGCTTAAAGATGTTCCGCACAGAGTAACAGGTCTGTTAGAAGAACTTCGTCAGCTGCAAAAGGAAAATACAGAACTTAAGGAAAAAGCAGCTGCAGTCCAGGCAGAATCAATCTTTACAGATGTTAAGGAAGCAAAAGGAATCACTTATGTTGCCGCTCAAGTTCAAGCATCTGATGCCGCTGCTTTGCGTACTTTTGCAGATAATTGGAAACAAAAAGATTACTCAGATGTTCTTGTTCTGGCTGCTCCTATCGGTGAAAAAGTCAGCGTCCTTGTTGCCAGCAAGAAGGACACTGTCCCTGCTGGCCAACTGATTAAGCAATTGGCACCTATTGTCTCCGGACGAGGAGGTGGTAAGCCAACAATGGCTATGGCAGGAGGAACAGACCCATCAGCCATTTCTGCTTTACTGGGAGCGGTCGCAGACAATCTGCCGCTAAAAGATTAGAAATGCGGGTCTGTGTCAGGCAGCTGCAGAATCAAAAAGTTTTGGTAAAGCAGTTTTTCCTTGTTGTTAGGCTTACCGTCGTTCCAGCAGATGTGACAAAAAAACACCTAAAACGCTATTGCAATTTAGCTTTCAGGTGTTTTTTAAATGGTATTAAAATAAGAATGAATGGAGCGAAGTGCTGTATAGAGAACATCGATTTTCGGCGTTTCTGATTTTTCCTTACTGTCAGAATTTTTAGTCTTTCAGATTGGGCATAAAACCTTCTTGTTTTGAGTGCTGCTACCATGCAAAGTCTGATGGCGCTAAATGAACGATTAGTTTTTCTTGGCCTTGCAGTCAAGCTTTATAATGGATATAATAAAGGTAAATTATTGCGGGCTGTGTTGCAATTGCCTGAGTTTGTGAGGTGAAAAGATGCGGATTGCTTTAGTACAAATGCCTGTCTTTTATAATGATCCTGAGCGAAATTTTGCTGCTGTTTCAGACTTGCTGGAGAAAGCAGTGAAGGAAGAGACCGATGTTATAGTGCTGCCGGAGATGTGGAACACTGGCTATGCACTGGCCGATTTAGATGAAATTGCTGATAAAGATGGCCAGCAGACACAGGCTGTTTTAGGAGAATTTGCCAAGTGGCATGCTGTTAATATTGTGGCCGGTTCGGTAGCGGTTCAAAAGACCGATGGTTTTTATAATAGCACTTATATTTTTGACCGTAAGGGTGATGTAATCGGGGAGTATGCCAAAGTTCATTTATTTGGCCCGATGGCTGAAGATCTCTATTTACAGCCCGGTAATCAGACGAGCCAGTTTAATCTTGATGGTATCAAGGCTTCTGCTGTTATCTGCTATGATTTGCGCTTTCCTGAATGGATTCGTACGATGATGGCTGGAGGTAGCCAGATTCTGTTTGTTGTCGCTCAGTGGCCTAAAGAACGTATTCAGCAATGGGAAATACTGCTGAGAGCGCGAGCAGTGGAAAATCAGGCTTTTGTGGTTGGGGTTAACCGTGTCGGCGAAGATCCTCAGCATCATTTTTCTGGGCATTCCCTGGTTATTGATCCGCTTGGGCAGACGGTTCTGCAGGCTTCGGATAATAGCTCTGGGATATATAGGGCTAGGCTTGATATTTCTCAGAGCGATGCACTTCGCAGTCAGATCCCTGTTTTTGCGGATAGACGGCCGGAACTTTATCATTAGAAGAAGGTTTGATTCCTTTTTAAATAATCTGGTTTTTATTTTGTAAAAATGCTATGATAGGTTTATCAAAAATGAAATGCTTTATGAGGATAAATAATGAAAATAGTTTTAAATAGTTTAAAAGCTCTCGGTCTGATTCTTCTGTCATTAGTCTGCAATGTCATACCGCTCTTCTTATTAAGAGGACAAAAAGAGCTTTCTCCCCTGATGCAGTGGCTGCTGGGGCTGCTTTATCTTGCCTTTGTTGTTTGTGTCATCTATGTTTTATGGACCTTTCACAAAAAACACGAAAGCGATACGGTTAAACAGCAGAAAATAAAAGGAATCGATCTGGGCTTCGCTTTATTGTTCTGGCTGGGAATGCGGGCAGTGGCTATTGTAGGAACTGTTATCAATCAACTCTATTCCGGTCAGGAAACAACAGCTAACGATGCAGCTCTGCAGAGTATGACTTCTTTTTTTAGTGGAGGCTTCTTTTTCTTTACCCTGCTTTATGTGCTTTTAATCGGCATTATCGGTCCAATTATTGAAGAGCTGGCCTACCGGGCTTTTCCTGAACATTTCTTATTTAAAGGACATAGCAGACTCCTGGCCGGCTTTGTGACGACCGTTGTCTTTGCCTTGCCGCACTCGACCAATCTCATTGAATTTCTAACCTATGCCGGAATCGGGGTACTTTTATATCTGGCTTATCAGCGCCGGGGCAATATCAAGGATTCAATTTTGGTCCATATTTTAAACAATCTCCCTGCAGCGATTTTTTTGCTTTTTTTATGAGAGATGTGATAACTTGCGCTTGAATTGCTGAAATAAGAGAGTGGGACAAAAATCGGTAAATCGTCATAAAATAACAATTTCGATTTTGTTGTCCCGCCTCCCACGCAGTTGATTAGGAAGGAATAATAACTACCAGTCAAAATTCATATGTCTAAAAAAGTGAAACGAGGTAGGATTTTTGTCCCAGCTCTTTTAAATCTTTTATCCTAAGCAGCCTTTATTGAGGCTGCTTTTTTCTATGCGAGCAGAAATTTTCCTTGACTTATGTATAATTATACGTTAAAATGAATAATATCTTAAAAAGGAGTCATAGCATGAAAGTATCGATTGTTGGTGTTACAGGTTACAGCGGTTTGGAACTGGTTAGACTTTTGAATAATCATAAAAATGCAGAGATTGTTTCTATTCATGCCAGCAAAGATATTGGCAGTTCTCTTTCTGATATTTATCCCTATTTAAAAGGAATTTGTGATTTAAAAATTGATGCTGTTGACAGTCAATCTATTATGGAAAAAGCTGATCTTGTTTTTCTGGCGACGCCTAGCGGTGTTGCTAAAGATTTAGCTGGCGATTTTGTTGCAGCTGATTTTCCGGTTATCGATTTATCAGGCGATCACCGTTTGCCCGCTTCGCTTTATGAAAGATGGTATCAGAAAACCGCTCAAACAGACAGTGTACTGGCTCGGTTTACCTATGCTTTGAGTGAATATACAGATTTAAAAGGAAAAAAATTTATTGCCAATCCCGGCTGTTATGCAACTGCAGCAGAATTAGCCCTCATTCCCCTGCTTAAAGCGCAGGCGATTGATCTGACTTCGATTATTGTAGACGCTAAAAGCGGCTTGACTGGCGCTGGGAAAGCTCTTTCGGCTTCCAGCCATTTTGTCAATGTCCATGACAATTATGTGACTTATAAGCTGAACCGTCATCAGCATATTCCGGAAATCGTGCAAGAATTGCAGCTCTTTGACAGTCAGCTGCAGCATATTCAGTTCTCGACCTCTCTCTTGCCGGTCAATCGCGGAATTATGGCGACCTGTTATGTGAAATTAAAGCAGCCTCTGACGCATGAGGCTATTACAGCGCTGTATCAAGACTGCTATGCGGATAAATTCTTTGTTCGAATTCAGCAGGAATTGCCAGAGCTGCATAATGTCATCGGCTCTAATTTTGCGGATATTGGTTTTGCTTATAATCCGCTGACTAATGTGCTGACAGTCGTATCTGTTATCGACAATTTGATTAAAGGGGCGGCAGGCCAAGCTGTTCAAAATTTTAATTTGATGTTCGGTTTTGATGAAAAAACAGGACTGCTGGCTGTACCAAGCTATTTATAAAAAAGGAAAAGGGAAAAGATGAAAATTTTTCAAGGAAATATTGCCAGTCCGCTGGGATTTTCAGCAGATGGTCTGCATGCGGGCTTTAAAAAGAGAAAATTGGATTTTGGCTGGCTGGTATCTGAAAGGCCAGCCAGTGTTGCCGGTGTTTATACGACCAATAAAGTTGTTGCTGCGCCTTTGATTGTAACGCGTTCAGCAATTGAAGAGCATGGCCAAATGCAGGCGGTTGTCGTAAATTCCGGTGTTGCCAATTCCTGTACAGGCAGCCAAGGATTAGCGGACGCCTACAGTATGCAAAGGCGGGCTGCTGAAAAATTGAAGATTGAACCGCACTTGGTTGGAGTGGCTTCTACCGGTGTCATCGGCGATTTGCTGCCTATGGATAAACTGGAGAAGGGACTGGAAAAAATCGTCATTAACGGAAATGCGGACGATTTTGCCCAAGCAATTTTAACAACGGACACTGTAACAAAGACGGTAGCTGCCAAGGAAATGTTTGGGTCTGATGAGGTCACTATGGCCGGAGTAGCTAAGGGATCGGGCATGATTCACCCTAATATGGCCACTATGCTTGCTTTTATCACCTGCGACGCTAACATTTCCAGCCAGACCCTGAAATTGGCTCTGCGGCAAAATGTCGAAACCACTTTTAATCAGATTACTATAGACGGTGACACCTCAACTAACGATATGGTTCTTGTTCTTGCCAACGGCTGCAGCGGCAATCAGGAAATTCTGCCTGAGACAGCAGAATTTGAGAAGTTTTCGCAAATGCTTTCTGCTGTCATGACTGACCTAGCCAAAAAAATTGCAAAAGACGGAGAAGGAGCGACTAAGTTAATTGAAGTTCAAGTCGCCAATGCCCCGGACAGCAAAACGGCCCGTATGCTGGCTAAGAGTGTTGTCGGATCCAGTCTGGTTAAAACAGCTGTTTTTGGTGAAGATCCGAATTGGGGACGGATTTTAGCCGCAATAGGCTATGCCGGAGCAGATATCACAGTAGACAAGGTTGATATTTATTTAGGCCCGATACCGGTCCTGCTCAGTTCAAATCCTGTTGCTTTTGATGATGAGGAAATGCAGGATATTATGCAGGATGACGAACTAGTCATTAAGGTTGACTTGCATAACGGAGATTCTAAGGGAACTGCATGGGGCTGTGATTTATCCTATGATTATGTTAAAATCAATGCGCTTTACCGGACTTAATCCTCCTTATCCCCAGATTTTTGGCCAACTGTGAAAAGCTAATTGCCTTATAAAAAGGAATGAAAAGTTATGAAAGATGTGATTGTTATCAAAATCGGCGGAGTAGCCAGCCGGTCTTTGACTGCAGATTTTCTGAATCAAATCAAGACATGGACAGATGCAGGAAAAGCTGTTCTCATTGTACATGGCGGTGGCTTTGCCATTGATCAGATGATGAAAGATCATCAGCGGCCGATTCAAAAAGTCAATGGTCTGCGAGTGACAGCAGAGCTTGATATGCCGCTGATTAAAACGGCTTTGACCAAGAAAGTCGGAAAATCTTTGGCGCAGCAGCTAAATCAAGCTGGAATAAATGCCTTAACGGTTGATGCAGATTTACAGGAAATTGTTCAGGCAGATTTTTTACAAAAAGACCTTTACGGTTATGTCGGACAAGTAAGTGCTGTGGCTAAAGCGCCCCTGTTAGAATTTTTGGAAAGGGGGTTAGTGCCGCTCCTGCCTTCTTTAGGCTACAGTCATCAAGGAGAAGTTTTGAATATCAATGCTGATTATCTGGCTAGAGCTGTGGCTCAGGCTCTGTCGGCCGAAAAATTAATTTTAATGACAGATGTCCCAGGGGTTTTAGAGAAGGGGACAGTACTTGAGCACCTGCCGCTCAGCGCTATACAGAAAAAAATTGCTGACGGAACCATAACAGGCGGTATGATTCCCAAGGTTGAAAGTGCAGCAGAAACAGTGTTTGCAGGTGTTGAACAAGTTTTAATCGGAGACCGTTTAAATCGTGGAACACTCATTCAAAAGGGGTAGTTATGGGAAAACTTTTTCAAAATTATAAAAGAGCTGATGTCGAATTTATCAAAGCTGAGGGAAATTATTTATGGGATCAAAAAGGTAAGTCTTATCTTGATTTTGCCAGCGGAATCGGAGTGACTAATCTAGGTTTCCACCCTTATGTCAAGTCTGCTCTGAAAAAGCAAGCTGAAGAAATCTGGCACAGCCCTAATCTTTATCGCAACAGTCTGCAAGAAGAAGTAGCAGATAAGCTGATTGGTGGCTATGATTATTTGGCCTACTTTTGCAACAGCGGGGCGGAAGCCAATGAAGCAGCTATTAAGCTGGCCAGAAAAAGCAGCGGCAAGCAGGAAATCATTAGTTTTAAAAATTCTTTTCACGGGAGAACCTTCGGTTCCCTTTCTGCCAGCGGCCAGGAGACCATAAAAAAAGGATTTGGTGATGGTGTGCCGCATTTTTCTTATGCTGTTTTGAATGATTTGGACAGTGTCAAACGGCTGGTTACGGAGGATACGGCAGCTGTTATGCTGGAATTGGTGCAGGGTGAATCAGGTATTCATGTAGCAGATAGGACTTTTGTCAGTGATTTAGCAGCCTTTTGCCAGCAGCAGGAAATTTTATTAATCGTTGATGAAGTGCAGACAGGTATGGGACGGACAGGCCGGCTTTTTTCCTTTGAGCACTATGGGATTGAACCTGATATTTTTACCTTGGCTAAGGGTTTGGGCAATGGTTTTCCCGTTGGTGCCATGCTTGGCAAGTCTGACTTGGGGTCAGCCTTTTCTTATGGCAGCCATGGTTCAACCTTTGGCGGCAACAAACTGGCTATGGCTGTCAGCTCGGCTGTGCTTGATGTTCTGCAGGGCGATAATTTTTTACAAACGGTGCGCTTAAATGCTGACATCCTTCAGCAGAAACTCAAAGCAGCTCTGGCCGATTTGCCGCTTGTGACCGATATTCGAGGATTGGGCTATATGATCGGTATTGAAACTAAAGCAGACTTGGCTGATCTAGTTGCTGGTGCACGGGCCAGAGGCCTGATTGTTTTAACGGCCGGCAGCAATGTTCTGCGGCTCCTGCCTCCTTTGACTCTGACAGAAGAGGAAGGAGAGCAGGCTGTAGCTGTTTTACAGGCAGTATTTCAAGAAGAATATCTGAAACAAGCAGGACAGTTTTGAACTGGATTGATTATTCATGTCTGTCTAAAAGGTAGGCAGACATGAGTTTTTAAAGGTTCACAGGAGCTGTTAATGTAACAGTATCAGATGCTCTCAATCTAAAAAAGAGTGAAGGAAAACCGTGCATTCAAAATCATCGATTTTTCTTCACTCTTCTTCCTTCTTTTAGGCTGGAGGTATTTTGTTTACAGATATCATGCCATTTTTATTCCCGACTCTAACAAAGGCAGCTGAGACTTTCGCCCCAGCTGCCTTTTGTATGAGAATAGTTTTTATGACAGTCCGTAATTATAATCATCGTCTCTCATGGCTTCAACACTGCCAAGCAGATAGCCGTTGCCTACCTGGCTGAAGAAATCATGATTGGATGTTCCTGTAGAAATACCATTCATTACGATCGGGTTCACGTCGTTGGCTGTGTCCGGAAACAGCGGATCCTGCCCCAAATTCATTAGAGCCTTATTAGCATTATAGCGCAGAAAGGTCATGACTTCCTCGGTCCAGCCCACTGTTTCATAAAGAGTATGCGTATAGCGTTCTTCATTTTCATAAAGCTGATAAAGGAGGTCGTACATCCAGTCGCGAAAGTCACTCTGCTCTTCCTCAGATAGTTCATTAAAGCCCAGCTGAAATTTATAACCGATATAAGTCCCGTGCACAGACTCATCGCGGATAATCAATTTAATAATCTCTGCCACATTAGCGAGCTTATTGTTGCCAAGGTAGTAGAGCGGCGTAAAGAAGCCTGAATAAAAGAGAAAAGTTTCAAGATAAGTGGAAGCCACCTTTTTTTGCAGAGCATTGCCGTGCTTATAAATATCATTAATGATTTTGGCTTTTTTCTGCAAGTATTCATTGCTGTTTGTCCACTCAAAAATGTCTTCAATCTCAGCTTTCGTATTGAGAGTAGAAAAAATGGATGAATAAGATTTGGCGTGGACCGATTCCATAAACTGAATATTGTTAAGGACGGCCTCTTCATGCGGTGTACGAACATCCCCGCGGATAGCTTCGACTCCGGATTCGGACTGCATGGTGTCCAGCAGGGTTAAGCCGCCAAAAACTTTACCGACCAAATCTTTTTCTTCGCTGGAGAGTTTCCGCCAGTCATCAAGGTCGTTTGATAAAGGAATACGTGTATCGAGCCAAAATTGTTCAGTCAGTTTTTCCCAAGTTGACTTATCAATAATGTCTTCAATTTCATTCCAGTTAATCGCTTCGTAATAAGTAGTCATCATTAAATCACCTAAAGCCGGGTCAATCCCTTTTGCAGTCCCGGTTTTATCTTTTTGGACACTGTTTCAAAAGACAGTGTCTCTTCCTTTCCATCGTATAGTAAACAGCTAATGCACAGACCAAGAACCCCTATGCAGCCAATTAAATGACACAGGATTCACATTGGTTAGAGCCAACCTCTTCTCCATCGTCTGTATAGGTACGGACATAATAAATGGATTTAATCCCTTTATTGAAAGCATAGTTGCGCAAAATGGACAAATCGCGGGTCGTTTGTTTGCTTTCAGTTTTCCATTCATAGAGCCCTTTAGGAATGTCACTGCGCATAAACAGGGTCAAAGACAGACCTTGATCCACATGTTCTGTTGCGGCAGCATAAACATCAATGACTTTCCGCATATCCATATCGTAGGCAGAAGTGTAGTAAGGAATCGTATCAGTTGACAGTCCGGCAGCAGGGTAGTAAATTTTGCCGATTTTCTTTTCCTGACGTTCTTCGATACGCTGCGTAATCGGATGGATAGAGGCTGATACATCATTAATATAAGAAATCGATCCGTTCGGTGCCACAGCAAGCCGGTTTTGATGATAGAGACCGACCTGCATTACTTGTTCTTTGAGAGCCTGCCAATCCTCAGCCTGCGGAATAAAGTGGCCGGCAAACAGCTCTTGCACACGTCTGGATTTTGGCACATACTGGCCGGTTATATACTTGTCAAAATAAGTTCCGTCAGCATATTTAGATTGTTCAAAACCAACAAATGTCTTCTGACGCTCACGGGCAATATTGTTGGATTCAACCAGTGTCCAGTAATTAAGCAGCATAAAATAAATATCGGTAAATTCAAGCGATTCTGGACTGCCGTAGGCTATATGATTCTGAGCCAGAAAAGAATGCAGCCCCATTGCGCCCAAACCAAAGGTATGCGCTTGGCTGTTGCCATGTTTCACTGTCGGTACCGCTTCTATGTGCGATGCATCGGTCACAAAGGTTAAAGCCCGTGTCATAACTTTGATTGAGCGGCCGAAATCAGGCGAAGCCATCATATTGACAACATTGGTCGAACCGAGGTTGCAGGAAATATCGGTTCCCATTTCAACAAACTCCTGAGCATCGTTGAGCAGGCTAGGTTTTTGAACCTGCAGGATTTCCGAACAGAGGTTGCTCATTACAATTTTTCCGTCAATCGGGTTGCTCCTGTTGGCTGTATCAACATTAATAATATAAGGGTAGCCGGATTCCTGCTGCAGTTTAGAAATCTCAGTTTCAAGATCCCGAGCCTTGATTTTGGTCTTAGTGATATTTGGATTGGCAACCAGTTCATCATACTTTTCAGTGATGTCAATGTAATTAAAAGGCACACCGTATTCCCTTTCAACACTGTAAGGGCTGAACAGGTACATGTCTTCATTTTGACGCGCCAGCTCGTAAAATTTATCGGGAACAACTACTCCAAGGGATAAGGTCTTTACACGAACTTTTTCGTCAGCATTTTCTTTCTTGGTTGAAAGAAAGGCGATAATATCCGGATGAAAGACATTGAGATAGACCACTCCGGCCCCCTGACGCTGACCGAGCTGGTTCGAGTAGGAGAAGCTGTCTTCAAACAGCTTCATAACAGGTACAACACCGGAAGCTGCGCCTGCAAATCCCTTAATCGGTGCTCCGGCTTCACGAAGGTTGGACAAAGAAATGCCTACTCCGCCGCCAATCCGTGATAACTGCAGAGCAGAATTGATGGATCGGCCAATAGCGTTCATATCATCTGTTACCTGAATTAAAAAACAGGAGACCAGCTCACCCCGTCTGCTTCGGCCGGCGTTCAAAAATGAAGGCGTTGCCGGCTGATAGCGCTGATTAATCATTTCGATGGCCAAATCATGCGCCAGCTCCTCGTTGCCATCAGCAAAATAGAGGGCATTAAACATGACCCGATCTTCCATACTTTCGAGATAAAAATCACCATCATCGGTTTTCAAAGCATATTGCTGATAGAATTTATAAGCAGCCATAAAAGACTTAAACTGAAATCCCTGAGCCTGAATGTCTGCTGCTAATTTTTCAATAAAAGCTGGTGAATAGTTATGAATAAAGTCAGACTCAATGTAATCATTATCTATTAAGTAATTGACTTTGTCGGTAATGCTGTCAAATCTCATTGTATTAGGTTCAACATTCTCCGCAAAAAAAGCATTTAAGGCTTCTCTGTCCCGATGAAGCGGAATTTGTCCGTTGACAGGACGGTTAATTTCATTATTAAGACGAAAATAGGAAACATCGCCAAGATTTTTGAGACTCATTTTATCTAAAATTCCTTTTATAATATTGCTTTTTACATATAATAAGGCTTCATTCCATTTATTTTTTGAGATGAAGCCTTAAAATTAAATAATTTCTTTTAATTTATTAGGCTGAAAGCCTGAAAAAACGTGGTCACCTGCTTCAATTACAGGAGCGGCAGTGAAGCCGAGGCTTTTAACATAGTCGATCTTTTCCGGATGTTCATCGATATTAATTTCTGTAAAATCCGCCTGATGCTGCTCCAAGAATTTTTTGGTCATTTTGCACTGCATGCAGTTGTTTTTTGAAAACAGCGTGATTTGTGACATAAGTAATTCCTCCTAAAAATTTTCCGTTTCTGGAAAAGTCATATGTATCTAGGATATACAAAATAAATAAAAAAAGCAAGAACTTTTTCTCGAAAAAACACAATATATTGTGTTTGATATTTTTGTTGAACACGAAATGTAGTGTTGGTGCTGTTTTGACTAGGTAAGCGGACAGATTTCAGACAGAAAGACAGTTCAGCAGGCAGTCCGAATTGATTTTAAAAAAGATAAGGTGCCGAAATCGAACAGCTGAAGTTAATTTTAAGGGCTGCTCTATCTGCATTTTCATCTTATTTAAACCAGCTCTCTAAAAAAGATCAAACGCTGGCATATACAGTGAAATCAGTGCCGGAGGACAGGAAACAGACAGATCTGATATGTAAGCGCTTAAAAAACACACTAAAAAACCTTGCTGTTTATCATCAGTTAGGTTACTTTAGTATTAGGGAAGTTTGGTAAAGGAGGACTGAAAAGATGCGGATAAGCCAGCTGCGGCAACTGAATTGGGAAAAAGATAATCTTCTTTTATTGGCTATAGGAACTTTTATTTTTGGTCTGCTGTCTCCTGCCAAGACAACTTGGTGGGAGGATTATGCTCATTTATTACTCCAGCAGACCTATTTAATCCATGATTTTTTTGCTGTGGCAGGTATAGCTGCAACCTTTGTTAATGCTGCTTTGCACCTTGCCATTGCTTATTATTTAAACATTCGCAACCAATTGACCCATCTGACTGGTTTTCAGATGGCAGCGATAGGCATTTTTGTAGGGCATTCCTTTTTTGGGACACATCTATTGAATATCCTGCCTATTCTTTTAGGAGTTATCTTATACGCCAAGCTGTCACATCAATCTTTTAAGCTTTACACCTCCATCAGTTTATTTACAACTTGTATGGCTCCTGCTGTCTCTTATGTCATGTTTTCGCATGGCCTGTCATTCATTTCAGTGTTAGGCGGTATTGCCCTGGGTTTAGTTTTGGGGCTGGTTACTCCCCCTCTTGCCGAAGCGTTTTTGAAGTTCCATCAAGGCTACACTCTTTACAACATTGGTTTTACATCCGGAGTTATCGGTATGTTTGTTTATGCCTGTCTACGCTATTTTCAATTTGATATTCCGACAGCTCAAGTGCTGAGTACAGAAGCACATGACTATATTTTAATCTATATGCTGTCTGTTTGTCTGCTGATGCTTGGACAAGCTCTGATTCAGCTGGATTTTCAGGACTTTAAAACGAAATTCATCAAACTGAATCACCGTGTCGGGCGTCTGCCGGATGATTTTGTCATTAAGTACGGCCGTAAAACTGCCTTTTTTAACATGGGTCTTTTAGGAATGGTTTATCTGAGTTTATTACTGGTTCTTAGGATCCAACTGAATGGCCCTATTGCAGGCGGTCTCATGTCTATCATCGGTTTTGCTGGTTTTGGGAAACACCTGCGCAATACTCTGCCTGTGGCTTTTGGGGTCATTCTGGCCGCTTGGTTTGCTAATGAATCCTTCGGGACGATTGGCTTTGCCTTATCTCTCTTATTTGGTACTTCACTGGCTCCGCTTGCTGGTTATTATGGTATAATAGTAGGGATGATAGCAGGGTTTCTCCAGTTTAATATGACACAGAGTGTTATTGATCTCCATTTGGGACTGTGCCTTTATAATAATGGTTTTTCCAGCGGTTTTGTAGCAGCCTTTTTGGTTCCGATATTGGAAAGCCTGCCTCGTCGCAGAAGTTCAGAAGAATAAACGTAAAGGTAAGGCTTGGTAGTTATGATTAGTGAAAAAAACAAGGCGACACGTATTATGAAAGAATTGATTGGTTATTTTTTAGAGCATAAATACTATCAATTCGATGTCTCTTTTCAACTTGATAAGGATAAATTTGAACTGAGTATTACGGCTCCTTCTCCCGATATTCCCGATCATTTTAAGCACCTGCTGAGAGATCTTAATACAGAGCGTGAAGTGGAGATTGATGAGTACTATAATGCCTTGCTGGGAGGTCATGGGACTGATCATGATTACAGTTTGCTGGGAAGGGCTATTGACCAAGCGACTCTTGAACATAATGAAGGCATGCTGACATTAAAAATCCGCAGAAATATCGGAGCTTCTTAATACGGCCTTTGTATCTTGTATTAGGGTGGGAGAAAATTCAGGCTGACTGAGTTTGCTTTCACTTTTTTTGTATACTGAAAAGCGATGTGGAAATCTGATTTCTGTTTTGTACCTGTTTAGCAATCATGGGAAAGGTGTTTTTCGAGATGTTTTTCAAGTGTTTTTTGTGTTTTTTTGGTGTCTTTCGGCTTTTTTTTGAATTTTGAAGTTGTATAATAGTTTGTAAGCCCTACCAAAACAAGTAAGACAAGATTGTAAGCCCTACCAAAAATATATTGTGGGCTATACTCATCGTAAAGGAGGATAACTTTGTGAAACATATCATGTTTACAGAAACAGTGTTGCGCGATGCTCATCAAAGTTTGATGGCTACTCGTTTACGGACTGATGAGATGCTGCCGATTATGGAGCAGCTCGATAAGGCAGGCTACCATGCTTTGGAGTGCTGGGGAGGAGCCACCTTTGATTCTTGTGTTCGTTACCTCAATGAAGATCCGTGGGAGCGATTGCGGGCAATTAAAAAAAGAGCAAAAAATACGAAACTGCAAATGTTGCTGCGTGGCCAAAATCTCCTTGGTTATCGCCACTATGCTGATGATATAGTCGAACAGTTCATCACATCTGCTGCACAAAATGGCATGGATATTTTCCGTATCTTTGATGCTCTGAATGATGTACGCAATTTAGAAGCCAGTGTGAAAGCTGTCAAGAAAAACGGCAAGCACGCTCAGCTGACGATTTGCTACACAACAAGTCCTGTTCATACTATCGACTATTATAAGCAGCTGGCTCAAGAGATGGCGGTTTTGGGAGCTGATTCTATTTGTGTCAAAGACATGGCAGGTATTTTGACACCAGCTGCTGCGAGAACCTTAATTCCTGCATTGAAGGAAGTAACGGATCTTCCGATAGAAGTTCACACACATGCAACTAGCGGGACTTCTGAGATGACTTATTTAGCAGCTGTCGAGGCTGGAGCAGATATTATCGATACAGCTATTTCTCCTCTGGCTGGTGGGACAAGCCAGCCGGCTACTGAAAGTCTCAGTACTGTTTTAAAAGAGCTAGGATTTAAAGTGGACTTGGATGATGATGCTCTGGTGGCTATCAGTGACTATTTTAAACCTATTAAGGAAAAATATATCAAGGAAGGGGTTCTGGCTCCAAAGATGATGGGATTGGAACCTCAGACCTTGATCTATCAAGTTCCTGGGGGTATGCTGTCCAACCTCTATTCTCAGCTCAAGCAAGCTAAATCTGAGCATCTTTATGAGGAAGTTCTTAAAGAGGTTCCGCGGGTACGGGAAGATCTTGGCTATCCCCCTCTTGTAACACCTCTCAGCCAAATGGTTGGAACGCAGGCTGTCTTTAATGTCTTAGCCAACGAACGCTATAAGATGGTCCCAAATGAAATAAAAGATTATGTCTGCGGTAAATACGGCAAATCCCCTGCTCCGATTAAAGACAGTGTCAAGCAAAAGATTGTTGAGGATGAACCTGTGATTACCATTCGTCCTGCAGACTTGCTGGAACCGGAGTTAGACCAAATGAAGCAGGAGTTGAAAGGGTTGGCACGCTCTGAAGAAGATGTGCTGATCTATGCGATGTTCCCGCAATTGGGAAAAGACTTTTTGAAGCAAAAATATCTGCCCCAAGATAATCAGGAACCGGCTGATGATGAGATTATTAGGATTCAGGCTGTCATGTAGGCTACTGCAGACAAGCTGAGCCATCATACCAGACTCTGTCAGGTATAAAATGGGGAAAAAGCGCCAGTTTTTAATAGGATGACAGAAGTCAGAGCTGTATTTCTTGGGTGACGGGCACTCTCATTTATTGATTTAACAGGAGGAGCAATGGAACATATCAGTATCATGGAGGCATTAAGCCTCTCGGTTGTTGCGATAACCGTCGTTATGGTTGTATTAGTCGGTCTGATGTTTATAATCGAAGGGTTTAGATTCATTGAAAATTCACAGAGCGCTGACAGTGTTTCGCCGGCACAGCCGGCTTCTCAAGAAAAGGGACAGACTTTAGCTGATAACGAAGAATTAAAATTAGTAGCAGCTCTTACAGCTTTAGCTGTTGCTAGTGACAACAAGCAAGACAAAAAGTATCGTATTACCGCAATTAAACGGATTAAATAATTGAACACGGCCTAAAATCCTAGTGAAAAAGATGGCTGTCGTCGTGATCCAGCATCACTTGCCATCCCCTATTTTCATACGGATTTTTAAACGGCCTTTGCATCTTAATTAAGGGAGTTTTGTATGAAAAAATATCAGATTACGGTCAATGGTCAGACTTATGATGTGACTTTAGAAGAGATTTCGGAGAAAGAGCTGAATCAGGCTCGTCAGTCTGGGTCGGCTTCATCGGACAATCAAGCATCCGCCTCAAGCAGTAACGAAGGTGGACTAGAGGTTACTGCCCCTATGCCGGGGACGATTATTTCTCTCAATGTTCAAGCAGGAGACAGTGTTAAAGCAGGAGATACCCTTTGTATCTTGGAAGCGATGAAGATGGAAAGTGCTGTAGTTGCTTCGGCAGATGGTGTTGTCAATCAGATTTTTGTTGATAAAGGAACACAAGTTGAAGCAGGGACAGTCCTGATGACATTATAGAGAGGGAGAGGGGTTTATGTTAGACGCTCTAATTGAAATGTTGGATTCCTCGGGATTAATGGCTCTTGACTTTAAGACAATTATTGTGCTTGGAATTGCCTGTCTGTTTCTTTATTTAGCGATTGCCAAAGGGTACGAACCTTATCTTTTAATTCCGATTGCTTTTGGTATGCTGCTGGTCAACCTGCCTCTGGGAGGCTTGATGGATCCCCCTGCTGACGGGGTAAGCGGAGGACTGATCTATTATCTCTATCAGGGAGTGGATAAGGGAATTTACCCACCGCTTATTTTCCTTTGTTTGGGTGCGACAACAGATTTTGGGCCTTTAATTTCAAATCCTAAGACTCTATTGCTGGGAGGTGCAGCCCAAGTTGGTATTTTTGTGGCTCTGATGGGCTCAATTATGCTCGATATGACGGGTCCTGAGGCTGCTTCCGTTGGTATTATCGGCGGTGCAGACGGTCCGACAGCTATTTATACAACCAGTCAGTTGGCCCCCCATCTGCTGTCAACGATTGCTTTGGCCGCTTATTCTTATATGGCCTTGGTTCCGATTATTCAGCCGCCTATTATCAAGGCATTAACGACTAAAGAGCAGCGCAAGGTCAAAATGCAGCAGCTGCGTCCTGTTTCTAAAAAGGAAAAAATTCTTTTCCCGATTATTGTGACCATTTTTACGGTCTTGATTTTACCGTCTTCAGCTCCGCTTATCGGGATGCTGATGCTGGGCAATCTGATTAAAGAATCCGGACAGGTTCCCAAAATTACAGAAACTCTCTCTAATTCGCTGATGTATATTATTACTATCTTGCTGGGGGTCAGTGTAGGTGCCAAAGCGGAAGCTGAGGTCCTGCTGTCGCCGGACACGATAAAGATTATTATACTTGGTTTAATTGCCTTTGCAGCCGGTACAGCAGCAGGTGTTCTTATGGGTAGGCTGATGTATCATTTAACCAAAGGAAAAATTAATCCAATGATTGGTGCAGCAGGAATATCTGCTGTTCCTATGGCAGCACGTGTTGTCCAGGGAGTGGGGGTTGAAGAAGATCCTTCAAATTTCTTACTGATGCATGCTATGGGGCCTAATGTAGCAGGAGTTATCGGCTCAGCAGTTGCAGCAGGTGTTCTGCTGCAGTATTTCGGCTGATAGGAGCAAAAAGCCTGCTTAAGTTTAGATGATTAGAATGGGGAATGAAATGCTTGTCGAGCGCTTGTGGGTACAGCAGCAGCCTAATGTAAAAAAAGCTTGGTTAAATCTCTTAAAAGCAAATGGAATTCGTGAGGAAGACACTATAGATGCCGTATACGGCATCTACGATGGGGAAAAGCTGATAGCCACAGGCAGCATTTTTGATAATGTCATTAAGTGTGTAGCAGTTGACAGTTATCATACGGGAGGCACGGTTATCAGCAGCTTAATCTCCCATTTAGAATCTCTGATTTTTGAAACATTTGAGAGCTGCTATCTTTATACGAAACCGGATGCCAGTCTTTCTTTTGAACATTTGGGATTTCGAGAACTGGCTCGAGTGCCGGATAAGTTGGTCTTCATGGAAAAAGCCGTCAGGGGGTTGGACAGCTACCTTGCTGTTTTAAAGACAAACAGGATGCAGGGGCATACAAAGGGTGCAATTGTCATGAATGCCAATCCTTTTACTAAAGGCCATCTCTATTTGGTAGAGCAGGCTGTGAAAGTGGTGGACAGCCTTTATCTCTTTGTAGTTTCTCAAGATCGCTCTGCTGTTTCTTTTAAGGATCGCTTTGCTTTAGTTAAGGCCGGTGTGGCACATTTGGAGCAGGTAAAGGTTGTTGAGACCGGTCCTTATATGGTCTCAACAGCTACCTTTCCGTCTTATTTTTTGTCAGAAGAAGAGAATGTGGCAAGGATACAGGCTAATTTGGATGCCCAGCTGTTTAAACGGCATATCGTTCCGGCTCTGGGTTTAACACACCGCTTCTTAGGAACAGAACCTAAGTCACCGGTTACAGCTATTTATAATCAGGAGTTACGCAGGGTTTTATCGCCTGCCATTGAGCTTATTGTTGTTGAAAGGATAGAGCAGTCCGGTGAAGTCATCAGTGCTTCTCGTGTCCGTGAATTGTGGCAGAAAGGCAAACTTGCTCAGATTAAACCTTTGGTTCCCCCCTCAACCTACCAGTATATTAAGCAAAATATAGAAAGGACTTGAAGCTTATGAGCTATTTTGAACTAAGACAGCAGGGTGCCGCCGGCACCTTGGAGTCATCAGATGTCCAGATTTTAATTGATCAAAACTCTGGCGGAGGGATTGAATTGGAGTTAAGCAGTTCAGTTGAAAAGCAGTTTGGAGCCCAAATTCGGCAAGTCATTCAAGAGACTCTGTCTTCTATGGGTGTTCAGGATGCTAAGCTAGTTGTAAAAGATCAAGGAGCTCTGGACTGTACCATCAGAGCGCGTTTGATTGCAGCAGTCCATCGTGCCAGCGGTCAGGCAGAATCCATCAATTGGGAGGAGATTGAACAATGGAACGATTAAGAAGAACCATGATGTTTGTTCCAGCTAGCAATCCGGCTATGCTGAGAGATGCTAATCTTTACGGTGCGGATTCTATCATGTTTGACCTTGAGGACTCCGTATCGCTTAAAGAAAAAGATAGTGCCCGCTTCCTGCTTTATCAGGCAGTCAAAACATTTGATTTCGGAGACACTGAAACGATTGTTCGTATTAACGATTTAGCTGCGGGCGGACGTGATGACATTGAGGCTATGGTGCGTGCGGGTATTGACTGTATCCGACTGCCCAAGACTGAAACAGCTCAAGATGTTATTGATGTTGCTGATGCTATAACCGAAGTTGAAGAGCGTATTGGCCGTCCAGTCGGTTCGACCAAGATTTTTTGTGCCATTGAAGGGCCAGTCGGTGTCTTTAACGCTCTGGCTATAGCGACAGCCAATGAGCGTGTGGTCGGAATTGCTTTAGGTGCAGAAGACTATGTCACAGCTATGAAAACGAAACGCTACCCGGAAAAGGACGGAGAGGAGCTTCTCTTTGCCCGGTCTATGATCGTTCATGCAGCACGTGCTGCAGGTATTGCTGCAGTTGATACTGTTTTCTCAGATGTCAATGATATGGATAATTTCAGACGTGAAGTGGAAAGGATTAAGCAGCTTGGTTTTGACGGTAAATCAGTTATCAATCCCCGTCAAATACCGGTGGTCAACGATGTCTTTACCCCTACGGAAAAAGAAATCAGCCATGCCCAGCAAGTCATGGCGGCAATAGCAGAGGCTGAAGCTAAAGGATCGGGTGTCATTTCTTTAAATGGTAAAATGATTGACAAACCGATTGTAGAACGTGCCCAGCGAGCCTTAGCTTTGGCACAGGCTGCAGGAGTTATAGAGGAGGCAGAGTGAATATGGTTTTAAATACATTAGGACGAGATATTCCAGCAAAGTATGCTGAAGAGTACGGTGTGTTTTCGGGGGAACTTGCTGCCGTTAAGAACTATCAAGAATCCAGCCGTCACATCAAGCCAGTAAAGCCTCGTGATAATAAATTACTTTCATCTATTCGGGAAGCAATTGAAAAAACAGGACTTAAAGACGGTATGACGATTTCCTTTCACCATCATTTCCGTGAAGGTGATTATGTTATGAATTTGGTTATGGACGAAATTGCTAAGATGGGCATCAAAAATCTGAGCATCGCTCCAAGTTCTATCGCCAATGTTCATGCGCCTTTGATCGAACATATCAAAAATGGAGTGATTACCAACATTACTTCCAGCGGCTTGCGTGATAAATTGGGTGCAGCTATTTCTGAAGGAATTATGGAAAATCCTGTTGTTATTCGTTCCCATGGGGGAAGAGCCCGTGCCATTGCCAGAGGAGATATTCATATTGATGTGGCTTTCTTAGGAGCCCCTAGTTCTGACGCCTATGGGAATGCTAATGGGACTAAAGGGAAAGCAACTTGCGGCTCTCTGGGTTATGCTATGGTTGATGCCAAATATGCGGATCAGGTTGTCATTATTACGGATACTTTAGTGCCTTATCCTAATACCCCTATCAGCATTCCTCAGACTGATGTTGATTATGTTGTTGCGGTTGATGCTATTGGCGATCCCAATGGTATCGCTAAAGGCGCAACGCGTTTCACTAAGAATCCTAAAGAACTGCTGATTGCAGAGTATGCTGCTAAGGTGATTACCAATTCTCCTTATTACAAGGAAGGTTTCTCTTTCCAAACAGGAACTGGTGGTGCTTCGCTGGCAGTGACGCGCTTTATCCGTGAACAAATGATAAAAGACGGCATTAAGGCAAATTTTGCCCTTGGCGGTATCACAAACGCCATGGTGGAATTATTGGAAGAAGGATTGGTCGACAAAATTATTGATGTTCAGGATTTTGACCATCCATCAGCTCTTTCTTTGGGCCGCAATGCCGATAAACACTATGAAATTGATGCCAATATGTATGCCTCGCCTTTGAGTAAAGGTTCTGTGATTAATCAGCTGGACGTCTGCATTCTTTCAGCCTTAGAAGTCGATACGAACTTTAATGTTAATGTTATGACAGGGTCAGACGGTGTTATTCGCGGTGCCTCCGGCGGCCATTGTGATACAGCCTTTGCATCTAAGATGAGCTTGGTTATCTCACCGCTGGTTCGGGGACGGATTCCAACCTTTGTAGAACAAGTCAATACGGTTATTACGCCGGGAACCAGTGTAGATGTTGTCGTTACCGAAATCGGAATTGCCATCAATCCAAATCGGCCGGATTTGGCAGAACATTTCAAAGAACTGAAAGTTCCTCAGTTCACTATCAAAGAATTGCAGGAAAAAGCTTATGAGGTTGTTGGACATCCGGATCCGATCCAATACGGCGATAAGGTTGTGGCCCTCATCGAATATCGGGACGGGACTCTGATTGATACGGTTAAAAATATTTTACATTAATATATGGGGAGGAATATTTCATGAAAAACGTGAAATTTCTAGGTTTGCCGCCTTATCTGGCGGCGGTATTGATTGTCATCTGTGTGACAGCCATGTACATGGGGGCCTTACCGACTGACTTGGGCGGAGCCTTTGCTATAATGCTTTCAATCGGTGTCGTCTTCAATGAAATTGGGAAACGTATTCCTATTTGGAACACCTATATCGGCGGCGGTTTGGTACTGGCCTTTCTCGGAAGTTCGGCTTTGGTTTATTTTAATGTTATCCCGAAAACCTATGTTGAAGCCATGAATTGGGCTACTGAAGATGCTGATTTCTTGACACTGTTCATCGTCATCTTAATCACAGGCTCTATCTTGGGACTTGAGCGGAAACTTTTGCTCAGATCAATGGCAGGTTACATTCCGGCAATCTTAGGAGGTGTTGTCGGTGCAGCTTTGCTGGGGATTATCACAGGACTTTTATTCGGTATAAATCCGGCTGATGTGGTCATCAGATATGTCCTTCCGGTTATGGGCGGCGGTAATGGTGCCGGTGCAGTGCCGCTCAGCCAAATTTATGAAAAAACGACTGGCCAGCCGGCAGCCAGCTACTATAGTTTTGCGATAACGATTTTGACCATTGCAAATATTTTTGCTATTATTGCTGCCGGTCTTCTTAACGGTATCGGCAAAAGAGCCACTACCTTAACCGGCGACGGCAAAACCTTGATGAGAAATTCAGAGGAGATTGCTGCAGAAAAAGATGATGTCAAACTCTCTATGGTTGACTACGGAGGTGCTTTCCTGCTGGCCTTAACCTTCTATGCTTTAGGCTGTCTTTTTAGCGAAGCCCTGCTGCCAACAATCTTTGGCGTTCAAATCCATACCTTTGCTTACATGATTATCTTTGTGGTAATAGCAAATGCCTTAGGCATTATTCCTGCTTATGTTCGTAAGGCTGCTACTGTTCTTCAGAGTTTCTTTACGAAAAATATGATATTGATTATCATGGTCGGGGTAGGAATTGATACGGATCTCGGAGAGCTGGCCTCAGCTATCACCTTTTCAAATGTCGTGATGGCTTTGATGATTATTATAGGGGCGATTTTAGGGTCAGCCATTATCGGTTACTTAGTAGGTTTCTATCCAATCGATTCTGCTGTCACCGCCGGCTTGTGTATGGCAAATCGTGGCGGTTCCGGAGATTTGGCGGTTCTCGGTGCTTCTGAGCGGATGGATTTGATTTCCTATGCACAGCTGTCTTCACGTCTGGGCGGCGGCATAGTATTGGTTATCGGAAGTATCGTCTTTGGAATGTTCTTGTAATTTGACAAGCAAAAAAGGAGCTGTTGCTAGAACAGCCCCTTCTTTGTGAATTGAACACGGCCTAAAATCCTAGTGAAAAAGATGGTATACACCATGCTTTGTAATAATAATTGATCAGAAAAGCCGTAAACGTCTGAAGGCTTTGTCGTCCTGCGGTCGACCGCACCCTTCTAGTCGTTCTGGCAGGGGGGCGTCTACGAAATCAGAGATTTCGGACTTACCGCCATTTTCATACGGATTTTTAAACGGCCTTTGTATCTTATGTAATTGAACACGGCCTAAAATCCTAGTGAAAAAGATGGTATACACCATGCTTTGTAATAATAATTGATCAGAAAAGCCGTAAACGTCTGAAGGCTTTGTCGTCCTGCGGCCGACCGCACCCTTCTAGTCGTTCTGGCAGGGGGGCGTCTACGAAATCAGAGATTTCGGACTTACCGCCATTTTCATACGGATTTTTAAACGGCCTTTGTATCTTATTGAGGAGTAAGTATGTTTTCATCTGGTTCGTCAGTGTCATTGCAGGAGGTTTTAGCAGGCAGGGAATGGCGGTTAGAACGCCAGAAGCAGCTGCTGGGGCTTTATAGGGACAAGGTTCTTCTTGATTTTAAATGTAATATCCCAGGCCCGATTAAGAATAATGCTTCTATTGAGCGTTTATTCCTGCATGGCTTAGAAGCGATTATCCAATTATTAAACGGGCATAAGATTTTGATTCTTCACCAACAAGTGAAGAATGCTAAGGTAGGGCCGGAGGCTTTTTTAATAGTTGATTCGACACCTGAAGCTTTGAAAGGTTTGATGATTGCTTTTGAGGAATCTTCACCACTTGCCAGATTATACGACAGTGATGTTTTGTATCGGGATCCTCATTATTTGGAGCCCATGAGTTTATCCCGCCAAGAATTAGGCTATCCTCAGAGAACGTGTTTGATTTGTGACAGACCTGCTAAAGAGTGTGGGCGCAGCAGGCAGCATTCTGTTGAGGAGATGCAGGCTGCTATAGAAAGACTGTACCAAGCTTATATGCCATAATAGGGCTCTGCTTGTGTAACACTGTTTTACAATTGTTTTAATCATCTGAAAAAACGAGCGAATCGGTTTTATGTGCATACAACAGCCGGTTCGCTCGTTTTTGTAAATTTTAAAGGGATTGCATCTAGATAAGTCCCTCTGCCTGCATAAAGAAATAACCAAGTGCCAGAAAATCAGCCGTTCCTCCAGGACTGAGATTTTTTTGGATAAGGGAGAGGTCATAGTCGAAGAGCCACTGACGGATCAGCGCTGCTGATAAATTTTGACTGAGAACCTCTCGAGCCTGCCTCTTGACCTCCTGCCAGGCTGCAATTCCTCCTCTGTGGATGAGATTCCCATCCTCAATGTTGGCCATGAGAAGCAAAGTAGCTTTGTGAAAAGCTTCATCGGCTGAGCTGTGCACTATACTTTGCCTTAATGCTGGGAGCAGGAGGTTCTGAAGGGTTGGATAGCCGCTGGCTGCTTCCCCCCTGATTCCTTTCAGTCCGTGCTCTAAATAAAGTTTTTCTCCGTAGGAAAGATTTTGTCTGTCAATATGCTGAAAATCCTTCTCCAGAGAAGAACTGCAGATGGCTGGGATAAGCTGCAGAATCGCATGGCTGTCCGCAGGTGACAGGGGAAGAGTTTTGGAATGATGTTTTAAAAAATACCCCGTCGCACTAAGAATAAGAGCAAAGGAAAAATTTGCCCCTTTATGGGTATTGACGCCTTTTGTGGCACTGAACATAGCCTGCTCGGCTCGTATTCCGATTGACCGTGATTGATCAAATAAGGCTTGTAAAGGACCGGTGTGGTTCAGTCCAGCCTTTGCATAATCCTCGAAGAATGGAAGCAGGCTCATACTACTTTTAATAAAAAGCGGGAAATCCATGTCCTGATGGGCACCGTTATTGGAGCGGTCCACTAAACCGGGTTTAGGAGTCAGACTAAGCTCATAGAGGAGAGCAGAAGCTGCGAAGGCAGCCAGTTTTTGGGGGAATTGATCAGTCAATTTGACGTTTCTCCATTTCTTGGATAATAAATGTTAAGGAGTGGTCAAGATGCCTTGAGGTTACCCTTCTGATGGTTTCTTCATCTCGTTTTTTCATAGCCTCGTAGAGCTGCCAGTGCTCCTCTAAAGCAATATGGCGGCGCTCAGCTGCCCGGATTGAAACATCTCTAAAATATAAAAGGTATTCCCTTAATGTTTCAGCGATATTCTTCATACGGGGCATTTGACTTTTGTCGTAGATAAAAGCGTTGAAATCAGAGAAATTTTTGAGCAGAAGATCAACTTGATCAGTGCGGTCAAGATAATTGCCGTACTCCAAGAGTTCTTTTAAATCATTAAAATCTTCAGCTGTCATCAATTGTGCGGCTTTGATTGTGGCTAAAGTATCAAGTGCTGTACGAATATCGAAAATCTCGTAAGCATCAGAAATGCTGATTCCCTTGACAACAGTCCCAATTTTAGGGATATGCTCTACCAGCTCTTCTTTGGTCAGTTCCTGAAGCGCATAGCGAATGGGGGTACGGCTGATATTGAGTCTCTCAGCATATTCTTTTTCATTGATACGTTCACCAGCAGGAATCTCTCTGAGGATAATCGTCTTGCGAAAAGCATCGTATAGAGATTCTTTTAAAGTTTTTCGAGAACTCTGCTGAAAGTTTTTCTTAACAACTTCAATATATGGATTCATAGTAACACCCTTTTATTTGGATAATGGGGTAAAATGTGACAGATATTCTTTATTACTATTATACTTGATTTTAGCTTTAGAATAAAGTCAAGGCGTGTCTAATTAATATAGCGGCTGGATTTCAATTTTTAGTTACCCTTTTTCATGCTCCTTAAATGGATAAAATTCACTTTAAACTTTCATTTAAACTTTCACAGCCACTTTTCAGAAAAAAAGCAGTCTAGCAATTGAAAAAAAAATAAAATTTGGTATAATACTAAATTGTAAGGGTTATCATGAGGATAATTCAAAAATACACTAAAATAAGAAGGAGAACCATACTATGGCTTCAAAAGATTTTCACATTGTTGCAGAAACAGGAATTCATGCACGTCCGGCTACATTACTGGTACAAACAGCTAGTAAATTTGCCTCAGATATTACTTTGGATTACAAAGGCAAAGCAGTAAACCTTAAGTCAATTATGGGAGTTATGAGCCTTGGTGTTGGTCAAGGTGCCGATGTCACTATCTCTGCAGAAGGTGCTGATGCTGATGATGCTCTTGCAGCAATCGAAGAAACAATGACTAAAGAAGGATTGGCATAATTATGACAGAAATGCTTAAAGGAATTGCCGCATCTGATGGTGTTGCTGTTGCCAAAGCATATCTGCTCGTTCAACCGGATTTGTCGTTTGAGACTGTAACAGTCGAAGATACAAACGCAGAAGAGGCTCGTTTAGATGCAGCGCTGGAGGCATCACAGAACGAGCTTTCTGTTATCCGTGAACAGGCTGTAGAGACGCTTGGTGAAGAAGCAGCTGCTGTTTTTGATGCTCATTTAATGGTCCTTGCTGACCCGGAAATGATTACACAAATCAAAGAGACCATTCGGACTAAGCAGACTAATGCAGAAAGCAGCCTCAAGGAAGTGACCGATATGTTTATCACTATCTTTGAAGGCATGGAAGATAATCCGTACATGCAGGAACGTGCCGCAGATATCCGCGATGTTTCTAAACGTGTTCTGGCCCACTTGCTCGGTGTCAAACTTCCAAATCCTGCAGCTATTGCTGAAGAATCGGTGGTCATTGCTCATGATTTGACACCATCGGATACGGCACAGTTAAATAAACAATTTGTTAAGGCTTTTGTTACCAATATCGGCGGGCGGACCAGCCATTCTGCTATTATGGCCCGTACGCTTGAGATTGCTGCTGTTCTTGGAACCAATGATATCACTAGCCGTGTTAAAGACGGTGATATTATTGCTGCCAATGGTATAACAGGAGAGGTCATCATTAACCCGACTGATGAGCAAATTGCTGAATTCAAGGCGGCCGGCGAAGCTTATGCTAAACAAAAAGCTGAGTGGGCTCTGCTCAAAGATGCTAAAACTGTTACAGCTGACGGTAAACATTTTGAATTGGCAGCTAATATCGGCACGCCAAAAGATGTTGACGGGGTTAATGACAACGGAGCAGAAGCGGTGGGACTTTACCGTACTGAGTTTCTTTATATGGACTCTCAGGACTTCCCAACCGAAGATGAACAGTACGAAGCTTATAAGGCTGTTCTTGAAGGAATGAACGGGAAACCTGTTGTTGTCCGGACAATGGATATTGGCGGAGATAAAGAGCTCCCTTACTTCGATCTTCCAAAAGAAATGAACCCTTTCCTTGGTTTCCGTGCTTTGCGTATTTCTATTTCTGAGACCGGGGACCAAATGTTCCGCACGCAGATCCGTGCGCTTCTTAGAGCCTCGGTTCACGGACAGCTCCGTATCATGTTCCCTATGGTTGCCCTTCTGAAAGAATTCCGTGCTGCTAAGGCCGTATTTGATGAAGAAAAAGCCAATCTGAAAGCTGAAGGGATTGCTGTTTCAGATGATATTCAAGTCGGTATCATGATTGAAATCCCGGCTGCAGCAATGCTGGCTGATCAATTTGCCAAGGAAGTGGACTTCTTCTCAATCGGAACGAATGACCTGATTCAGTATACTATGGCTGCTGACCGTATGAATGAACAGGTATCCTATCTTTACCAGCCATATAACCCATCTATTCTCCGTTTGATTAATAATGTCATCAAAGCTGCACATGCAGAAGGCAAATGGGCCGGTATGTGCGGTGAAATGGCCGGTGATCAGACAGCTGTACCGCTTCTTGTCGGTATGGGATTGGATGAATTCTCCATGTCGGCAACTTCAGTCCTTCGCACACGCAGTTTAATGAAAAAATTGGACACAGCTAAAATGAAAGAGCTGGCTCAGCGTGCACTGACTGAATGTGCAACACTGGATGAAGTTTTGGAACTTGAAAAAGAATACGTTGATTTTGACTAATCAACAAGCCTTGAGAACCTCGCGTTTTCAAGGCTTTTTTTGAAAATAAAATGTCAATGGCAAGAGTTTAAAATCTAATTAAAGCTATATTTTTGTTATTATGTCGAAATTTTCTGAATTTTTCTGTAGCAAATGATTGAAAAAAATTAAAAAAATGATAAAATGGAACTATCATATTAGTAAGGAGACTTAGATTGACTAAACAGTATAAAAACTATGTCAATGGGGAGTGGAAACTCTCACAGGATGCAATTAAAATTTATGCTCCTGCTTCTGGTGAAGAGATCGGTTCTGTCCCTGCTATGAGCACAGATGAAGTAGATTATGTCTATGCTTCTGCAAAAGCAGCTTTTCCGGCTTGGCGTGCGCTTTCTTATGTAGAGCGGGCAAATTATATCCGCAAGGCCGCTGAAATCTTGCAGAGCAAAGCTGAGGCCATTGGTTCTGTTCTTTCTAAAGAAATAGCTAAGGGGCTTAAATCGTCTGTCGGTGAAGTAACACGTACCGTAGAAATTATGGAGTTTGCAGCTGCCGAAGGTGTTCGGACGCAAGGTGAAGTGCTTGAAGGCGGCAGTTTTGAAGCAGCCAGCAAGAGAAAGATTTCGGTTGTTCGCCGTGAACCGGTGGGGCTTGTTTTAGCCATTTCGCCTTTTAACTATCCGGTCAACCTAGCCGGTTCGAAAATTGCACCGGCTCTTATTACAGGGAATGTAGTGGCTTTTAAACCGCCGACGCAAGGGTCTATCTCCGGGCTTCTTTTGGCAGAAGCTTTTGCTGAAGCCGGACTGCCTGTTGGTGTTTTCAATACGATTACCGGACGGGGTTCTGTCATCGGTGATTATATTGTTGAGCACAAAGCGGTTGACTTTATCAACTTTACTGGTTCAACACCTGTTGGTGAAAATATCGGCCGTTTGGCTGGTATGCGCCCGATTATGCTGGAATTAGGCGGTAAGGATGCCGCTATTGTTCTTGAGGATGCAGATCTTGAACTGACAGCTAAACAGATTGTTGACGGTGCTTTTGGTTACTCCGGTCAACGCTGTACAGCTGTTAAGCGTGTGCTGGTAATGGACAGTATAGCTGATAAGCTGTCTGAGCTTATTGTTGAGCGGGTGGCTAACTTAACGGTTGGTATGCCTGAAGACAATACGGATATTACACCGCTGATTGATACTAAAGCTGCTGACTATGTTGAAGGTCTTATCCTTGATGCAAAAGAACAAGGTGCAACAGCTCTTACTGAACTTAAGCGTGAAGGAAACACCATTTATCCGGCAGTCTTTGATAATGTGACGACTGATATGCGTTTGGCTTGGGAGGAACCGTTTGGTCCGGTTCTGCCGATTATCCGTGTTCAGTCTGTTGAGGAAGCCATTCATATTGCTAATCAATCTGAATTCGGTCTGCAAAGTGCGGTCTTCACGAATGATTATCCGCTGGCCTTTAAGATTGCTGAACAGCTTGAAGTCGGTACTGTTCATATTAATAACAAAACACAGCGCGGAACAGATAATTTCCCATTCTTGGGAGCTAAGAAATCCGGTGTGAATACACAGGGAGTTAAATACTCAATTGAAGCTATGACCAGAATTAAGTCTGTTGTCTTTGATATCAAATCGTAAGACAGTTGGTTTTATAGGGAAATTTATGGTTTATCTGTTTTTTATGAGCAGTAGGGCCGGGACTCTTGTCCCGGTTTTTTTGTTATAATAACAGCAAAGAGTGCTGTAAGACTTATGTTTGCTTGTTTAAGCTTGGATCAGCTCCTAAGATCCTGACTTTTTCCAGTTTTGGCAGGTAAGGCTTGTCTTTAAAAAGAATGCGGGAGAGACAAAAAAATGGCAGCGCTTTCTTTTATTTGTGGTATAATAGGATAAGATGAATATTGTTGTAGCTGAATATGGCCTAAACGCTGTGAGAGATAACAGCCTGCCTTGGAACTTTTTAGCTCTTTGTCTAGCTTTTTATTTTCTCTCTGCGTTTTTAAGGCCTTTGTATCTTAATAGAGGAGGAATGGATGGTTACACGGAAACAATTTTCAACGGAAGAGATGAGCAAAGACAGTTCATTTTTTTCACCCTTAAAAACGATTGTTGAGACAGCTTTTTATGAAAATCAGGTTATTTCTATTAAGACCTTGGAAGAAGCTTATCAGCTGGCTTCGGTTGCTGCAGGAACTGTTGTACTGGACATGCCGGTTATTCATACAAAAGAACTGGGGCTGCCTTCTTATGCCAGGGTATTGCTGACCAACTCAGGAGCAATTGTAGGCAGAACAGCTAAGGCCAGAAGAATTTACGGCAGAGACAGTGAAGAAGATGAACGTTTGTTAACAATTGCCAGAAGTGCCGTTTACCAATCTCATAAAAGAAAATTTTATAAAGCCGATGCCATTGTCGGACTTGATGAAACTTTTATGGCCAGAGCCCACCTGATGGTGCCGGAAGAAGAAATTAATAATCTTTACTCTTGGCTGCTGAACTTTCAGATTTTGGATGAGGAATTTAAGAACCGTCTAAAAGTGTCTAAACAGTATGAAGAGGATGATATTTTTGTTTTCTTTGATCCTAAATGGTCCCACCCTGACTATCCGGACGGTTTAGCTTATTTTGATACCAGACATAATTGTGTCATCATTCTTGGTTTAAATTATTTCGGAGAATTGAAGAAAGCAACATTGACCTTGGCTTGGGGTACTGCGGCGCGGAATGGTTACGTGGCCTGCCATGGCGGCCTTAAGATTTTTAAGCAGAAGCAGGGTAAAAAAGATAGCAAAAATTATGTCGCTTCCTTTTTCGGCCTGTCAGGTTCAGGTAAATCGACCTTAACACACGCTAAGCACGGCAATAAGTACGATATCAAAGTTCTGCATGATGACGCCTTTATTATTTCCGTTAAAGATGGTTCCTCTGTTGCGCTAGAACCTGCTTATTTCGATAAAACCAATGATTATCCGACCGGCCATCCGGAGCAGGATTATTTTGTTACTGTCCAGAACTGCGGTGTGACTATGGATGAAAACCGCCGTAAAAAACTTGTTACCGAGGATATCCGCAATGGCAACGGCCGAACCGTTAAATCACGTTTTGCAACTCCTAATCGGGTAGACCGGATTAATGAAGCGATTAATGCGATTTTTTGGATTATGAAGGATGATTCACTGCCGCCTTTGATAAAAATCAATGATCCAGTGGTGGCAACAACCATGGGCTGTACTTTAATGACCAAACGTTCCAATGCAGAAAATATTTCTGGAGCCCGTCAAAGCCTTGTCATTGAGCCTTTTGCCAATCCATTCAGAGTTTACCCTCTAGTTGAGGACTATCGTAAATTTTTAGCTTTATTTAAAGCCGGAGTTGACTGCTATATCATTAATACCGGACAGTATATGGGCAGAAGCATCCCTAAAAATATAAGTCTGAATATTATTGAGCAAATTGTCGAAAACAAGGGGACATTTAAGCCTTTTGGACCTCTGGAGCATTTTGAGTACTTAGATCTGGATGCTTATCCAGTTTCACGCTTTGATGAGAATTATAAACAGCTGATTCGGGAAAGAATGCAGGTTCGTTTGAACTTTTTACTGTCCTTTAATCAAGACAATCCTAAAACTGCTCTGCCTGTAAGTTCTATTTCACGCTTAGAGGATGTTATTGAAAGTTTGTCTAAGGCATAGAGCCCAGCCCTTTAGGAAACTAAGGGAGCGGTTTTGTTGCCACTATCTGCTGATAATCAAAAAAACAGTCTGGGACTTTTTCTTTAAAGAGTCCCAGACTGTTTTTTAGCAAAGCTATTCCTTTAAATAGAGCTGTTGGTTTTTGAGGTAAACTTCCGAAACATCAGCAAACCTTTGCAGTCTTTCTAAATCTTCATTATGGGTGATAAAAGTGATAACAGCGCCTGAATGTCCCATTCTGCCAGTTCTGCCGGCTCGGTGTGTGTAGACATCTTTGTCATGTGCGGTTTCAAAGTTAATAACATATTCCAAACCATTGATATCGATCCCTCTGGCCGCTAAATCTGTGGCCAGCAACAAAGACAGTTCCCTGTTTTTAAATTGCTCCAGTACCGCCTTTCGTTCCTTGATATTAATATCGCTGGCGAGAGACGCTGCTGCAGCCCCTCTGTACTGGAGTCTCTCTTCACAGGCCCCTAAATCAGAAAGCGTATTGAAAAAAACAAGGGCATGAAACTCTGGAATATTAGCAAACTTACGCAGGAGCTCTGACCTATTGCGCTTGTCTGTTTGTATGTAGTAGTGGGCAATATGACTGTGTTTTTGAGCGGATAAATCAATGATTCTAGTATCAGCTGCCAACAGACTTTTATCTGTTTGCCGACTTGCTCCTATATAGATCAGCTGCTGCTTACGGGCAGCACGTTTTATGATATTGTCCGTAAAGGAATGCTGAGAGCTGCTCAAAAGTTCATCAAATTCATCGAGAATAATGCTGTCTACTTTCATCATTTTTATTTTTTTGAGTTTGACCAGCTCAAAAACGCGGCCAGGTGTCCCGATAAGAATTTCTGGCCCTTTTTTGAGCCGTTCAATCTGACGTTTTTGACTGGAGCCGGAGATGAAGAGCTGGGCTGTCAAACCGAGCGGTTCTGCCCATTCTTTGGTGACTTTAAAAATCTGTCCGGCTAACTCTGTATTGGGTGCCAGAATAAGCAGCTGCTGGGCTGAACCTTTTTTTAACTTGAGCAGGCTGGGAAACAGATAAGCCAATGTTTTTCCAGTGCCTGTCGGACTGATTCCAAGAATATTATCCCCTTGAGAAATAATGTCAAATATTTCCTTTTGAATAGGAGTCAGTTCTGTAAAACGGTTTTCCCTTAACTTTTGTTGCCATATTTGCGGAAATGCAGAAATCATAATAGTCCCTATCTAAAAAATTACTGCTTTTATTATAGCACGAATTAAGGTAAAATAAAGAGAAAGAATTGAGCTTACACCGGCTGAAAATCAGGACAATCCAGTGCAGCTGCAGCCGGACAGGCTTGTTTTTATTGTATATTAGATTTGGAGTAAAAGATGGCTAAAAAACCGATTATTATTGGGGTAACAGGCGGTTCGGGGAGCGGCAAGACAAGTGTATCACGCGCTATTCTGTCCAATTTTCCCGATGCCAGAATTGCTATGATTGAACATGATTCTTATTACAAAGATCAAAGCCACCTCACCTTTGAAGAGCGTGTAACGACAAATTATGATCATCCTTTAGCTTTTGACACGGCTTTTATGATTGAACATCTCAA
Organism: Streptococcus huangxiaojuni; assembly: GCF_040930515.1. NCBI lineage: Bacteria > Bacillati > Bacillota > Bacilli > Lactobacillales > Streptococcaceae > Streptococcus > Streptococcus huangxiaojuni. The sequence goes on from NZ_JBFQEG010000004.1 coordinate 133,063, forward strand.
TGAATTAATTGCCGGCCGTCCGGTCGATATTCCTATTTATGATTATACCCGCCATACGCGCAGCAGCCAAAGCTACCGTCAGGAACCGCAGGATGTTTTTATTGTTGAAGGAATTTTAGTGCTGGAAGACCGGCGTTTACGGGATTTGATGGATATAAAACTTTTTGTGGACACAGATGATGATATTCGTCTCATCCGCCGTATCAAGAGGGATATGCAGGAGAGAGGCCGCAGTCTGGACAGCATTATTGAGCAGTATATGACAGTTGTTAAGCCAATGTATCATCAATTTATTGAGCCGACAAAGCGCTATGCCGATATCGTTATTCCTGAAGGGGTTTCAAATACTGTAGCAATTGATTTAATCAATACAAAGGTAGCCAGCATTTTAAATCAAAAATAACTGAGATAGAAAAACAAAAGTCAGTCTTTACGGCCATTACATTTTATATTTTGTAAAGAAAAAGGAGGGAGCCTAATGATTATCCGGACAATGCAGCTCGAAGATTATGATAAACTTTATCAGCTTTGGTTATCCTGCCAAGGGATGGGCTTAAACCATCTGGATGATTCACAAGAAGGAGTGGCTGTTTTTTTAAGGCGCAATCCTAAAACCTGTTTTGTTGCAGAAGCTGGCAAAAATCTTATTGGTTATTGGAGCCATTATGGCAGGGCATGACGGACGTCGGGGCTATATTTATCACACGGCTGTTCACCCGGACTGCCGCCGGCAGAAAATAGCAAGCAGTTTGGTCAAACATAGTTTAGAAGCCCTGAAAGAAGAAGGGATTCATAAAGTTGCCCTGCTGGTCTTTACCAAAAATCAGACAGCAAATGCCTTTTGGGCAAGTGTCGGCTTTACAAAACGAGAGGATATCACCTACCGTAATAAGGCTCTCAGCAGCTTATGCCGTATAGACACATAAATAAGGGACTTGTTTACTAAACTTTTCAGTTTTTAAATTTTGCCTATTGACAAAATAATCAGAAAATTATATCATGTTAACAAGTTATAAAGGAAGGGAATCAGTCAAATGACATTCGCAGCAAAAACAGTTTTACTATTGCGGGATGAGGGCTAATGCAAAAGCATTAGTCCTGTTTGGCTTACCAAGCGGGAGTAAAAAAACATCTCGCTTGGAATTAACCTTGCGGGATGTTTTTTTTGTTAATGATTTTGCTGCTGTGTGTCCAGGCTTTAGCATTTGCACAAGATTAGCAGCTGTCAGGATTTTTAGAAGGTGGTTTGATATGCGTAACATTGAATTTCTTGATACAACGCTTCGTGATGGCGAGCAGACACCGGGTGTGAATTTTTCGGTTAAGGAAAAGGTTGCTATCGCCAAACAGCTGGAAAAATGGGGCATTTCTTCGATTGAAGCCGGTTTTCCGGCTGCCAGCCCGGACTCTTTTGAAGCAGCCAGACAAATTGCTGCGGCCATGACAAAGACTGCTGTTTCTGCTTTAGCTCGTTCTGTAAAGTCAGATATTGATGCCTGCTATGAAGCTATTAAAGAGGCTAAGTACCCACAGTGCCATGTTTTTATCGCAACCAGTCCTATTCACAGAGAGTTTAAACTAAAAAAATCAAAAGAAGAAATCCTTGATATTATCAAGGAGCATGTCCGTTATGCGCGGACGAAATTTGATGTAGTGGAATTTTCTCCCGAAGATGCTACGCGTACCGAACTGGACTATCTTCTTCAGGTGGTGCAGACGGCAGTAGATGCCGGTGCTTCCTATATCAATATTCCTGATACAGTTGGTTTTACAACGCCGGAAGAATATGGTGCCATCTTTGATTATTTGATAAAAAATGTAAAAACAAGCCGCACTGTTATATTTAGTCCGCACTGTCACGATGACCTTGGAATGGCCACTGCTAATACGCTGGCCGCTATAAAAAACGGTGCCGGCCGTGTTGAAGGAACGGTTAACGGAATTGGTGAACGTGCCGGCAATGTCGCCCTTGAGGAAGTAGCTGTTGCGCTTAATATTCGTCAGGACTATTTTCAAGCAGAGTCTGCTATTGTGCTCAATGAAACAGTTCATACATCGGATATGGTATCGCGCTATTCAGGCATTCCGGTTCCTAAAAATAAGGCAGTTGTCGGCGGCAATGCCTTCTCACATGAATCGGGTATCCATCAGGATGGGGTTCTAAAAAACCCTCTGACCTATGAGATTATTACCCCCGAACTTGTGGGAGTGAAACAGAATTCGCTGCCTTTAGGCAAACTGTCAGGCCGTCACGCTTTTGTTGAAAAATTAAAAGCTCTTGGTTTTGATTTTTCAGAATCTGAGATAGCTGATTTCTTCGCCAAATTTAAACAGTTGGCAGATAAAAAACACGATATTACTGATGCAGATATCCAAGCCTTGGTTATTGGAAGAGATGTTGAAAATCCGGAAGGTTTCCGCTTTAATAATCTTAAAGTGACATCGAATGCTGATGAAACGTTGACAGCTGCTGTTTCTATGATTAATGCTGATAATGAAATTGTTGAAGTTCTAGCTAATGGCCAGGGCTCAGTTGAGGCTATTTTTAACGCAATTGACAAATTCTTTAATCAAACTGTCAGATTGGACAGCTACAATATTGAAGCTGTTACAGACGGTATTGATGCGCAGGCGCGTGTGCTGGTTTCTGTTGAAAATATTGATACTGATACTATCTTTAATGCCTCAGGTCTTGATTTTGATGTCTTAAAAGCCAGCGCCATTGCTTACATCAATGCCAATACTCTGGTACAGAAAGAGAATGCCGGTGAAATCGGACATAAAGTATCAGAACATGACTATCCAAATTAAGCAAAAATATAAAAAAGAACATTTGAGAAAATGACAAAGACTGGCTATCGGCTCAAATAAGCTATCAAAAGTGAGTCAGAAAGGAAAAAATTTCCGGCTTACTATCTGTAAGCTTAAACGGGCTTTGTATCTTGTTTGAACTGAACAAGCCCTAAGAGCTGTGCAAAAAAGATAAATTTCCTTGTTTCTAAAGAAACATCGTCAATTTCCTATTTTTGCTGTGAGCTTGAACGCCTTTTGTATCTTGTTATGAGGAGATGAGATGGTAAAACATATTGTAAGTCTGGCTGGTGATGGTATTGGGCCGGAGATTATGGCCGCAGGGCTGGAGGTATTAGCTGCGGCAGCTCGTAAAATCGGGTTTAGCTATGAGGTTAGTGAAAGGCTTTTTGGCGGGGCGGCCATTGCTGCCTGCGGCCATCCGCTGCCGGACAGTACGCTGACAGCTGCCAAAAAAGCGGATGCTGTTTTGCTGGCAGCTATTGGCAGTCCTGAATACAATCAAGCTCCTGTGCGGCCGGAACAGGGGTTGCTGACTTTACGCAAAGAGCTCCATTTATTTGCTAATATCCGTCCGGTTCAGATTTTTCCTGCTCTTAAGCATTTATCACCTCTTAAGGAGCAGCTTATTAGAGATGTGGACTTTGTTCTTGTGCGTGAACTGACAGGCGGCATTTACTTTGGCGAGCATCAGCTTGAGGCGGATAAGGCGCATGATATTAATACTTACTCGGCTGAAGAAATTCGCCGTATTCTGTATAAAGCGTTTACCATTGCTCAGAGGCGCCGCAGGAAAGTCACCAGTATTGATAAGGAAAATGTGCTGGCCACTTCTAAATTGTGGCATCGGCTTGCTGATGAAGTGGCAGCAGAATTTCCAGATGTAACACTTGAACATCAGCTGGTTGACAGTGCAGCAATGCTGATGATTACAGATCCGTCACGTTTTGATGTGATAGTGACAGAAAATCTTTTTGGCGATATTTTGTCAGATGAGGCTTCTGTTCTGCCCGGAACTTTGGGAGTAATGCCGTCAGCCAGCCATTCAGAAGACGGACCAAGCCTTTACGAGCCTATCCACGGTTCTGCTCCTGATATCGCCGGCCAAGGAATTGCTAATCCGATTTCAATGGTTTTATCGGTTGCTATGATGCTGCGGGAATCTTTTGCAGAAGCTGCTGGCGCAGAAATGATTGAAAGAGCTGTATCTGAGACGCTGAAACAAGGGATAATGACAAGAGATTTAGGCGGCAGCGCAGATACGGCTGAGGTGACTGAAGCTGTTATCAGTCATTTGGATTGAGCTGATTTGTCATATTTAGCAGTAACCGTCAGTGTTTATGACCTTGTCTGTCCTGCCAGCCAAGTTTTTGCTGGAGCTGGCAGCTGTTTGTTTTAGGCCTGATGTGAATTTTTGGGGGAAGAAGGATGAGCGGAAAATCGATTTTTGATAAATTATGGGAAAGGCATACCATAACCGGCAAAGAGGGGGAACCCCAGCTCATGTATGTAGATCAGCACTATATCCATGAAGTGACCAGTCCTCAGGCATTTGACGGCCTGAGGGAGGCCGGTCGGAAGGTGCGCCGGCCGGATTTGACATTCGGCACTTTTGATCACAATGTCCCTACTGTTAATATTTACGATATCCGTGATGTGATTTCTAAAGCACAGATGGATGCCTTAGCCCGTAATGTCGTGGAATTTGGTATTCCTCATGCCAGTCACGGATCTGAGCATCAGGGTATTGTGCATATGGTCGGGCCGGAAACCGGACGTACTCAGCCCGGCAAGTTTATCGTCTGCGGTGACAGCCATACGGCTACCCATGGTGCTTTTGGCGCTATCGGTTTTGGTATCGGGACAACAGAGGTTGAACATGTTTTTGCGACTCAAACCATTTGGCAGGTTAAGCCTAAAAAACTGCTGGTTCGGTTTATCGGCAAGCCGCAAAAAGGGGTCTATTCTAAAGATTATGTCTTGGCTCTGATTGCCCGTTACGGAGTGGCTGTCGGGGTTGGTCATGTGGTCGAATATGTTGGTGAAGCTATTGATGACCTAAGTATGGAAGAGCGGATGACAATCTGCAATATGTCTATTGAGTTTGGTTCTAAAATGGGGATTATGAATCCTGACCAAAAAACATTTGACTATCTTAAAGACAAGGAGCATGCTCCAAAAGATTTTGATGCAGCAGTAGCCGATTGGCAAACTCTGGTGTCTGATCAAGATGCTGAATACGATAAAGTCATTGAATTAGATGTGTCCGACTTAGCACCGATGGTCACATGGGGGACTAATCCTTCTATGGGTGTGGAATTTGGCCGGCCATTTCCGGAAATCAGCGATATGAACGATGAAAGAGCCTATCATTATATGGAGCTTGAACCCGGACAGACAGCCAAAGACATTAAATTGGGCTATGTCTTTTTAGGCTCTTGCACTAATGCGCGTTTAAGTGATCTAAAGGAAGCGGCAAAATTTGTCAAAGGTAAGCGTATTGCTCCTCATTTAACAGCTATTGTGGTTCCGGGGAGCCGTCCGGTTAAGCGGGCAGCTGAGCGAATTGGTTTGGATAAAATTTTCACAGATGCTGGTTTTGAATGGCGTGAACCTGGCTGCTCCATGTGTCTGGGGATGAATCCGGACAAGGTACCAAACGGACTGCACTGTGCTTCCACCAGCAACCGCAATTTTGAAGATCGGCAGGGCGTAGGGGCCAAAACTCATTTGTGCAGTCCGGCCATGGCAGCAGCAGCAGCTATAGCAGGGCACTTTATTGATGTTAGACAGCTCCCGGAAAGCCGATTGAGATCAGTTTAGACAGCTAAAGCAGCAGACCCGAAGAATTTTGCAGAGCAGCTGAGTTTTGGTTAAAAAATCGAACGAAAAGTTTAAGTGTTAGCCGCTGGGAGAAAATAATGGATAAATTTACAGTATATACGGGAACAACTGTCCCTTTGATGAATGATAATATTGATACCGACCAAATACTGCCTAAACAATTTTTGAAACTGATCGACAAAAAAGGCTTTGGGAAATATTTGATGTACGAATGGCGCTACCTTGACGATAACTATACAGAAGATCCTGATTTTATTTTTAATCAGCCAGCTTACCGTCAGGCGACAATTCTGATTACAGGTGATAATTTCGGTGCAGGGTCATCGCGTGAGCATGCGGCCTGGGCCTTGGCGGATTATGGTTTCAAAGTCATTATTGCCGGCTCTTTTGGCGATATCCATTATAATAATGATCTCAACAACGGCGTTTTGCCAATTGTTCAGCCTTTGGACGTACGCCAAAAATTATCGGCTTTAAAGCCTGATGATGAGCTGACAGTAGATCTGGCTGAACAGACCATCATCTCCCCTGTAGGAAGGTTTCATTTCGATATTGACAGGGAATGGAAGAATAAGCTGCTAAACGGTTTAGATGATATTGGCATCACTTTGCAGTATGAAAAGCTTATTGCAGATTATGAAAAGAATCGGCCTAAATACTGGCAGTAAGTCCCAATCAGCAGTATAAAGGTTTCTGCTTTTTGCAGCAGCTTCACATAGAAGCTGCTGAAGTTGAACTGCCAGTTTGGAAAATTCAGAAAATTTATTGCTTTTTGCAAGTGAGCATGATAAACTAATAAGGTATGATTAAAATTTAGATGGAGAACAATCTGTTATGACGAAACATATCCACTGGAACGGCGAGCTGTCACAAGAAGGTCTTGATATTGTTAAGAGTCAGGGCGGTGTTATTGTCTGTCCGACTAAGGTAGGCTATATCATTATGACTGCTGATAAAGAAGGACTGGAACGTAAATTTGCAGCTAAAGAGCGCAAGCGCAACAAACCAGGTGTGGTACTTTGCGGCAGTATGGAGGAACTGCGCACTCTTGCTCAGCTAACGCCTGAAATTGACGCTTTTTATCAAAAACACTGGGATGAAGACATTCTTCTTGGCTGTATTCTGCCATGGCGGAAAGAGGCTTATGAGCAATTGCAGGCATACGGTGACGGTCGTGAGGAGTTGATGACGGATAGTCGCGGCACATCTTGTTTTGTTATCAAATTTGGTGTAGCAGGCGAACAGATCGCCAAGGAAATGTGGGAAAAAGAGGGACGCATGGTCTATGCTTCGTCTGCTAACCCGTCAGGAAAAGGCAACCGCGGGAAAGTGGAAGGTATTGGTCAGCGTATCGAATCGTATGTTGATCTTGTTATTGAAGCCGATGATTACGTGGCATCAATCCAGCCAGATAAGACGGTAGAGACTCGCTATGAACAAGGTGTTATGGTTTCAATGGTTGATGCAGACGGAACTTTAATTCCTGAACAAGGAAAGGGGAGCCGTTCTGTTACACCTTGTCCGGTGGTTATCCGCAAAGGTCTTGACATTGATAAAATAATGATGCATTTGTCCGACCACTTCAATTCATGGGACTATCGCCAAGGGGAATACTATTAAGAAAATGAAAATATCATTGTCCCCAATGATATTTTTGTTTACTATTTTTACCTGTAATATAAGTGCAGCTAGCCTGTCATTAAATCAAGAAAGGAGTTTTATTGATGACTTTATTTTTGACTTCCTCCTTTGCAGAGACAAAGGATCTTCTCTTAACTGTACTGAATAAGGATAAAATAGGAAAGGACATGCTGTTTATCACAACAGCAGCACAAGTTGAAGAGTACAGGCACTTTATCGATCAGGTCTATAAGGGTTTTGAAGAGATCGGGTTAACGGTCACTGCAGCAGATATTGCAGAAATGTCAGAAAAAGACGCAGCAAGAAAGATAGAAACATGCTCGGTTTTAGCTGTTTCAGGAGGCAATACCTTTTATCTTTTGCAGGAGTTAAAGAAGAAAAACTTACTGTCTCTTATTTGCAGGCGTTTGTCGGAAGGGATGCTTTATGCCGGAGAATCAGCAGGAGCGATTATTACGGCACCTGATATCTCCTATGCCGGGATAATGGACAGTTCTGATTTGGCACCCGAACTGACCGATACGACAGCTCTTGCCTTGGTTGATTTTTCGATTTTACCTCATTTTGGTGAAGAGCCGTTTGTAACCGCCTGTCAGCAGACCATAGAAGAGTATCGGGATAAAGTCCAGCTCCTTCCTATTAACAATCATCAAGCTGTTTTAGTCACCGAAAAGGGCTATAGAGTGCTGGGAGAATAAGGCAGCAAACTCTAAATAGAGTAGGTAAAAACGTTCGCATCTCTATCCTTTTTGGTTTCCAGCCCTGTTTTGCTGACCAGCCAATGCTAAAAAGCCTGCTGCAAGAGTATGAATCTCTTGCAGCAGGCTTTTATAAAGTAGCCAAGAATTATGTGAAGTCTGGCCTCAGTGCTTCTACTTTCCTAACTGGATATGAGGGAAATGCTCATGCAGGTAATTAAAAGTAGCTTGCAGCTGGTCATCCGTTTTTTTGCCGATGTTTTTAATTGGGACACGGTATTGTTTTTTATCGTTATCTTTCAAACCAATCAAAGTAGACCGACGGCTGACTGCGATAAACGACCGCCTCACCGTTAAAATATGATGGTAGAGCTGGACAATTTCATCAAGATTCATTAAACTCAGTCCTTGGTAATAGCTGATGAGATGGTGTTTGTAAATAACAATCTGCAAACTGTCATCGTGGAATGACGACTCAGCAGCAAGAGAGGCAATGTTGCCATTTAGTTCAGGGTATTGCTGATAAAGCTCATCGTAAGCACGATTGACACGGCGTTTTGTAAAGAATGCGGTCACAATGAAGAAAAGACCGAGGCCGCCAAAAATAGCACCAACAATATAAGATGTTTGCCGATCATTTTGCAGATGGGAAAGCGATACATAGTTGTCGTAAATAAAGTTCTGGCTCAAATCTGATGTAGGGCCTGCAATCTCTTCCATAATTCCTTTAAGGGAAGCGGAATAATTTTGAATCTGCTCTTTACTGCTGTAGTTGGCATTATAGTAAGTAACAGCCAATTGTTCAGGGTTGTCGGCCAGACTGTCTCCTTTTTTAATCAGCTGCGCAATTGCTTTATCATCTTCCTTTGCCTCTAAAGCCACATAGCCGTCCCGAAATGCAACAAGCCAAAGGACGGTATTGTGTCCGTCAATATCTGCAATTGGCTCATAGTCGATACCATAGATATCAATAACAAGATTGCTGCCGTTTTCAGCTGCAGTCGCCTGACCATTATAAAGGATATTATTGCTTTTAATCCTGCTAATGTCGGTATTGTAATAAGTAAAAACCAGATAAGCTACAGCAATCAGCAAAAAAATAATACCAATAACTAAATTCGCCACAAAACCTTTGTTGCGTTTTTCTTTTATCATAACCCCTCTCTCCTCACAACAAGATACAAAACCCGTTAAGAACGCAAAAGGAAAATAGGGGACTGACTGACGAATCGCCAGATTCTAAGTCAGGACATCTTTTTCCCGCAGCGTTTAGGGCGTGTTCAATTAACAAGATATAAAGCCCGTTAAAAGAGCAAAGCAAAAATAGGAGCCTGATCGATGAGTCCTAAAGACTCAAGGGAGTGCTATCTTTTTTGCACAGCTCTTAGGGCGTGTTCAATTACACCAAGATACAAAGCCCGTTAAAAAATCCGTATGAAAATGACGGTAAGTCCGAAATCTTTGATTTCGCAGACGCCCCTCTGCCAGAACGACTAGAAGGGTGCGGTCGGCTGTTAAGCCGATAAAGCCTTCAGACGTTTACGGCTGACGGTAAGTCCGAAATCTCTGATTTCGCAGACGCCCCTCTGCCAGAACGACTAGAAGGGTGCGGTCGGCTGTTAAGCCGATAAAGCCTTCAGACGTTTACGGCTGACGGTAAGTCCGAAATCTTTGATTTCGCAGACGCCCCTCTGCCAGAACGACTAGAAGGGTGCGGTAAAAATTTTAACTTTTAAATCGATTCTAGCCTTTTTCAAGACGCTAGTCGTCTAGTGACATTTTAGTCGCTTTTTCAAAGCTTTAAAATACCTATACCTACTAGGCCTTGCGGGGGTGAGGCAACAAACTTTTTATCCTTGACAAAAGTTCTGTCCCACTACCAGACGTCTACGGCTTCTCTATTAATTGTTAGTACAAAGCACACAGGCCATCTTTTTCACTTGTATTTTAGGACGGACTTTATTAATATCATAAGAGCCTGATTCTGCTTTAGAAAAATCGTGGGTCCATATAATTTCCATAATCTACCGCTGCCCTATCAGAAAGTGATGCGGGCATTTTTCCACAGAAGACCAGCCTCATTTAGTAATAACAAACCCAGTATAGCACTAAGTAAATAAGATGGATATTAAGTTTTTATGACATCTGTCATTAAAACAGCATTTTCTTTTGCTTGGCTGTTAAATTTTTATCAGCATTTAAGCAGGTTTCGCCGAAATAAAGCCAGCATACAGGCACAGCCTTTGGAACTGATAGCTAAAACAGCTTTTATTCAGTTTGTTTCTGCTTTTAATATAAGTGTTTTTTGTTATAATAATAGGTATATGGATAAGAAAAAAAAGAAAACAGACAATTATCAGCTTTTATTGGCTCAGGCGAAATCACTTTTCGCCGATGAATCTAATGTACTGGCGAATTTAGCCAATGCCAGTGCTCTCTTAAAGACAGCACTGCCTCATTCTGTGTTTGCAGGTTTCTATCTTTTTGATGGACAGCAGCTAATACTCGGTCCTTTTCAAGGAAATGTTTCCTGTGTACGTATTGCTATGGGTAAGGGTGTGTGCGGTGAAGCTGCTCAAAGGCAGCAGACTGTCATTGTTGACGATGTAGGAACTTACGCGAATTATATTGCCTGTGATTCAGCAGCAAAAAGTGAAATTGTGCTGCCGATGGTTAAAGACGGTCAATTAGTTGGGGTTCTGGATTTAGATTCAGCTTTGATTGGTGATTACGATGCTGTTGATCAAAGCTATTTGGAAGCATTTGTTTCACTGCTACTGGACGAAACCTGCTGGAATTTTGAAATGTTCGGAGTTAACAAATAATGTATCAAGCGCTTTATCGTAAGTACCGCAGCCAGACTTTTTCGGAAATGGTCGGCCAGACAGTTGTTTCAACAACGTTAAAACAGGCTGTAGCCAGCGGTAAAATCAGCCATGCTTACCTTTTCTCGGGACCGCGAGGTACCGGAAAAACCAGTGCGGCTAAAATTTTTGCTAAGGCGATGAACTGTCCGCATCAAGTTGATGGCGAGCCCTGCAATCAATGTGATATCTGCCGTGACATCACTAAGGGAAGCTTAGAGGATGTGATGGAAATTGATGCTGCCTCAAACAACGGTGTTGATGAGATAAGAGAAATTCGTGATAAATCCACCTATGCTCCCAGCCGGGCAACCTACAAGGTTTATATCATCGATGAGGTTCACATGCTCTCAACAGGGGCATTTAATGCGCTCTTAAAAACTCTGGAAGAACCGACAGAAAATGTTGTTTTTATTTTAGCAACAACAGAACTTCACAAAATTCCGGCCACTATTCTTTCGCGTGTGCAGCGTTTCGAATTTAAAACAATTAAGTCGGCAGCAATTGAAACGCATCTGGCTGCTATTTTGGATCAGGAAACTGTCAGCTATGAACCTGAAGCACTTTCATTGATTGCAAGGAGGGCAGAAGGCGGCATGCGTGATGCCTTATCTATCTTAGATCAGGCCCTCAGTTTAACAACGGATAAGGAAGTTTCCTTAGCGGTTGCCGAAGAAATTACCGGCAGTATTTCATTGACTGCACTGGATGATTATGTTAACGATTTGCTGCATCATGACACCTTATCTGCCCTGAACCGTTTGAGTCTTATCTTTGACAGCGGCAAAAGTATGAGCCGTTTTGCGACTGACCTGCTCACCTATCTGCGTGACGTGCTGGTTGTTCAGTCGGGAGGGGATGCTTCTCAAAGAAGCGCTGTTTTTCAAGATAATCTCGCTTTTAAGCAGGAAACAGTCTTTAAAATGATTGATCTAATAACTGCAAGCCTCCAGTCTATTAAACAGGGGACTCATCCAAAGGTATATGCTGAAATGATGACCATTCAGCTGGCAGAAATGCCTCTGGAATCTGAGCAGACGAGCCCGTCTGCAGCTGAAATTGAGGAGCTGCAAAAAGAGGTGAGCCAGCTCAAAAAAGAAATAGCAGCCTTGCGTTCAGGTCAGCCGGTATCAGACAAACAGCCACCGGAAGTTAAGGCCAAAACAGCCTTTAAGTATAAGGTTGATAAAGAAAAAATACTGAAAATTATGCAGGAGACTGTCGCTGACAGTGAGCAGTCGCGCGCTTACCTAGATGCTTTAAAGGGAGCATGGAATGAAATTTTAGACAGTATTAAGGCGCAGGACCGCGCGCTTTTATTGGGGGCTGAGCCCGTCCTGGCAAATAGTGAAACGGCTATTCTGGCTTTTAAGGCCGCTTTTAATGCAGAACAAGCCATGAAACGAAGCGACCTTAACGCAGTTTTTGGTAATATTATGAGTCAGGCGGCAGGCTTTTCTCCAAATATTCTTGCTGTTCCGCGCTCTGATTTTGATCAAATTCGTGCAGAATTCGCAGAAACCTTTAAGAGTCAAAAACAGGAGGAAACTGTGCAGGAAGGCGGTAAAGATGATCTGATTCCGGAAGCCTTTGCGTTTCTATCCGATAAGATTGAGACGGTAGCCGATTAGCTTGAGATGGTCAGCTGGTAAGTTAATGAAGAGGGAAAATCGCTGTGCTTCTATACCTTAGGGTGCTGTGATCTGAAGTATGCTTCTCATCAGCAGTGAGGCAAAGAGAAAAGGCGGGACGGTCAGTCAGCTTGGCCTGCAGCAGCAAGAGCGGAGCGGATGTTTCTTTTTTAAGAATTGATGAAGATATGCTATAATAAAAGCATGACTAAAGGACAATTTTTATTAATGGCGGTAGTATGTGCCTTTGAAACTTATTTTTTAAACGATGCTATTTTTAGCCAAGACTACCTTATTGCTGGTTTTTGGGGCATTTTACTGCTGCGTAACTTACAGCGAGCCTATCTGATTTCACAGTTTACTAAAAATGTCTTCGACACTACCAAGAGGAAAGACTGATTTCCCCGCTGGTCAGTGTCTTTTTTTGACCGTTGTCAAGTCTGACCAGCAGTTCTCCCCGATCGGTAATATCGTAAGCAGTCCCCCGATAGGTTCTGTCGTTTTCTGCAAAAGTAATCGTTTTATCCAATACGAGTGACTTTTCTTTGTAAACTTTAAGCAAGTCTTTTTCAGGGATCGTAAAAAAGAGCTTCCAAATTTCAGTAATCAGCTGATTGCGGCTAATCGTCGGCTGTTCTGTGCTGAAAAGCGACCTTGCTTTATTAGCCAGAGATTCAGGAAAGTCCCTGATAAAAAAATTAAGTCCGACTCCGATAATAATATCTGTAATGGAGCCTGTTTCAACGGAAGCAATAGCTTCAGTGAGAATCCCGCTTACTTTTTTGCCGTCTAAATAAATGTCATTGACCCATTTGATTTCAGTCTCAATGCCGGTCAGTCTGGAAATGGCCTTGACAATGCATGCGGCGACCATCAGAGTATAGGGCTTAGTCTGGTTGAAAGACAGTTGAGGTTTGAAATGAAGGGACATGTAAATCCCTCCCTGCTCTGCTGTAAAAAAAGGGCGTTCAAAGCGTCCCTTGGCTTTACCCTGCTGTGTAGCCAGATAAAGGTGAGGTGTTTGGTTGGCTGTCTCGATCCCTTTTTTAGCATCCAGCTGGGTAGAGAGGCTGCTGTCATTCATGGATACGGCGATCTGCAGTTCCTCAGCAATTTTTTCCGGCAGCAGAAGATCACCGCTGCACAGCCGGTAGCCCTTATTTTTTACGGCTTCAATAACAATGCCTTGTTTTTCTAACTTTTTAATGGCTTTCCAAATGGCTGTCCGTGAAAGGCTGAGCTGTTCAGCTAAATACTCACCGGTGATAAAGGTGTCGCTTTTTTCTAATAGCTGATAAACGTTTTCGTAGGTTTTCATAACCAAATTATAGCATAATTGGCCGTATTTTAGTGTGACAGGGCTGTTTTTCAAGATGACTGACTGTCATCTTTTATAAAAAATCCATATAACAAAAGAATGAAAAACATGATACAATAAAAGGGTTAATAAGTCCCGAAAAGGTGACTGCAAATGACCTGTTTTCTGGAAAAGACAGATGCAAAAAAGCCGTTTGGCAAATTCGACAAACTTAAGAAGCGACGCTAAAAAAAGAGCTTTTTTACGCTGACAACTGCCTCATAGGCCAATTAGCGCTGTTTTTCCGTCTTGAGGATAGGTATTTTTAGTCAGTGCTTTGTAACTTTTTAACAGGCTAGAATGACAGTTTCTTGTCTGCTTTTTTCTGTTTTACAGCAGGCCTTACTCTTAACAGTTTTTCTGTAAGATTTGGCTGCTTGGTAAAAGCAGGCTGGTTTAGTCAGATAAACATTATTAAAAGGGGGACATTTTATGTCAGAACGCAAACTTTTTACGTCTGAATCGGTATCTGAAGGACATCCGGATAAAATTGCCGATCAAATTTCAGACGCTATTTTAGATGCTGTTTTGGAACAGGATCCGGAAGCGCATGTGGCTGTAGAAACTGCCGTGTATACAGGTACAGTCCATGTTTTTGGGGAAATGTCGACAACAGCTTATATAGATATTAACCAATTGGTGCGAAAGACAATTGCAGAAATTGGTTACAGCCATCCGGATTACGGTTTTACTGCAGAAGCAGTCGGTGTACATCCTTCTCTGGTCGAACAGTCGGCCGATATTGCTCAGGGAGTCAATGAAGCACTGGAAGTTCGTGGTAAAAGCGGGAGCGATCCTTTGGATTTAATCGGCGCAGGCGACCAAGGGATGATGTTTGGTTTTGCAGTTGATGAAACACCGGAGCTGATGCCTCTGCCAATTTCACTTTCACATCAACTGGTTAAAAAACTGGCTGACTTGAGAAAGTCTGGTAAAATTAGCTATCTCAGGCCCGATGCCAAATCTCAGGTGACAGTAGAATATGATTCTCATGATAAACCTGTTCGAGTAGATACGGTAGTCATTTCGACTCAGCATGACCCTGATGTCTCCAACCAGCAAATCCATAAGGATGTGACTGACCAAGTCATCAAGGCTGTCATACCTTCTGAGTACTTAGATGAACAGACGAAAATAGTCATTAACCCGACCGGCCGATTCGTTATTGGAGGTCCTCAGGGAGACTCCGGCTTAACGGGACGCAAAATCATTGTTGATACTTATGGTGGCTATGCACGCCACGGCGGCGGTGCTTTTTCAGGTAAAGATGCTACAAAGGTGGATCGGTCAGCTTCTTATGCAGCGCGTTATATCGCCAAAAACATTGTTGCGGCTGGCCTGGCTGCCAAAGCTGAGGTGCAGCTGGCTTATGCTATCGGTGTTGCTCAGCCTGTGTCAGTCCGTATCGATACTTTTGGTACAGGCCGGGCTGCTGAAAGCAAACTTGAAAATGCAGTACGTCAAGTTTTTGATTTGCGCCCTGCTGGTATTATTAATATGCTGAATCTTAAACGTCCTATTTACCGTCAAACTGCTGCTTATGGGCATATGGGGCGGACAGATATAGATCTTCCGTGGGAAAAAACAGATAAAACCGAGGCATTAAAAGCCGCTTTGCAGTGAGAATTCTAAAGTTTTAGCTGCTGTTCCTATCTGTTTAAAAAAGATAAAGGAAAACCTGCAATCTACTGGTTGCAGGTTTTTTGCTTCTATTCTCTGCTGTACAAATAGGCTGTCTGAAATAAATTTTTAATGATTTTAAAAGTCTTCGGCCCTTTGCCGGTAATCCTGATCGAAGCGGGATAACACTAAGAGGCAAAGGATTAATAAAGGTAAGAAAACAATAAGCAGGCCAATCCATGAATTGCCGGCAGGAACCTGGCCTGATGTTACAGCAGGCTGGAAATCAATGAGACAGTGGATAATGACCGGAAGCCACAAATTGTTGTATTTTATGCGCAGAGCAGCAAAAACTAATCCAAAAACAGCAGCATAAAAAACTTGCTGAACAACAGCCGGTAAAGGACTTGCTGTCAAATTAATGAAGTGCAGGACGCCAAATATGAGAGCAGAAAGACATGAAGCACCTAAAAACGGCCACCTGCTGTTTTTCTTATACAGGAGCTGCAAAAGGCCGGAAAACATCAGCCCTCTGACTAAAAGTTCCTCGAAAACTCCGGCAGCCACCGCAGCTAAAAGTGTGGATACCGTTAAAGTTAGCCCTTTAGTCAGAATAGTCAGGATATTAAAGGGCACACGAAAGACAAGTAAAAACATTATTGTGAAGATACAAATTAAAATTGTGAATAAACGTCTGCTGCTTTTGGAATACTGGAGTGGCTTATCAAAAATTTTTTCACTTTTAATGAGATAATAGCAGAAACCAGCTAAACCGATACTGAGGATAAAATTTAAAACATTTGGGAAAAAAGCTGAACTGTCTTTACTGCTTGGCAGATTCTTAAGTAAGGTGGAAAATAGGAAAAAAAGCAGAGAAATGACTAAGCCTTGCAGCAATAATTTTCTGCCCTTCGCTTCTCTAGTCGTCTTGTTAATCATGAAAAACTCCTTATTTATTTTATTTTCACCTTCATTTTTCATAAATTTTATCAAGCTGTCAATAAGTGAAAAATAAAAAACAGATAAAAATGAGATACTTGTTAGACAGGCTTTAGATAAGCTTTTTCTCTTTGTGGTAGAATAAACATACAGTTAAGAAAGATAGCATTCTTAAAATGAGTTTACTCTTAAAAGCAGGGACAGTTCCCTGTCAAAAGGGGCCTCGTCCTTTCTATCTTGATAAACTGAACACGGCCTAAGAGCTGTGCAAAAAAGATAGCCTGTCCTAGAGCTTAGTGGCTCTTCGTCCATTCTCCTATTTTTGCTTTGCTCTCTTAACGGCCTTTGTATCTTGTTGAATTGAACACGGCCTAAGAGCTGTGCAAAAAAGATAGCCTGTCCTAGAGCTTAGTGGCTCTTCGTCCATTCTCCTATTTTTGCTTTGCTCTTTTAACGGCCTTTGTATCTTGTTGAATTGAACACGGCCTAAAATCCTAGTGAAAAAGATGCCTGCCATCGTGATGCCAGCATCACTTGTCAGTCCCTATTTTCATACGGATTTTTATACGGCCTTTGCATCTTGTTGTTGTTGGAGGTGGAGTATGCGTAAGTTATTGATTTTTTTATTGGGGCTCCTTTGTTTCGGGGGCTTTATGTGGGAGAGTTTTATTTTTTTCAGTTTAAATCTGTCTGCTAAACAATGGCAGACTTTAGCTGTAGCTATACTGATTTTTATGCTGGCTTATTTTGTGCCTTTAGTTGTTTTAGTTTCTTATTTTTCGAAAAAAGAAAAGCTGAAACTCTCCCATTTTTGGCTGTCTGTCTTTGCAGGGGCCGCCGGGATTTCCTCTTTGTCAGGGATTTTAAATCATTGGCTGACAAATGTTTTAAAGGCAGTTATCAGCAATCAGTCCTTTGTCAGCAGCTGGGGTGGCAGTATTGTGCCGCCATTTGTAGAGGAAGGCTTAAAGCTTCTTATTGCATTGGTTATTGCTTATTTGGTCAGAGCTAAAAAGCTGTCCGCCTATATTTTAATCGGCCTTGGAGTAGGACTTGGTTTTCAGCTGTCGGAAGACTATACTTACGTTATCGGAGCGTTTATTGATAAGGCAGAAAATCCTTTGCTGCAGGCCTTTCTGCGCTTAGAAACAGCTTTTGCTTCTCATTGGTTAATGACAGCTATGCTATGCGGAGCCTGCTGTATCCTATTTGTTCAAAAGAGTAAACTGAAACCTCGTCTATCATACTTGTGGCTGGTTTATCCTCTTATTCTGCATGTTTTATGGAACAGTCCTTGGATTGATAACAACACAGTGATGAAAGTGTCATTAACCATTGCAAGCTGGCTTGTATTTGGGACACTATGCCGCTATGTCTTTTTCAGCAAGTCTCGTGAGAATCTGACAACTGACGCTTTAACGAAAGGCAGCTAGGCCAATATGGCTGTGGTTGCTACTCAATCAGTTCGGAAGAGAAAAAATATTATAAAACATAGAGCTTTTGAGAGGCTGTATCTGATGCCTTTCAAAAGTTTTTTTACTGTTTTGCCAACCTTTACTGTCTGCTGAATATCGGGTGGACAAGCGAATCTGTGCTTTTGGATGAGTTTGTCAAAAGAGGCAAAATATGGTAAAATGCAGAGGTTAAGTTCTAGCTAAGAAAGTTTTGGAAGTATGAAAAAGATAATTATTAATGGCGGCAAACCGCTCAAAGGCGAAGTCTCTGTGTCAGGTGCGAAAAACAGTGTTGTGGCGCTGATACCAGCTGTTATTTTGGCAGATGATGTGGTGATATTGGATGGGGTTCCTAATATTTCCGATGTTGACAGTCTGGTTGATATAATGGAAACAATGGGAGCAAAGGTAGTGCACACTGGGGAAACGCTTGAAATCGATCCCCGCAGTGTTCAGAATATTCCCGTGCCTTATGACAAAATCAGTCGACTGCGTGCTTCCTATTATTTTTACGGCAGTCTATTGGGACGTTTTGGCCAGGCTGTTGTCGGTTTACCAGGGGGCTGTGACTTAGGCCCTCGGCCGATTGATTTGCATCTGAAAGCCTTTGAGGCCATGGGGGCGGATGTTTCTTATGAAGGGGAATCCATGCATTTAACGACCCCTCATCAGACAGTTTACGGCGCTCATATCTATATGGATACAGTCAGTGTCGGTGCAACAATCAACACCATGATTGCTGCAGTCAAAGCACAGGGACGGACAGTGATTGAAAATGCAGCGCGTGAACCTGAAATTATTGATGTCGCCACTTTGCTGAATAATATGGGAGCCCGTATTCGCGGTGCCGGGACAGATGTCATTACTGTTGACGGCGTTGAAAAGCTGCATGGAACACGCCATCAGGTTATTCCTGACCGGATTGAGGCTGGCACCTATATTGCCTTGGCTGCGGCCGCAGGAGAAGGAATCCATATTAAAAATGTTCTTTATGAGCACCTTGAGAGCTATATTGCTAAGCTGGAGGAGATGGGTGTTCGGATGACGATTGAAGAAGATGCTATTTATGTTGAAAAACAGAGCAGGCTTCGGGCGGTTTCTGTTAAAACATCACCTTACCCCGGTTTTGCCACAGACCTTCAGCAGCCGCTTACACCGCTTTTGTTAAGTGCTGAGGGACAGGGGACTATTGTCGATACAATTTATGAAAAGCGGATTAACCATGTACCTGAACTGGCAAAAATGGGTGCTGCGATTTCAGCAGATAAAAACAGAATTGCCTATCAAGGGCCAAACCGTTTACATGGTCAAGCTGTTAAAGCGACCGATTTACGTGCAGGAGCTGCTCTTGTTATTGCAGGGCTTATGGCTGATGGACAAACGCAGATCAGCAATGTTGAATTTATCCTTCGCGGCTATTCTAATATTATCGAAAAGCTGTCTGCTCTCGGTGCTGACATTCACCTTGTTACAGACTGAAGCAAAGGACTCATCGCTGCCGGCATAGAACAAAGAAAGTCTGGGACTTATGTTCCGGGCTTTTTATTAAGATACAAAGGCCGTTAAAAGAGCAAAGCAAAAATAGGAGACTGGACGAAGAGCCACTAAGCTCTAGGACAGTCTATCTTTTTTGCACAGCTCTTAGGCCGTGTTCAATTCAACAAGATACAAAGGCCGTATAAAAATCCGTATGAAAATAGGGACTGACAAGTGATGCTGGCATCACGATGGCAGGCATCTTTTTCACTAGGATCTTAGGCCGTGTTCAATTCATTAAGATACAAAGCCCGTTAAAAACGCAAAAGGAAAATAGGCGGTAAGTCCGAAATCTCTGATTTCGTAGACGCACCCCTGCCAGAACGACTAGAAGGGTGCGGTCGGCCGCAGGACGACAAAACCTTCAGACGTTCACGGCTTCCAAACTAATAGCTTGGGCTTAAGCATAGCGTACTATGTTTAGCACCGGAATTTTAGGGCATTCTCTATTTCTTGTCAGTTCATGGCCGGCGTTTTTCTCCTTTATACTGCTAACATTCAAGCCTGTTATGGTATAATATAGCTATGGATATTTGGACAGAGTTGGGGCGCTTTGCTTTTTGGACAACAGAGCGGTTAAGGATGCGCCCCTTTAATTTTTTGGACAGAGATGATTTTTGGGCCATCTGTTCCAATCCGCAAAATCTGCATTTTATTTTTCCCACCCAGGCCAGCAGGCAGGAAAGCGATTATCTGCTGGTGCATTATTTCATGAAGTCTCCTTTAGGTATTTGGGCTGTTGAAGATCAGGAGACTGGCAAAATGATCGGGGCTATCCGTTTTGAAAAGCTAAATCCGACGGCTAAAACGACGGAAATAGGTTATTTTCTGCACAGAGATTTTTGGGGCCGGGGCTATATGACCGAATGTCTGCAGACCTTGGTTGATTTGAGTTTTACGGCTATGGATCTGCGTGCTTTAAAAATCATTGTGCATAAGGAAAATACTGCCAGCCGGCGGGTGGCTCAGAAAAGCGGTTTTCGCTTAATGAGGGAATTTAAAGGGAGCGACCGTTATACGCATAAGATGCGGAATTATACTGAATATCAGATTCTTAAAGGTGATTATGATTATGAGTAAGCATCAGGAAATTTTAGAGTACTTAGAGCATTTAGCGATTGGTAAAAGAGTGAGCGTCCGCAGTATTGCCAATCATCTGCAGGTCAGTGAAGGTACGGCTTACAGGGCGATTAAAGAGGGTGAGCGCCGCGGTTTAGTGGAGACTCGGCCGCGAAGCGGCACAGTCCGAGTGGAGCAAAAACCCAGTGTTCGTATTGAGCGTCTGACCTACGCTGAAATTGCCCGAATCAGTGATTCAGAAGTTTTGGCCGGAGAAGCCGGCCTTGGCCATGAATTCAGTAAATTTTCTATCGGTGCCATGACACAGCAGAATATCGGCCGTTATTTAGTTAAAGGAGGCCTCCTCATCGTTGGTGATCGGGAAAATATTCAGCTGCTGGCTTTGGAAAATCACAATGCCATTTTGGTAACCGGCGGTTTTTCAGTCTCTAAGCGGGTTATTTCACTGGCTGACAGTCAGGGAATTCCCGTAATGGTTACGCATTACGATACCTTCACGGTGGCTACGATGATTAACCATGCCTTATCTAATGTGCGTATCAAAACAGATTTAAAAACAGTCGGTCAAGTCTATCAGTCGGCAGTAGATTATGGCTATTTGACAGAAACAGAGGATGTTAAGGCCTACCACAGTCTCATCAGGCAAACCAAGCATGTCCGCTTTCCAGTTGTCAGTGCAGATAATCAAGTTCTTGGTGTTATCAGTATGCGGGATGTTTTAGGAAAAGATGAGCATCTCAGTTTGACGGAAGTGATGACCGAAAACCCTATTGTTGCTAAACCAGGGACGAGTTTGGCCAGTATCAGCCAGAAGATGATTTTTGAAGATCTCAATATGCTGCCTGTCGTCTCTGATTATCACAGTCTGCTGGGAGTGATTACCCGCCGTCAGGTCATGGAAAACCTTCCTGACAATCTCCGCCAAAATAATCTTTATACCTACAGTGACCAGATTATTGCGAACCTTTCTATGGTTCAGGGGGATTATCAGTTTGTTGTTGAGCCAGCTATGATTGATTACACTGGAAATTTGGCGCAAGGGGTGCTGGCAGAACTCTTTAAAGAGATTACTGTCCGTGTTTTAACACAAAAGAAACAGAAAAATATCATTATTGAACAAATGATGCTATACTTTTTACAAGCTGTACAGATTGATGATAAACTTACCGTACGTCCGCAAATCATCAGCGAAAACAGACGCAGTCTGCTTTTAGATATTGCTGTTTATCTTAACAGCCAAATGGTTGCTAAGGCCATTGTCACAACAAAAATTAATTAATAATCAAGGAGTAGAATAGTTAATGATTACATTGAAATCAGCACGTGAAATTGAAGCGATGGACAAGGCCGGGGCGGTTTTAGCCAGCATTCACAAGGGCTTGCGTGAGCTGATAAAGCCCGGTGCAGATATGTGGGAAGTAGAAGAGTATGTCCGCAGGCGCTGCAAAGAAGAAAATGTTCTGCCTTTGCAAATTGGGGTCTCCGGCTCCATTATGGATTATCCTTATGCGACTTGCTGCGGCTTAAATGATGAGGTGGCTCACGCCTTTCCCAGACATTATAGATTAAAAGAGGGGGATCTCTTAAAGGTAGATATGGTTTTAAGTGAGCCTCTGGATAAGTCTGCTGTCGATGTGTCCAAACTTAATTTTGATAATGTTGCTGAGATGAAGCAGTATACTGAAAATTATACGGGTGGTTTAGCGGATTCTTGCTGGGCCTATGCTGTCGGAACTGTTTCAGAAGAGACAGCAAAGCTGATGGCTGTCACTAAAGAAGCCCTGTATTTAGGAATTGAACAGGCTGTTATCGGCAACCGTATCGGTGATATTGGTGCCGCCATTCAATCCTATGCAGAGAGTCATGGCTACGGTGTGGTCCGTGATTTGGTCGGGCATGGTGTCGGCCCGACAATGCATGAGGAACCGATGGTGCCCCACTACGGGACTGCCGGTCGCGGTCTCCGTTTGCGTGAGGGCATGGTCTTAACAATTGAACCCATGATTAATACCGGAACTTGGGAGATTGATACAGATCCCGAAACTGGCTGGGCGCATAAGACACTTGATGGCGGTTTATCCTGCCAGTATGAACATCAATTTGTCATCACCAAAGACGGACCGCAGATTTTAACCAGTCAGGGAAAAGAGAGAACCTACTAGAATGAAGAAAAAAAATTTGATAGACAGCCTTCTTTCAAAGCTTGAATATGAACCTTTTCAGGCCTTCTTGCGCCACTATCGGAGTGCTGAAGTGGACTTGTCTTCAATTGCGGTCGCTTACTACCTGCTGCTGACAGCCTTTCCTCTTATCGTTATTGCTGCTAATATTTTTCCTTATTTCAACATTGATATTTCCGACTTGCTGAAACTGATGAAAGACAATTTGCCGAACGATATTTACAGATCGGCATCGGCAATTACTGTTAACATCTTTTCAAAACCGTCCGGAAGTATCTTGGGGGTTGCAACGCTGACAGGACTGTGGACGATGTCACGCAGTCTGACTTCGCTGCAGAAAGCCATTAATAAGGCCTACGGCGTCTCGCCTCACCGGGACTTTGTTATCGGTCACCTTGTCGGTATTTTAGCCAGTCTTCTGATACTTTTCCTGCTGACCTTTGTTTTGATTTTTTCAACTTTCAGTAAAGGGGTTCTTCAAGCCATAGATAATCGCTATGATTTGAATGATACCTTCTACAGTGTGGTTCTGAATTTATCTCAGCCGGTGACTGTTGTGACAATTTTTATCGGACTGATGCTGCTGTATTTCCTGCTTCCCAATGTCCGCATCAAAAAGCTCCGCTATATCTTGCCGGGAACTGTTTTTACAACCTTTGTTATGGGATTTTTAAGCAGCATGGTTAGTCATTATATTCTAAATACTTTTGAGCGAATGGTGGATTTAAAAACATTCGGTTCAGTCGTTATCTTTATTTTGATGCTCTGGTTTATTTTTCTGGCCCGTATTTTGATTTTAGGTGCGGTTTTTAACGCGACTTTTCAAGAGCTCCGTTACGGGGCACTTGAAGGACGGCGGGGAACACTTGCTGCACTGATTCAAGGACATTCTGAAAGAGAGAGCCAGCAAAGCGATAAAAATTAAAAAAGAGTGGGACAAAAATCGGTTTGTCCTGCTTTTTTAGTATAACGAATCGTTGCAGTGAAAGTCTTCTGGAGTATCTATTATCGACGCTAAGGGGCATGACTGATGTATTCTTGCTGCCAGTTTAAAAGGTTCCCGGATTCTCATAACTTTCACATTAAAGCAAATCATGTTAGAATAGTAAAAAACAAAAAAGGAGCCAGCGATGAAAAGCTTATGGAAACGAGGTCTCCTGATTTTAGGAGGAGTGATATTAATGACAGCTGCAGCCTGCACTAAAGAACCTATCCCTGATAACCGCACCAAAGAACAGTATGAGCTGGAACAGGAATTCCAGCCCCTCTTTGATTTTCTGGCAGAGGAAAAAAAGGATTTTTCGAATGTAAGAAAATATGAAAGTACTATTATTGAAACAGATCGTAAGACGAGTGAAGATAAAAAATATAGCGTTGGTTTTGATAAATTATCTAATAGCAGAGACGGGACGTATACTATTACAGAAGACGGTGAGGGGACAGAATACCCTGTATCCATTACTGAAAGCAGTGAATTATCCTATTCTGATTCCGTACCGACAGAATATAATGAGGAATTTTTCAATCTTCATTTAAAAAAATCTTTTTTTGAAAAGCTCCCAATTTCAGATTATACAGCGGAACATCCGGAAACTTTTATAAAATCTATTCGCTATGATGTTAACAAACAAAACCAATTCGAGAAAATCAAAGAAAACTACCATTTTTCTGAAATATCAAAGACATCTTTAAGGCTTAAACAACATTATGACAGTGATAATAATTTAATCTATACTTTAACGCTAGTAATCCATGATGATAAACAGAGTTTTGAAATGACCAACAGAATCAGTTTTAAGGACTAGGAGACAGAAATGAGTTTAAATGGTATTGAAAAAATGGAAAGACGTGTTGATATATCAGCAGATATTTCAGATATCGTCTATAATTATGAGAATGAATATACTGAGCGTTTAAGGGACTATGATGGGGAAGATTTATCTAATGCTGACCTTATTACTATAAATAATCATGCTAAAGAATCTATTGTAAAAGATTTACCTTCCGACACCAGCATCACTGACGCTATGTATGATGAGGAAACGGGGATGGCTGCGCTGGCTGTGGAGGACAGTCAGACAGGGGAGACCTATATTGCCTATGCCGGCACCAATATGAAGGCTGACGGTATGACTGATGTGACCTCTGATATGGCTATCGGCACCAATGATGCCCTCTATCTGGAAGAACTGGAAAAGAAAGCCGCTGCCTTCTATGAAAAAGTGGAGCGCCAAGGAGCCAATATCACGGTTTCTACCGGCCATTCCTACGGCGATTTTCTCTCCAGCCGGGTGGCAGCGCTCAAGCAGATTCCCTACAAGTTTGGTTTTCAGGGAGCTCCTCAGGCTGTCAGTCTTCTCACTCTGCAGGAAACTGCACTGCAGCAGGCTCTAACCACTAACAACGGCTATGCGCCTTCGGATCTCTTCACTGCAGCAGAAGCCTCCCGCAAAGCCGCCGACCGGGCCAAAAAGCTAGTTGCAGATTATCAGGGCTATGCGGTCACTTTTTCCACCACTCGGGATATTCTGACCAATGCCCTCTGGGATCAGCCTAAAGGAGAAATTTCCTTTGACGGTCACATCGATTTGTTTAAGCATAATGGCGAT
Source organism: Streptococcus huangxiaojuni (assembly GCF_040930515.1). Classification (NCBI taxonomy): domain Bacteria; kingdom Bacillati; phylum Bacillota; class Bacilli; order Lactobacillales; family Streptococcaceae; genus Streptococcus; species Streptococcus huangxiaojuni. Next base: position 158,327 of record NZ_JBFQEG010000004.1, read on the forward strand.
CAGGCTGCCAGCGGCCTCATGACCGCTTTGGAAATAGCTCTTGGAACCCAAAGCAATCCCTTGTATTTGGGGCGGGTTCAGGCGGTGGATGTTCCTGTCTTCCACAGCATGCGGGATTACCGCCAAAATGCTGAGGCCATGGCTTACAGTAAACAGATTGTTCTGGAAGAAGCTTACGGTGTCGATTTTGGGAGAGACGGCCGTTTAGAATTTGCCGTCACACCGGATTACCTGACCACTCAGCCCCTGCTGCCGTCATTTGCCTCTTCCGGCGGGACGGTAAAACTGGATACAGCAGCTTTAGAAGGTCTGATAGGCAATCTTGGAACCGTACAGAGTCAGCTCCAGGACCTGATTGACCTGACGGATCGGGCATCTGCCGAAAATCAGGCCGTTATGGAGAATATGAGCGGTCGGCAGCAGAATTTGAAAACCGTCATCGTCGAGCACCTGCACAGTATCAGTCTGGTCAAGGCAATCGAAGAGATTGACAGTGCCTGCCGGGATTTAGAAGAGCTGTTTGATGAGCTGCCCACTCTTTCCAACTATAAAAGCTCTGCCTTTTCCGGCCAGTTTGATACTTGGACAAAGGATTGGTTTAAGGGAGAGAAAGCCTGGAACCCCAAGACGACTGCCAATGAGTTAGAGACCATGTCGACTTCTGCCAGCAGCTTAAAAAGCATGATTGACAGTGAAATTCTCTCGCAGGTTTCCCAGATTACAGGCGGCAGTTTGAATGATTGGCTTACGGGAGCACTTGACGGCGGACTGCTTGAAAATACCAGCGCCAGCGCCTTAGCTAAAAAAGGCGAAAATCTGGTTAATCAGTTCGAAGGGGCCATTGAGGCGTCACTGCAAGGCTTAGGCAACCGCAGCCAGTTTGCGGATGGTCTGCCTCAGGCTGTCCATGAGCTGCTTGGAGTTGTGGCTCAGAATCTGGCCAGCCTTTTGCAGGCAGTCGCTTATACCTCAAGTGTGGCGCAAACCATCAAAACGACGATGGAGACAGCAGATATCGGTCTGGCCAATGCCATCAGCACTTTTGATGCCAGTCAGATTCCGGATGTGACGGTTAGTGTGCCTGAGAGTTATGAGGGTTATCTGGAGAGCAGCGGGGTTTTTGATGACCGGGCGGTGCTATCGGCCTTTGATGACCAGGTGGATGTACGGTCTGGCGATTTAGCCGAGGACATGTCCGGACAGTTTTCCACCTATCTGCGTGGTGCCGAAGATTCTCTGACAGAAGTCAATGTCAAGATGACCAATCTTTCCTACAGCTTAGAGGATTTACTGGAAGAGGCGAAGCAAACCGTTAGCTACAAGGACAAACTGGATTTAAAACCGGATGGTCAAAAGCCTCCTAAAAAGCCTTTTGGGACCGTTGGGAAAGCCATATCGGTTTTGGGAACGATGAAAACAGTCAACACCAGTCTGACAGCGATTGATACACAGCTGACGACAGCCTTAACAACGATTAATACCGTTTCAGGGATGCTGGGCGGCTTCACACCGGTCTTTCGCTCCGGGATGGAAGATGCCTTTTACGGGGCAGCAGGTTTAGAGGCCATTGTCCGCAGCCAGAAGGCGGTGGGTCAAGTTTTGGCAGCTGTAAAAGCTCGTTTTGAAGAGCTGGGTCTGGAATTGTCGACGATTAATGAAGGAGAAGCGGTTCGGGCTTTGGGCAGCAAAATGCAGGACAGCACCCAGCTGATGGGCTATGCCGCTGCCCTTATTGAAGATTGTTTTGGAGATTAGTCAAGCAAAACAGTCAGTTGCAGAATTAAGCTGATTTTGAGTACTGAAACGCACGAATAATAGATAATAAACTCCCCTAAACAAAAGTTTTTGGGAGTTTATTATCTGTAAAATTTAGGAGCTGTTCAGGTCTTTATCTTAGTTAAAAGCAAGCAAAGGGTTGGCTAAAAGCTTAAAGTATGGTACAATAAGCGAGTTGTTTATGCAACCCTTGGTGCTTAGCTTCTTTCACCAAGCATATTAGAAGCGTGAAATAAAATGGCGGCATTCTATTTAGACAGTGCAGGACTTCATTGTTTTGCTGAGAGGTTTGTTTTCTATGACAGCCGAAACGGCAATCTATGAACATGCTTGTCTGACAGAGAATACTAAGACTCTTTTATTTTGACGCTAAAGGAGAATTGAATGAAAAAATTATCTGTCCGTGACTATGCTCATATCGCTCTTATTGCAGCTGCCTATATTGTTTTAACTGTTACTCCGCCCCTCAATGCGATTTCTTACGGCATGTATCAGCTTCGTGTATCGGAAATGCTGAATTTTCTTGCCTTTTATCATCCTAAGTATATTATTGCTTTGACTTTGGGCTGTATGCTTGCGAATCTGTACAGTTTTGAACTTATTGACGTTGCCGTGGGCGGCGGTTCGACCCTTGTTTTTGTGACCTTAGGTGTCCTGCTTTTTTCTCGCTACAAAAAAGACTATCTTTTTGGGGGATTGTTTAATAAAGCCTTTTTCTATTTTTCTTTCTTTTTTGCAGCCTCAATGGTTACTATAGCCGCTGAATTAGCCTTTTTAGGCGCTCCGTTTTGGCTGACTTGGTTTACCACAGCTGTCGGTGAGCTGATATCGCTCTTGGTGGGGGCTGTTATTATGGATAAAATTGGACAGCGTTTCGATTTGAGCAAGTAAACCAGAAAATTGATTAACCAAACAAAAATATCTTTGTCAATAATTTAAGAAGGCGGACTGCTTGCTCCGCTTTTTTATATACCGTCTTTTACATAGTTCAGGGCTCTTATCCGGTTGGCAAATTTTCTTATGTAAATTGGCATTTAGCTTTTTATTTTCATTGTTCTTTTTTTGTTTTATAATAAAAGAAAAAGAAGGAGAAGCAAGGATGAAGGAAGCATTTAAATTAGTTGCGGCGGATATGGACGGCACTTTTTTGGATCATCAGGGAGAGTTCAGTATGGAACGGCTGAAAAAGGTCATAGCAGGCTACAAAGGCAGAGGCATCCTTTTTGCAGCTGCTTCCGGCAGAAGTTTAAATAATTTAAAAGCGCTTTTTTCAGAAGTACAAAATGATATGGCTTTCATTGCTGAAAACGGGACCTTAGTCAGCTATGCGGCTGATATTGTTTTTGAAGCAGCGATTCCGAGGGAAGTGTACTTAAAGGCTTTAGAGGATTTGCAGCAAATTCCTCATTTTAATCCTAAAAATGTCATTTTATCGGGTCGAGAGGGCGCTTATATTCTGACTCAGGCCGACCGGTCTTTTTTCAGTCGGATGTCTTATTATTATGGGGATCTTAAAAGAGTCAGTGATTTTACAGAAATCACTGACTCCGTCCTAAAAATAGATACAAAATTTCCTTTAGAATATACTGATATTAGTGAAAAGCGCATTAATCAAAGGCTGACACAGCTTGCAGCAGTGACAACCGGCTTTGGGGCAATCGATATTATTGCTAAAAATATTAATAAGGGAACTGCTATTGAGCAATTGTGCAAAAAACTCAGTATTCAGCCTCATCAAGTGCTGGCTTTCGGCGACAATCTCAATGACTATGAAATGCTGGATTATGCTGGTCTTGCAGTTGCTCCTCAAAATGCCAGAAAAGAAATCAAAGAGCTGGCTGACCAAGTTATTGCCGATCATAGCAAACGTTCAGTGCTTTCTTATATGGAAAAAATATAAAAATGAGTTTTCCCTCTTTCCTTCGAAGTTAATTATGGTAAAATAGACCTATGAAAAATCGAATGAAAAAACTGGTTGAGCAGCTCAATCAATATGCTGAAGAATATTACACTAAGGATAGTCCCAGCGTATCAGACAGCGATTATGATAAGCTTTATCATGAATTGCTGGATTTGGAAAAACAATATCCTGAGCTCATCCAGCCGGACAGCCCCACACACCGAGTGGGAGGGGTTGTCTTAGATGGATTTGAAAAATATGAACATGAGTATCCGCTCTTTTCTCTGCAGGATGCTTTTTCGCGCGCCGAATTGTTAGAATTTGACCGCCGTATAAAATCAGAGTTCCCTGCTGCCAGTTATTTTGCTGAATTAAAAATCGATGGTCTGTCTATTTCTTTAACTTATTCTGACGGCCGCCTGCAGGCAGGTGCAACTCGCGGAGACGGGCGTATCGGTGAAAATATTACGGAAAATTTAAAAAGAGTTAAGGACATTCCTTTGAAGCTTAAGAGAGACATGGATATCACTGTCCGCGGTGAATGCTACCTGCCTAAATCTTCTTTTGCTAAAATCAACAAGGAGCGTCAGGAAAACGGTGAGACAGAATTTGCCAATCCCAGAAATGCCGCTGCAGGAACCTTGCGGCAATTGGACACAGCTGTAGTGGCCAGACGCCGTTTAGCGACTTTTCTTTATCAGCAGGCCAGTCCAACTGATGAACCCAGTCAGGATGCTGTGCTGAAAGGCTTGGCTGAGCTTGGTTTTTCGGTTAATTCCCGCTATTTGCTAAGCGCATCAATGGATGAGATTTGGGATTTTATCCAAGACATTGCCAAAGAGCGCGACAGTCTTCCCTATGATATTGACGGGGTTGTCATTAAGGTTAACAGCTTAGCGATGCAGGAAGAACTGGGCTTTACGGTCAAGGCTCCGCGCTGGGCAATTGCTTATAAATTTCCGGCTGAAGAGAAGCCAGCAGAGCTGCTGTCTGTAGATTGGACAGTGGGGCGTACGGGAGTTGTCACACCGACAGCCAATCTGACACCTGTTCAGCTGGCGGGAACCAGAGTGAGCCGGGCAACGCTGCATAATGTGGATTATATTGCTGAAAAAGATATCCGTATAGGCGATACCGTTATTGTTTATAAAGCAGGTGATATTATTCCCGCAGTTTTACGGGTTGCCGACAGCCAAGCAGACAGACAGGAGTCGCTGCCTATTCCGACAAACTGCCCTTCTTGCGGAAGTGAGCTGCTCCATTTTGAGGATGAGGTTGCCCTGCGCTGTATCAATCCGCTGTGTCCAAGCCAGATTAAGGAAAAATTAGTCCATTTCGCCAGCAGAAATGCAATGAATATCAACGGTTTAGGCCCAGCCTTGGTTGAAAAACTTTTTCAGGCCCAGCTGGTTAGTGATGTCGCAGATATATACAGACTTAAAACGGAACAGTTTTTGACTTTAGAAGGTTTTAAGGAAAAATCGGCAGCCAAAATTTTTCAGGCGATTCAAGCTTCAAAGGCGAACTCGGCGGAAAGGCTCCTTTTTGGATTAGGTATACGGCATGTCGGCTCTAAGGCCAGCCGTCAGCTGCTGGAGCATTTTGGCGATATTGAGACACTGGCACAGGCTGATTTTGCTGCTGTTGCTGCCATTGAAGGTCTGGGAGAAGTTATCGCTGCTTCTTTAAGCAGTTATTTTGCTAAAGATGAGGCTAAAAAACTGCTTGCTGAATTAAAAGAGAGAGGCTTGAATCTCACTTATTTGGGCCCTAAAAGGGTGCAGGATGCTCCCTTGTCAGGAATGACGGTTGTTTTAACAGGGAAGCTGGCAGAGATGACACGCAGTCAGGCGACTGAGAAACTGCAGCATTTGGGTGCCCAAGTGACAGGCAGTGTCTCTAAAAAAACGGATATTGTTGTTGCGGGAAGCGATGCCGGTTCCAAATTAACAAAGGCACAAAACTTAGGAATTGCCGTTAAAGATGAAAAATGGCTGCTGAGTTTGTAAGCGAGGAATAGAAATGACGAAACAAAAAAAGGCCCGGCTGATTTATAACCCAACATCCGGTCAGGAAATTATGAAAAAAAACGTTGCCGAAGTCTTGCATATTTTAGAAGGCTTTGGCTACGAGGCTTCGGCTTTTCGGACGACCCCCGGCAAAGACTCGGCTAAAAAAGAAGCCAGGCGGGCAGCAGAAGCAGGATTTGATCTTATTGTTGCTGCCGGGGGTGACGGGACAATCAATGAGGTTGTTAATGGGATCGCCCCTCTGGTGAAGCGTCCGCAAGTGGCTGTTATTCCGACCGGAACAACCAATGATTTTGCGCGTGCTCTGAAAATTCCGCGCGGCAATCCTATAAAGGCCGCTCAGCTTATTGGTAAAAACCAGACAATCCAGATGGATATTGGCAAGGCTTATGACAGCTATTATTTTATCAATATTGCCGCTGCCGGTTCATTCACTGAATTAACTTACAGTGTTCCCAGTCAATTAAAAACGACCTTTGGCTATCTGGCCTATTTGGCAAAAGGGGTAGAACTGCTGCCAGGAGTTCGGACGGTCCCTGTCCGTATCACCCATGATAAAGGTGTGTTTGAAGGCGATGTGTCCATGATTTTTGTCGCTTTGACTAATTCGGTCGGTGGTTTTGAGACAATTGCTCCAGATGCCAAGCTGGATGACGGGAATTTCACACTGATTTTAGTTAAAACAGCTAATCTGATTGAAATACTGCAGCTGATCCGTAAGATCCTGGACGGCGGCAAACATATTTATGATAAACGTGTAGACTATATTAAGACAAGTTATCTGGAAATTCAGCCTTTATCTGACAAACGTATGATGATTAATTTAGACGGAGAATATGGCGGAGATGCCCCCATTGCTTTGCAAAATCTGAATAATCATATCACTTTCTATGCAGATACCGATGAAATTGCTGACGATGCTCTTGTTTTAGATCAGGAAAAATTGGCTCTGGAAGCCATTGCCCAAAAATTCAGACACGAAGTAGAAGATTTAAAAAAGAAGGCAGAGGAGTAATTGGAAATGAATAATACTGTCATTGTGCATTATCATAGCCAACGCGGAAATTATTTTGAACTGAGTCTATGGAAGTGGCGGGATGGACAATGGGGAGAGGATGCGTATTTTTCACGTTTTGACAGTTTTGGCGCTGTTGCTCATCTGAAATACTCGGCTCCCTACTTTCTCAGCCATGTTTACGTAAGTGTTAAAAGCCCACACTGGTCTTATAAGACAGCAGATTTTCGCATTAACCGCAACAGCGGCCTTCCTAAAACGGAAGTATGGATTGTTGACGGAGATGACACGCTTTATTATTCTAGACAGGCCGCAGTGGCCAGCCACGCTTACCGCCGCCGCCAGCCGCGTGCTTTTGATATGGCCACAAACAGTCAAGCCTTTGATTTAAAATGGGGCTTCAGCGGCTGGCTGGGCTTTCAGTATCAAGAGCAGGAGACCGCCTTTCGCTTATGGGCGCCGACTGCTGAGCTTGTGGAGCTGATTCTCTACAGCTCAACGGATGAAAAGGCCAGTGTTGCTGAAGTTATTACTATGGAACGCGGGGACAGAAGCTGCCCGGAAGATCACCGGAAAAATACGCAGGGTGTTTGGTTTGTCACTGTTCCAGGCGATTTGAACTACCGCGCTTACCGCTATCGGGTGTATTATCGCCGCCGAACCTTCAATGATACAAGAGATCCTTATTCTTTGGCGACAACTGCAGATGGCAGACGCTCTATTGTTATCGCTCCTGCTTATTTGCAGCCTAAGGGCTTCTCGGTCAAACAGGGACAGGAAGCAACCTGGCGTCTGGACAATCCCAACCAGGCTGTTATTTATGAGATGCATGTCCGTGATTTTTCAGTTTCTGAGACATCGGGAGTTCGTCCGGAAAACCGCGGTAAGTTTAAGGGAGTGTTCGAGAAGGGAACGAAAAATCAGTTTGGCGACAAGACCTGTTTTGACTATGTTAAAGAGCTTGGTATCACCCATATTCAGCTGCAGCCGGTTTTTGACCACCATCAAACTTTTGATGATAAAGGCAATTACGCCTACAACTGGGGATACGATCCGGAAAATTACAATGTCCCCGAAGCCAGTTTTACCAGCAACCCGCATGAGCCGGCTACGCGTATTTTAGAGCTGAAAGAGTTGATTCAGACCTACCACGATGCCGGAATCAATGTCATTATGGATGTGGTGTACAACCATACCTACTCTTCACAGGATTCTGCTTTCCAGCTGTCTGTCCCGGATTATTTTTACCGGATGAATGCAGACGGGTCCTTTCAGAACGGGACTGGTGTCGGTAATGAAACGGCCAGTGAAAAGGAGATGTTTCGTAAATATATGGTGGATTCTATCTTGTATTGGACCAAGGAGTACAATATTGACGGCTTCCGTTTTGATTTGATGGGCATCCATGATATTGATACGATGAACCTCATTCGGGCAGAACTGGATAAAGTTGACCGCCGAATCCTGATGTATGGTGAAGGCTGGGATATGGGGACAGGACTGCAGCCGGAGCAGAAGGCTAAAAAAGAAAATGCCTATCAGCTGCCTCGCATCGGCTTTTTCAATGATGACGGGCGCAATGCCATCAAGGGTGCAGAAGTTTACGGTTCTTTTGAAAAAGGCTTTGTATCCGGTGCGCCTGAGGAAAACAAGGTAGCTAAGACGATTCTGGGGAGCGATGAAATTGTCGGCTACATCACCCCCAGCCAAGTGCTGAATTATGTTGAGGCTCACGATAATTATAATCTTAATGACCTGCTTTTAGAACTGCATCCCGAGGACGATAAAATTACCCATATCAAGCGTGTTGAATTAGCAACGGCAATGGGACTGCTGACTCAGGGAATGACCTTTATGCAGATCGGTCAGGAATTTTTGCGGACCAAACTGTATCCAACCGGAAAAAACGGTGAATTGACCTGGTCTGATAAGGAAAGAGCTATGAATTCTTACAATGCTCCTGATCAGGTAAACCAAGTGAACTGGCGCTATGTGACCTACCATAAGCCGACTGTTGATTTTATAAAGAAAATTATTGCCTTAAAAACTAAGACACGTTTCTTTTCATATGAGAGCTTTGAGGAAATCCGCAGCCATGTTTATGTGACTGAGGCAAACAGCGGGAGCGGTTTTATCAGTTTTGAAATCGATGATTTAACAACTCTGAAAGTGATTTTCTCTCTATCTGGAAAACGCTTGCAAAACCTTTATGTGAATGATATAATGATAGAGACAAATAAAAGCTATCAACGAAATGAATTAGACATTGAAAATTTGACAGCGATGGTCCTTGATATTACGAAATAACCTGAGATTTTCTCAGGTTATTTTTGTTTTTTTACGGCCGGATTATTATTTTGTCAGTGTTTCAGAAAAAGATGGAAAGGATGGTGCTATGGACACAAAAGAAGCGCTTTACACCTTTGGAACCGGAGAGAATTTTCACATTCAGCACTACTTTGGCCTTCACAAAGAGGTGCAGGACGGTCAAGAAGGCTATATTTTTCGTGTTTGGGCTCCCAATGCCGAAGAGGTGCATGTTATAGGAGACTTTAGTTCCTGGAAAGACGCTCCTGTCAAAATGACAAAAAATGAGGCAGGGGTCTGGGAAGTCTTTACCAGTCTTCCAAAAGAAGGTCAGCTCTATAAGTACCTTGTCAAAAGACAGGGGGGACAGGTTGTTGAAAAGATGGATCCTGTTGCTCTTTATTTAGAAGACAGGCCGGGTACCGGAGCCTATGTTAAAACTTTTGCAGAGAAGAAGTGGAAAGATTCTCTGTGGATGGGGCGCCGCAAACGTTTTGGTTTCAAACAGCGTCCAGTCAATATTTACGAGGTTCATGCAGGTTCTTGGAAACGGACTGATTCAGGTCAGCCTTACACTTTTGCTCAGCTTAAAGATGAGTTGATTCCCTATCTGGTGAAAATGAACTACACACATGTGGAGTTCATGCCGATTATGGCCCATCCGCTCGGCATGAGCTGGGGCTATCAGCTGATGGGTTACTTTGCCTTCGAACATACCTACGGCACTCCTGAGGAGTTTCAGGATTTTGTTGAAACCTGTCACTTAAATAATATTGGGGTTATTGTCGACTGGGTACCGGGGCATTTTACACAAAATGATGATGCGCTTGCCTATTTTGACGGGACGCCTACTTATGAGTATCAGGATCACCACCGCGCTCATAATTACCGCTGGGGAGCTCTTAATTTTGATTTAGGAAAAACGCAAGTTCAGTCTTTCTTGATTTCCAGTGCCCTGTTTTGGATTGAGCAGTACCATATTGACGGAATTCGAGTGGATGCGGTCAGCAACATGCTTTATCGGGACTATGATGATGGTCCATGGTCTCCAAATCAGTTTGGCGGCAACCGCAATATCGAGGGTTATGATTTTCTGCGCAGGCTAAATGGGATTATTAAGTACCGCCATCCGGACGTGATGATGGTTGCTGAAGAATCTACAGCTTCAACGCCTATTACCAGATCGATTGATCAGGATGGCCTAGGCTTTGATTACAAGTGGAATATGGGCTGGATGAATGATATCCTTAAATTTTATGAGGAAGATCCTGTCTACCGCCAGTATGACTTTAATCTGGTCACCTTCAGTTTTATGTATGCTTTTGATGAAAATTTCATTCTGCCTTTCTCTCATGACGAAGTGGTTCACGGTAAAAAGAGCATGATGCATAAAATGTGGGGAGACCGCTACAACCAGTTTGCCGGTTTGCGCAATCTTTATACCTATCAAATTTGCCATCCGGGCAAAAAGCTGCTCTTTATGGGTAGTGAGTTCGGCCAGTTTCTTGAGTGGAAGTATGACCACCAACTGGAATGGGGGAACTTGGATGAAGCTGACGGCCTGAATCTGAAAATGCAGGCTTTCACTAGCTATCTGAACCAATTTTACAAGGACAATAAGGCTCTTTGGCTGATGGACGATTCCTATGAAGGATTAGAAATCATTGATGCAGATAATACAGCTCAAAGTGTTTTGAGCTTTATCCGCAAAAATGATAAAGGCGATATGCTGGTCTGTGTCTTTAATATGACCCCGGTTGAACGCAGAGAATTTACAATCGGAGTGCCTCTGGCAGGTATTTACGAAGAAATCCTCAATACTGAAATGGAAGAGCATGGCGGTGTCTGGAAAGAGCATAACCCGCAGACACGGACGCAGTCAGGTTTATGGAAAGATTATCAAAACACTCTGACCTTCACTCTCCCGGCTTTAGGTGCCAGTATCTGGAAAATTAAACGCCGTTTAAAGAATAAGAAGTAAGAGGATCGCTTACCAAAAATTTGTTTTGAATTTTACTGTTTATAATTTTATTCGGCTATTCAGTACGAAAGGCCCGCAGTCTTTCCTTGCGCAGTCTGTGTGAGGTTTTTGGCTGATTCACCAAGGTGCCTGCACATGTGCCTTGGCAATCAATTGGCGGTTGCTTTTAACAAGTTACGAAAGGAAAACTAAATGAAGAATGAAATGTTAGCCCTTATTCTCGCTGGAGGACAGGGGACACGTCTTGGGAAATTGACACAAAGTATTGCCAAACCGGCAGTACAGTTTGGCGGCCGTTACCGAATTATTGATTTTGCACTGTCAAACTGTGCCAATTCAGGAATTAATAATGTTGGTGTGATTACACAGTATCAGCCGTTGGCTCTCAACAGCCACATCGGGAATGGTTCAAGCTGGGGGCTTGATGGGATTAACTCAGGGGCGACAATCCTTCAGCCTTATTCGGCAACTGAAGGAAACCGCTGGTTCCAAGGGACCAGCCATGCGATTTATCAGAATATTGACTATATCGACTCCATCAATCCGGAATATGTTTTGATTTTATCCGGTGACCATATTTATAAGATGGACTATGACGACATGCTGCAAACCCATAAAGATAATTTGGCCAGTCTAACAGTTGCTGTTATCGATGTTCCGCTTAAAGAAGCCAGCCGTTTTGGTATTATGAACACTGACTCCAATAACCGGATTGTTGAATTTGAAGAAAAACCGAAAAACCCTAAATCGACCAAAGCTTCTATGGGGATTTATATTTTCGACTGGAAGCGTCTGCGCGAGATGCTGGTTGATGCAGAAAAAAATAATGTTGAAATGTCCGATTTTGGTCAAAATGTTATTCCGGCTTATCTTGAATCCGGTGAACGGGTGTATACCTATAATTTCCAAGGCTACTGGAAGGATGTCGGCACTATCGAATCGCTTTGGGAAGCTAATATGGAATACATCGGCGAAGATAATGAACTGCACAGCCGTGACCGCTCTTGGAAAATTTATTCCAAAAATCTGATCGCACCGCCGAACTTTATTACAGACGAAGCCAGCGTCAAAGATTCACTTGTTGTGGATGGCTGCTTTGTTTCAGGTAAAGTTGAGCATTCCATCCTGTCTACAAATGTTCAGGTCAAAGAAGGCGCTGAAATTAAAGACTCCTTTATCATGAGCGGTGCTGTTATCAGTGAAGGTGCAAAAATTACACGGGCTATTGTCGGTGAGGGCGCTATTATTGGTGAAGGTGTAGAAATTGATGGCACTGAGGAAGTGCAAGTTGTTGGTTACAATGAAGTAGTGGGGGTACCAAATGAAGATTGATAAATATTCTGCAATTCTCGGAAATGCCATCGGCTTTCCGGAGATGGAAGGACTGACAGCTGTGCGTCCGTTAGCCAGTCTCCCCTTTGATGGTAAGTACCGCCTAATTGATTTTCAGCTGTCCAATTTAGCTAATGCCGGTATTCGCAGTGTTTACGGTATTTTCCGCGGCCAAAATATTCGCTCGGTTTTTGATCATATCCGCAGCGGCCGGGAGTGGGGACTAAATACCCTTCTCAGCCATTATTTCCTTGGTTTTTACAATACAAGTGAGGACGGAACGGTGGCTGACCATGATTATTATGATCAAATACTGACTTATCTGAAACGCTCAGGATCTGATCAAACCGTCTACATGTCCTGCGATATCCTTTGCAATATTGATTTGCAGCAGGTTATTCATCTGCACAATGCTAATAAACGCAATATTACAGTTGTTTATAAAAAACTGCCGAGAGAGTCCATTTCTCAGGCTAATGATATTTTGGAAATTGATGAATCTGATATTGTTGTCGGACGCCGTGACGGCTTTGAGGAAGGCAGCAAGACGGAAAAAATGTCGGCTGGCATTTACATCATTGATACACCTTGGCTGATCGAACAAATGGAAAAAGAAGCTCAGAAAGACAAGCCGCAAAAACTGCGTTTCTTGCTGAGAGATTTGACGGTCAGTGAGCAGGCTTTAGCTTTTGAATACACAGGCTACCTTGCTAACATTTCTTCCGTTAAGTCATATTTCGATGCAAACATGGATATGCTGGACAGCCAAAAATTCTATTCTTTGCTTTACTCTAACCAAAGAGTGTATACAAAAGTTAAAAATGAAGAGTCGACTTATTATGCAGCAGATTCTGTTGTCAAAAATGCTCAGTTTGCATCAGGCAGTATTGTAAAAGGGGATGTCGAGCATTCTATCGTTTCCCGCAACTGCTATCTTGCTGAAAATTCGAAAATTGTCAACAGTATTCTTTTCCCTAAAGTGAAAATCGGTCAAGGGACAGTTATTGAAAATGCCATTGTCGGTAAAAATGTTCAAATTGCAGACGGTGTCACTATCCGGGGAACGCAGGAAAAACCAGTCGTTATAGCTAAGTCAGTTGAAATTGTTGAGGATATTATTCAATGAAGATAATGTTTGTAGCAGCAGAAGGCGCACCTTTTGCTAAAACCGGCGGTTTAGGTGATGTCATCGGTGCATTGCCTAAATCACTGGTGAAAAACGGAAATGAAGTAGCTGTTGTTTTACCTTATTATGATAGTATTGATGCCAAATTCGGCGATGAAATTGAAGATGTTCTGTATTTTTATGTCGATGTGGGCTGGCGCCGTCAGTATGTCGGTGTCAAAAAAATAGTCCGTGATCAGGTTGCCTTCTATTTTGTTGACAATCACGATTACTTTTTCCGCGGGCATATTTACGGAGATTGGGATGACGGGGAACGCTTCGCTTTCTTTCAGCTGGCTGCTTTAGAGATGATGGAGAAAATTGAGTTCATCCCGGATGTCCTTCATGTCCATGACTACCACACGGCTATGATTCCTTTTCTGGTTAAAGAAAAGTATCATTGGATTAAGGCCTATCAAGGCATTAAAACAGTCTTTACTATCCATAATATTGAATTTCAAGGTCAATTTGATCCCGGAATGCTGGGGAATTTATTTGGCGTAGGAGATGAGCGTTATGCTGACGGGACGTTGCGCTGGAACGATGCCCTGAACTGGATGAAGGCTGGCGTGCTCTACGCTGACCGTGTAACAACCGTTTCACCGTCTTATGCAGAAGAAATCCAAACCCCTGAATTTGGGAAAGGACTTGACCAGATTATGCGGATGGAAGCCGGGAAATTATCTGGCATTGTCAATGGTATTGATACCGAGCTTTTAAATCCGGAAACGGATCCTTATTTAGAAGCGCATTTTTCGATTGATGATTTATCCGGAAAGGCAAAAAATAAGGAAGCTCTGCAAAAACGTGTGGGGCTGCCTGTTCGTGATGATGTGCCGCTGATTGGCATCGTATCGCGTCTGACCGATCAGAAAGGTTTTAATCTGGTTGTCAACGAGCTGAATGCGATTTTGCAGTACGACTTGCAGCTTGTGGTATTGGGAACCGGTTATGCAGACTTTGAAAATGCCTTCTCATGGTTTGGCCTGCACTATCCTGATAAAGTATCCGCAAATATCACCTTTGATTTGGAACTGGCTCAGCAGATTTACGGAGCCTGCGATCTTTTCCTGATGCCAAGTGCCTTCGAACCGTGCGGACTTTCTCAGATGATGGCTATGCGCTACGGCACACTTCCGCTTGTGCATGAGGTAGGCGGCCTGCGGGATACGGTTATTCCTTACAATCCGTTGGAAAAATCCGGTACAGGATTTGGCTTTAATAATTTTTCCGGCTATTGGCTGAACAATACACTTGCCTTTGCGCTCGATGTGTATTATAATCACAAGGAAGATTGGCAGGCTATTCAGCGAAATGCTATGAGTCAGGATTTTTCTTGGGATACTGCCAGTCTTGTTTATGAAAGCTTGTATAAAGAGCTTTAAAAAAGCCATTTGAAAGGAAAAAAATGCAACTCACAAAAGAACAATTTATTCGTGATTTTAAGGATACACTTCACGAAGAACAACTGATTAAGGTGCCGGCGGCAACGCCGACTGAAATATTTGCGACCTTAGCAAAACTGGTTCGTAAGTATTACACCGACACTTGGATTGACCGCAATCGCAAACTCTCTGAGAATCAGGAAAAAATTGCTTATTATTTTTCTATTGAGTTTTTGCCAGGTCGTATGCTGGAAACAAATCTCCTTAATTTAGGTATTTTGGATTTGGTAAAAGAGGCTTTTGCTGATTTGGATGTCGATTTCAATGCAGTCAAAAATGCAGAGCACGACATGGCTTTGGGAAACGGCGGTCTGGGCCGTCTGGCTGCTGCTTTTATGGATTCTTTAGCAACGACCGGCTACCCCGGTTTTGGGAACGGTCTGCGCTATAAATACGGCCTGTTCAAACAGCGTATTGTTGACGGCTATCAAGTAGAGCTGCCGGATTCTTGGTTCGGCTCAACTGGCAACGTCTGGGAAATTCGCAAGGACCATGATGTTGTAGATGTCAAATTATTCGGTGATGTCCAGCTGCAGGCTAATGAAGAAGGCCGGATTATTCCTGTCTACAAAAATGCACAGGTTCTGCGGGCTGTCCCTTATGATGTTCCGCAGATCGGTTTTAAAAATAATGTTATCAATAATCTGCGTCTATGGGACGTTGAAATTCCTGAAGAATATGAACTGAATTATCCAACGATTGCAGATCGCCGTCGTGTTCAGGATATAACAGCCACACTCTATCCTGATGATTCCAGCTATGAAGGAAAGGAACTGCGTCTGATTCAGGAATACTTCATGACGAGTGCCGGACTGCAGACTATCATTAAGTCTTATCTCAAACTTGGCCGTCCGCTTGAGACTATTTATGAAAAGGTTTCTGTTCATATTAACGATACCCATCCGGCTGTTGCTCCAGCTGAGTTCATGCGCCTTTTGATCGACGACTATGGTTTGTCTTGGGATAAGGCTTGGGAAGCTACTGTGAAGACTATGAGCTATACCAACCACACGATTTTGTCTGAGGCGCTTGAAAAATGGGACGCCAACCTGTTTAAGACAGTTTTGCCGCGTGTTTATCAGATTGTCCTTGAGATTGACAGCCGTTTCGTTGCTGAAATGACTCAGAACAATGTGGCTACCGATATTATTGAAAATACTCGGATTGTCAAGGATAATCAGATTCACATGGCTAATCTGGCCATTATCGGCGGCCATTCGGTCAATGGTGTAGCCAAACTTCACACAGAACTGCTCAAAGAAGATACGCTGCGTGATTTTTACACCCTGTATCCGGATAAATTTAATAATAAAACAAACGGTATCGTTCAGCGGCGCTGGACTCAAATTGCTGCTCCGGAACTGTCGGAAGCAATTGATGCTACCATTGGCACAGGCTGGCGCCGAGATATTCATGAACTGCAAAAATTAAATGACTTTGCAGATGATAAAGCTGTTCTTGATCAGTTCTATCAAGTGAAAAAAGAAGCAAAGGCAAAATTAGCGGCTTATATTCTGGAAACAACAGGGATTGAAGTATCTACAGATGCTATCTTTGATGTGCAGGTTAAACGGCTCCATGCCTACAAACGGCAGTTGCTCAATGTTTTGCACATCATCAAACTGTATTGGGACTTAAAAGACAATCCTGATAAGGATATGGTTCCCCGTGTTTTCATTTTCGGAGCTAAAGCGGCGCCGGGCTATCACTTTGCGAAATCGGTCATTAAACTGATCAATGAATTGGCTAATTTGGTTAATAATGATACCAGTCTCCAAGGCAAACTGAAAGTAGTTTTCTTAGAAAACTATAATGTCAGTCTGGCCGAACTGATTATTCCGGCGGCTGATGTATCTGAGCAGATTTCACTGGCTTCCAAGGAAGCATCAGGCACTTCAAACATGAAATTCATGATGACGGGCGCGATTACACTGGCCACTCTTGATGGTGCAAATATCGAAATTAAAGATGAAGTCGGTGATGATAACATTGTCATCTTCGGTATGGATAAAGATGCGGTCTACCATCATTATGAAGCGCATGACTATTATTCCCGCGGAGTCTATGAAAACAATCCTGTTATCAAGCGTGTTGTCGATACCTTTGTTAATGGAACGATTCCAAATGCGCAAAGCCAAGGAAGCGAAATTTATGAATCGCTTATCGCATACAATGATGAATATTTCTTGCTGGAAGATTTCCCTTCCTATGTTGCTGCTCAGGAGCATATTGATGCGCTTTACCGTGATAAGGAAAAGTGGGCGCGTATGAGCCTTCTTAATATTGCTAACTCAGACAAGTTTACATCGGATGACACTATTACGGCTTATGCTGAGGAAATCTGGAATTTGCGTAAATAAGGCTTCTCTTTCTGCCTTTCCTATAGATAAAAAAACGGCTCAGGCCGTTTTTTTATTAAGATACAAAGCCCGTTTAAAAATCCGTATGAAAATAGGGGATGGCAAGTGATGCTGGCATCACGATGCCAGCCATCTTTTTCACTAGGATTTTAGGGCGTGTTCAGTTCATAAAGATACAAAGGGCGTTAAGAACGCAAAAGGAAAATAGGCGGTAAGTCCGAAATCTTTGATTTCGCAGACGCACCCCTGCCAGAACGACTAGAAAGGTGCGGTCGACTGTTAAGGCGACAAAGCTTTCAGTCGTTTACGGCTGCCTAACTGTGAAATCAGTTCTATGTTTGACCATACTTTTCCCGCAGCGTTTAGCCCGTGTTCAATTCACAGGATACAAAACTCGTTCAAGCTCACAGCAAAAATGGCGGTAAGCCAGAAATCTATGATTTCGCAGGCACCCCCTGCCAAGACGACTAGAAGGGTGCGGTCGGCCGCTAGGTAAAGTCGCGGCAGCCTCTTTGATTCGATGTGAAAATTTGGTTTTAGCATTGGAGGGAAGAAGAGGCGGAAATTTTTAAATGAGTTCAGTGGATTCTTAGTTCTGAATTTTTAAAAAGCCAACAGCTGAAAATGGGCTGAAAGCAGAGAAGAGCAATGGTTAAGAATGGTTTAAGAAAGAGAGCAGAAAAGCAAGTAATTTATTGACATTCCCTAAAAATAAGACTAAAATAACAAGGTAAAATTTTTTTAAGGAGAACTCTTATGTTGAATTTAAATATCTTAGCGCTTGGGATCGCTGTTTTAGGTGTTAGTCTGGCAGAAGGTTTTTTAGTTTCTAATATTGCTAAGTCTGCGGCACGTCAGCCGGAGATGTACAGTAAACTGCAAAGACTGATGATTCTTGGTGTGGCTTTTATTGAAGGAACCTTTTTCGTTCTTCTTGCAGCAACCTTCTTTGTCAACTAAGCAGCTGGTTTTTACTGTAAAACCAACTAAGAAGGAGGGGTAACGTTGGAAACATTAGAAAATCCAACCCTACAATTTTTGGGCATTGAGTTCGATTTAACAATTCTTGCAATGTCTCTCTTGACTGTGCTTGCTGTCTTTTCTTTTCTTTTCTGGGCCAGCCGCCGTATGACTTTGAAACCTAAAGGCAGACAAAATGTGTTAGAGTATCTTTATGAATTTGTCATAAATACCATTAAACCAAATTTAGGAGCTTATACACAAAATTACAGTTTGCTTTTATTTACCTTCTTTTTCTTCATTTTGATTGCTAATAATATTGGCCTAGTTACCAAGCTTGAAGTTGGTGACTATAATCTGTGGACATCTCCAACAGCCAATTTTTCAGTTGACCTGACTCTGTCTTTGATGGTAGCCTGTGTTGTTCATGTTGAAGGCATTCGAAAAAATGGGATTAAGGATTATCTGAAAGGCTATCTGGCTCCTCAGCCGATTATGCTGCCCATGAATATTTTAAGTGAACTGACTAATATAGCTTCACTAGCGCTGCGTCTTTTCGGCAATATTTATGCCGGTGAAGTGGTCACGACGCTTTTAGTGCAGCTGGCTAATTGGAAGCTTTTTATGGCTCCGGTTGCCTTTGGTATCAACTTGGCCTGGACGGCTTTTTCAATGTTTATTTCAACGATTCAGGCTTACGTTTTTACCATGTTGGCATCGTCCTATATCGGAGACAAAGTTAACGGCAGCAGTGAAGAATAAGAAAGGAGTAAAAAGAGATGGAGATACTGATTAACAGTACAACGATTGGTAATATCATCATTATTACAGGTTCAGTGCTTCTTTTGCTTGTTCTTATCAGAAAATATGTTTGGGGACAACTGACAGGCATATTAAAAAACCGTGAAGAAAAGATTGCTAATGATATTGACAGTGCAGAAGCTGCAAGGCAGAAAGCAGAGGATCTGGCCGATCAGCGTGAACATGAACTTGTTCAGGCAAAGGGAGAAGCCAGCCAAATTATTGATGATGCTAAAGAGCTGAGCACAGCTAAGGGTCATCAGATTATCACTGCGGCAGAAGAAGAGGCTGGCCGGCTGAAGACAAAGGCCAGTCAGGATATCGCTCAGGATAAAGCAGAAGCCCTGTCTGATGTTAAAACAGAAGTAGGTGACTTAACAGTCCTTTTAGCTGAAAAAATTTTGACGGCTAATTTGGACAAGGAGGCACAAAGTCAACTCATTGACCGTTATCTTGATGAGCTAGGAGAAGTCTGATGAACAAAAAAACACAGACAGTGCTTGAACGGTATGCCAAAAGTCTTGTTGAAGTAGCCGTGGAACAGCAGCAGACAGAAATACTGGCTGAAGAAATCAGGACTGTATTAACAGTCTTTTCTGAAACAGATTTGGCTGCTGCCCTGAAGCATGACGGTATCAGCCAATCGGCTAAGGCGGATCTTATCCGAACTTTTCAGAGATCTGCCTCAGTCTATTTCAGTAATTTTCTGGAAATTGTTATACAAAATGAAAGAGAAGCTTATCTGTATGAGATACTGCAGCTTGTCTTAGAAAAACTGTCTGACGTGACCAATACTTATGATATTGTTGTCACATCAGCGGTTGCTTTAACCCAAGCGCAAAAAGAGCGGGTTCTAAAAATAGCTGCTGATAAATTAGCTGTCAGCAAAGGCAGGCTTGTTGAGAGAATCGATCCATCCATTATCGGCGGTTTGATTATCGATGCGGATAATCAGGTTGTTGATATGAGTATTCGCCGTCAATTACGGGAATTTAAAATGAATTTAAAATAGAAAGTGGTGTGACTTTTGGCAATTAATGCACAAGAAATTAGCGCTTTAATTAAAAAGCAAATTGAGAATTTTCAGCCAAGTTTTGATGTCACAGAAACAGGAATAGTCACTTATGTCGGTGATGGTATTGCCCGGGCACGCGGTCTGGACAAGGCCATGAGCGGCGAGCTCCTTGAATTTTCTGACGGGAGCTTTGGGATGGCACAAAACCTTGAATCAGATGATGTAGGCATCATCATTTTGGGGGATTTTTCGGCTATCCGCGAAGGTGATGAAGTCAAACGTACCGGTAAAATCATGGAAGTACCGGTTGGCGAAGCGCTGATCGGCCGTGTTGTCAATCCTCTTGGTCAGCCTGTAGACGGTTTGGGAAGTATTCAGACCCAGTCGAGCCGGCCAGTCGAGTTTCCTGCACCGGGCGTTATGCAGCGGCAGTCTGTTTCTGAGCCGCTTCAGACTGGACTTAAGGCTATTGATGCCCTTGTGCCGATTGGCCGCGGACAGCGTGAACTGATTATCGGAGACCGACAAACAGGGAAAACCTCTGTGGCTATTGATGCGATCTTGAACCAGAAGGATCAAGATATGATTTGTATTTATGTCGCTATCGGCCAGAAAGAATCAACGGTCCGTACACAAGTTGAAACACTGCGCCAGTACGGGGCACTTGATTATACTATTGTTGTGACAGCCTCAGCATCACAGCCCTCACCCTTGCTCTACATAGCTCCTTATGCCGGTGTGGCAATGGCAGAAGAGTTTATGTATAAGGGCAAACATGTTTTAATTGTTTATGATGATTTATCCAAACAAGCGGTAGCCTATCGGGAGCTCTCTCTCCTGTTGCGCCGTCCGCCAGGCCGTGAGGCTTATCCGGGGGATGTCTTTTATCTGCACAGCCGTCTTTTAGAGCGGTCAGCTAAAGTTTCTGATGCTCTTGGCGGTGGGTCTATTACTGCTTTGCCTTTTATTGAGACTCAGGCAGGCGATATTTCAGCCTATATTGCAACAAACGTTATTTCAATCACCGATGGGCAGATTTTTTTACAGGAAAGTTTGTTTAATTCGGGAATCCGTCCGGCTATTGATGCGGGATCTTCAGTATCCCGTGTCGGTGGATCTGCCCAGATTAAGGCAATGAAAAAGGTAGCAGGAACCCTGCGGCTGGATTTGGCTTCTTACCGTGAGCTGGAAGCTTTCACTCAATTCGGAAGCGATCTGGATGCGGCTACTCAGGCCAAGCTAAACCGTGGCCGGCGTACGATTGAGGTGCTGAAACAGCCTCTGCACAAGCCTCTCCCGGTTGAAAAACAGGTTCTGATACTCTATGCATTGACGCATGGTTTCTTAGATGATGTGCCGGTAGATGATATCTTGGCTTTTGAAGAAGCGCTTTATGATTACTTTGATCTGCACTATGAGGCTATTTTTGATACTATCCGCACAACCAAGGATCTGCCGGATGAGGCTGATTTGGATAAAGCGATTCAGGCCTTTAAAGATCAATCACAGTTCAAATAATAGGGAGGTTCCAGTATGGCAGGCTCTCTTAGTGAAATTAAAAACAAAATTATTTCGACTGAGAAAACCAGTAAAATCACTAGTGCGATGCGCATGGTTTCATCAGCCAAACTTGTTAAATCAGAACAAGGGGCCAGAAACTTTCAAGTTTATGCGGCCAAAATCCGTCAGATTACGACAGATTTGCTGAAAACGGAACTGACAAGGGGCAGCCGCAATCCTATGCTGCTGGCCAGACCGGTGAAAAGAACCGGCTATATCGTTATTACATCTGATAAGGGCCTTGTCGGCGGCTATAATTCTAAAATTTTAAAAGCTGTCATGGATATTATTAACGAATATCATGCAGCCGATGATGACTATACAATTATTTCGATTGGCAGTGTCGGCTCCGATTTTTTTAAAGGCCGAAAGATGAATGTTGCTTTTGAACTGCGAGGTTTAGAAGATCAGCCCAGCTTCGACCAGGTCGGCCGGATTATTTCCCAGTCCATTGAAATGTATACCAATGAACTGTTTGATGAACTTTATGTCTGTTATAACCATCATGTTAACAGCCTGACCAGCCAGGTTCGAGTTCAGCAGATGCTGCCGATTACTGAGTTAGATGCCGATGAGGCAGCAGAAGAAGGGGTGCGTGATTTTGAGCTGGAGCCTGATCGCAATACTATCTTAGAACAGCTCCTGCCTCAGTACACAGAGAGCCTCATTTACGGTGCTATTGTTGATGCTAAGACAGCAGAGCATGCTGCCGGAATGACAGCTATGCAGACAGCAACGGACAATGCGAAAAATCTGATTGAGGATCTGACCATTCAGTATAACCGCGCCCGACAAGCAGAGATTACGCAAGAAATTACGGAAATTGTTGCCGGCGCTAATGCTTTGGAATAGCAGCAGAAAGGGAATAAAGAAGTCCGACAGTGGTTTTGCTGCCCTTTCTTCTGAATAATTCTTTTGGCTGAATGAAACAGCAAGTTTTAATCGCTTAAAATTATACTAGAGATTTTTAAATCCGCTAAGATAGAAATCTAAAACACTGTAAAAGGTAAACGGCAATAAAAATTTTTCGTTACCGTCTATCTTGATAAACTGAACACGCCCTGAACGCTGCGGGGAAAAGCATGGTCAAATATAGAACTGATTTCACAGTTAGGCAGCCGTAAACGTCTGAAGGCTTTGCAGTCTTTACAGCCAGCCTGCCGCACCCTTCTAATCGTTCTGGCAGGGGTGCGTCTGCGAAATCAAAGATTTCGGACTTACCACCTATTTTCCATTTGCGTTCTTAACGGGCTTTGTATCTTGATAACTGAACATGGCCTAAAATCTTAGTGAAAAAGATGGCTGCCGGCGTGATGTAGTTGGCATCACTCGCCATCCCCTATTTTCATACAGATTTTTCACGGCCCTGTATCTTGACTAAGGAGAAAGACATGAGTTCTGGCACAATTGCTCAGGTTGTTGGTCCGGTTGTTGATGTTGCATTTGCAAAGGACGACAAACTGCCTGAGATTAATAATGCATTGGTAGTTTACAAAAATAGTGATAAATCACAAAGAATTGTTCTTGAAGTGGCTCTTGAACTTGGAGAAGGCTTGGTTCGGACAATTGCCATGGAGTCAACCGACGGATTGACACGCGGGCTGGAGGTTTTTGATACTGGCCGTGCTATCAGTGTTCCTGTCGGTAAAGAGACATTAGGCCGCGTTTTTAATGTGCTCGGCGATACAATCGATTTGGCTGAGCCCTTTGCAGAAAAGGCAGAGCGTCAGCCGATTCATAAAAAGGCCCCGGCGTTTGATGAGCTGTCTACGGCCTCAGAAATTCTGGAAACAGGAATCAAGGTGGTTGATCTGCTGGCCCCTTACCTAAAAGGAGGAAAGGTCGGACTCTTTGGCGGTGCAGGGGTTGGTAAAACCGTTTTGATTCAGGAGCTGATTCACAATATTGCTCAGGAACACGGCGGGATTTCTGTATTTACCGGTGTCGGTGAACGGACACGTGAAGGGAATGACCTTTACTGGGAAATGAAAGAATCCGGTGTTATTGAAAAAACCGCTATGGTCTTCGGTCAGATGAATGAACCGCCTGGAGCGCGTATGCGTGTGGCTCTTACCGGTCTGACAATCGCCGAATATTTCCGCGATGTTGAAGGGCAGGATGTGCTTCTTTTCATTGATAATATTTTTCGCTTTACCCAGGCAGGTTCAGAAGTTTCAGCTCTTCTTGGCCGTATGCCATCAGCTGTGGGTTATCAGCCGACCTTGGCAACGGAAATGGGACAGCTCCAAGAGCGCATCACTTCGACAAAGAAGGGTTCTGTCACTTCTATTCAGGCTATTTATGTGCCTGCTGATGATTATACCGACCCAGCACCGGCAACAGCTTTTGCCCACTTGGATTCGACAACCAATCTTGAACGCCGCCTGACTCAGATGGGGATTTACCCTGCAGTTGATCCTTTGGCTTCAAGTTCACGAGCCTTGGCTCCGGAAATTGTCGGTCAAGAGCATTATGATGTGGCAACAGAAGTTCAGCGTGTACTGCAGCGTTACCGTGAGCTGCAGGATATTATTGCTATTCTTGGGATGGATGAACTGTCCGATGAGGAGAAAACACTGGTTGGCAGAGCCCGCCGGATTCAGTTCTTCCTGTCGCAAAATTTCAATGTAGCTGAGCAATTTACCGGTCTGCCAGGCTCTTATGTACCTGTTTCAGAGACAGTCCGCGGTTTCAAGGAAATCCTTGAAGGAAAATACGATGATCTGCCTGAAGACGCTTTTCGCAGTGTCGGTCCGATTGAAGATGTTGTTGAAAAAGCTAAAAAGATGGGCTTTTAATGAGGTGATCTCATGAAATATATGACAGTTCAGGTCGTAACACCAGATGGTATCAGATATAACCATCATGCCAGATTTATTTCTGTGAAGACTTTAGATGGAGAAACGGGTATTTTGCCGGATCATATCAACCTAATTGCTCCGCTTGACGTTCATGAGATGAAAATCCAGCGGATTGATGATGAAAATCATGAAGATTGGGTAGCAGTAAATGGCGGAATCATTGAAGTCAAAAATAATTTGGTAACCATTGTGGCCGATTCAGCTGAGCGGGCCCGGGATATTGACCTCAGTCGTGCTGAGCGGGCTAAACAGCGGGCCGAACGTGAAATTGAAGAAGCGGAAAGCACTGATAATATCGATGAAGTGCGCCGTGCTCAGGTCGCATTGCGCCGTGCTCTTAACCGTATTAGTGTCGGAAATAAATAATAGCCGGATTGGAGAAACCTCCTTTAATTAAGGATGGGCTTTCTCCAATCTTTTTTTGCTATAATATAAGGCAATAACAGAAGTTGCTTTACTTGATAGCGTAAAACGAACGCGGTCTAAAATCCTACTTCCCTGTTTTATATGGATTTTTAACGGCCTTTGTATCTTTGTTAAAGGAGGCAGATAAATGCCTAGGAAAAAGAAAATTAAGCGCATACTGTTCAGTATCGCAGCTCTTATCGGTATAGGATTAGGAGGTTTCGCTGTGTACCAGCACCACGAAAAGCAAAAAATGATTGAAATAGCGACCAGTAAGGAAGCCAGAAAGGTTTATGAGAAGCATATGAGAGCTAATGACCCTAATGCGCTGACTGAAGACGGCATTATTAAGTCTTATGAAATTGATAAAGACAGTTTAGAACACAATCCTATGGGCGGGCTTATTGTTGATATCCTTGTAAATAATGATGCAGAGGCCTATTTAAGTTTTAATTTGGTAGATAACGGTGATGGAACTTACCACACGGCGTATTATATTGTGTCAGCTAAGCTAGATGATATGTTGGAAGAAAATAGGTAAGTTATGGCTAAAAAATACGTTAACGAAGAAAATCTTCAAACAGCTATGGCAGAATATAATGAAAATATGGTGAAGGGACGTGAAGTTTATACTGAGAATAATCAATTTGTCGGCTTCGTCTCCAAAAACTATGACAATGAAACTGGTGCGGGAGAGCAGACACAGTGTTTTAAAACAAAACAGTTTATGCTATAATGTAAGGTAATAACAGAAGTTGCTTTACCTGATAGCGTAAAGTGAACACGGTCTAAAATCCTAGTAAACATGGTAAAGTCCGCTGCGATGCTGGTCATTGCCCGTCCTTCCTTGATTTATACGGATTTAACACGGCCTTTGTATCTTTGTTAAAGGAGGCAGATAAATGCCTAAGAAAAAGAAAGTTAAGCGCATACTGCTTAGTATCGCTGCCCTTATTAGTATAGGATTAGGAGGTTTCGCTGTGTACCAGCACCACGAAAAGCAAAAAATGATTGAAATAGCGACCAGTAAGGAAGCTAGGAAGGTTTATGAGAAGCATATGAAAGCTAATGACCCTAATGCGCTGACTGAAGACGGCATTATTAAGTCTTATGAAATTGATACCAAAACACTGGAATACAATCCTATGGGTGGAATGGAAGTTAGAATATATTTTAATAATGATAAGGAACTAGACTTTCATTTTGGATTAATAGAAAATGATAACGGGCAATTAGAGTCCTCTGGTTACACTATTTCACAAAAACTTTCAAAATTACTAAAGGAGTGAAGTGATTTGAGTGAGAAAAAATATATTAATGAAAAAAATCTTCAGATTGCCATGACAGAATACAGAGATATCTCTGTTGGTCGTGAAATAAAAGACCAATACGACAGAACGGTCGGCTTTGCTTCTAAAATCTATGACAATGAAACTGGTGCGGGAGAGCAGACACAGTGTTTTAAAACAAAATAATTTATGCTATAATGTAAGGTAATAACAGGAATTGCTTTACCTGATAGCGTAAAGTGAACATGGTCTAAAATCCTAGTAAACATGGTGAAGTCCGTTGCGATGCTGGTCATTGCCCGTCCTTCCTTGATTTATACGGATTTGACACGGCCTTTGTATCTTTGTTAAAGGAGGCAGATAGATGCCTAGGAAAAAGAAAGTTAAGCGCATACTGCTCAGTATTGTTGCCCTTATTAGTATAGGATTAGGGGATTAGGAGGTTTCGCTGTGTACCAGCACCACGAAAAACAAAAAATGATTGAGATAGCGACCAGTAAGGAAGCTAGGAAGGTTTATGAGAAGCATATGAAAGCTAATGACCCTAATGCGCTGACTGAAGACGGCATTATTAAGTCTTATGAAATTGATACCAAAACACTGGAATACAATCCTATGGG
>NZ_JBFQEG010000053.1:0-1051 GCF_040930515.1 Streptococcus huangxiaojuni
ACCTTCTTTTTGGACAGTGAGCAGTCCATGATTATCACCTCAGGAATCCATCAGGCTGCCAGCCTGGCGGCAGAAGATGTCAAAGCCTATCGTGATGAGGCGTCTTCTAAGGCTGAGGAGCTTTATCAAAAAGTCAAAGAAATCCCTTGGTTTGTGACCGAGCTGACAGCTGATGAGGTGCAGGCGGCCTATGAGGAGGCCGGGGTGACCTATGAGTCGATGGTCGGCAAGACCGAGAGGCATTTTGACAAGAAGGTCAAAAACATGGAGACAGCAGAAACAGTCTTTAGCGATTTAGAGGCAGATGTTCAGGCCGGAACAGAAGCAGCACTGGAGGCGGACAGCAGTTTAGCAGGAGAGATAGCATCATGGCAAAAGTAGATAAAGAAAAACAAAAAGAAACAGACGCCAAGGCAGCAGTTCTGCAGGCAGAGCTTTTGAAAGAGGATCAGGCTTTGCTGGATATGGAGCAGCAGCACAAGAAAGATCAGACCGCACTGGATGAGCGGATTAATGATTTAGAAGAACGGCACTTTAAATTACGAACCTTATATGAGGAGTTTGGAGGCTTAGCCTACAGCCCGTCCTATCCGGACGGTGAGGGGGTTCAGGAATTTCGTCGCCTGCTTGAGGAATATGCCGGGGTTACAGCCAATGAATATCTTTACCAGCGGCAGATTTTGGGGGATGAAGAAGTTGATCTGACAGACAGCTATCAAAAGGAACACCGCAAGCAGGAGGATAAGATCGAATCCCTTTATGCTCAGAAAATCGCTTTGTACCGTGAAGAAGAGGAGGAGAGTTAGAAGATGGATGTTGTCAGTGCTGTAACGAGTGCCTTGACAGGCAAGAGTGAAGAGGAGATTAAGGTCATTCGCAAGGCTTTAGAAAGGGAGGCGGTTAAGTCTTTGCTGGCACCGTCTTTAAAGAGTGAGCGGCGCAGTTTGGTCAGTGATTATGATGAGAAGATAAGTGCGCGGGCGCTGCAGGCCAAGAGTGAGATAGAGGCTTTAGGCGGTCAGCTGGACAAGGCGATAAAGGGAGCAGGGCG
>NZ_JBFQEG010000005.1:0-151404 GCF_040930515.1 Streptococcus huangxiaojuni
GTGCTTCTAAAATCAAGAAGCAGATTCTTGAACTCAATGAAGTGTACGATTTTGAACGCATCGTCATTGGCATGGAAGCCACCAGCCTCTATAGCTTTCACCCTGCCATGTTCTTTCATGAAGACAGCGATTTAAAAGCTCTAAAGGTTGAAGTCTTGGTGGAACAGCCCAACAAAATCAAGAAGTACCGCGAAGCCTATTAAGATACAAAGTCCGTTAAAAAAGCGGGGCCCAACCGATGTGTTGTAAAACACGAGGGAAAGACAACTTTTTTCCGAGCTTTTAGGGCGTAATCAATTCATCAAGATACAAAGCCCGTGAAAAGAACAAAAGAAAAATGATGGTAAGCCAGAAATCTCTGATTTCGTCTGCGCACCCCTGCCAGGACGACAAAGCCTTCAGACGTGTAGGCCCGAAATCTTTGATTTCGCAGACGCCCCTCTGTCAGCCTGCAGCTCTTAGGGTGTGTTCAATTTAACAAAAATCGTGCAGTATTTTAGCATTAAAGTCCCAGTGCTTTTTTAAAGTTAGGGATAGAACGGCGGGAAACGAAAGTGTTTTGGCCAGTTTTAAAAATAACTTGTATGGTGCCTTTAAAACTGAGATTGAGTTCTTTAATCTGTTTGATATTGACAATTTCACTATAGGAGATTCTGATGAAATATTCAGGAAGCAGTTCTTCTAACTGATAAAGACGGTATTTAGACTGATAAATTGACTGCGCTGTTTCAATAAAGACTTTTTTATTTTCTGTGTAGAATCGGACAATCAGGTCAGGTTCCAGCAGATAAATTTTGCTGTTCCGGCTGCCATAAAGGTAATTACAGTCAGAATCTTGCTTTATAAAATCAATAATTCTCTGATTTTTAGGATTAATATGACTGAGATAGATTTTAATAAATGTCTCTTTGAGACTTAGATCTTTAATGATTTCAAGTTTCATTTTCAGTCCTCCTTTGTAATTAGTATAGTTGATTTTAGGAGGTTTTTCTAGGAACTTAGGACAAGTGGCCGTTTTAAGCGGCTAAGTGGCTTATTTTATGAGAAATGACACGGATATAAAGGGCTAAGGTGAGGAGGCTATCCTTTTTTTCATTTTTTTCCATTTTAGCTCGAAAAAGCCTGTATTTCAGTATTAAAATCTTGTTTAATTGCCGGGAATAAGTTATAATAAAGGATAAAGTTATTTAGAAAGAGGGTGTCAGTATGGGGTTTACAGATGAGACTGTCCGCTTTAACTTAGATGATAGTAATAAAAAAGAAATCAGTGAGACGCTGACAGCAGTTTACCGTTCTTTAGAAGAAAAGGGCTATAATCCGATTAACCAGATTGTTGGTTATGTATTGAGCGGCGATCCTGCTTATGTGCCGCGTTATAATGATGCCAGAAATCAGATTCGCAAGTATGAACGAGATGAAATTGTTGAGGAATTGGTTCGTTATTATCTCCAAGGAAATGGAATTGATCTGAAATGAGAATAATGGGTCTCGACGTGGGTTCGAAAACAGTTGGAGTCGCGGTCAGCGATCTTTTGGGCATGACAGCTCAAGGTCTGGAAATTATTAAAATCAATGAAGAAGCAGGGGAGTTTGGTTTTGACCGATTAAATGAGTTAGTAAAAGAATATAAGGTGGATAAATTTGTCATCGGTCTTCCCAAAAATATGAATAATACTAGCGGTCCGCGTGTTGCAGCCAGCAGAGCCTATGGTGATCAGCTAAAAAGCTTATTTAAGCTCCCGGTTGACTATCAAGATGAGCGTCTGACTACTATGCAGGCGGAACGGATGCTGGTTGAGGAAGCTGATCTTAGCCGCGGGAAACGAAAAAAAGTCATTGATAAAATTGCTGCTCAGCTGATTTTACAGAATTATCTTGATCGTAACTATTAAGACTGGAACCGGATGACTTTTAAATCTAAAAACAGATAGAATTGAGGAGAAATGAATGGCGCATAACCATAAGCATGAGCATGAAGTGATTACACTTGTTGATGAACAGGGAAATGAGACTTTATTTGAAATTTTGCTGACCATTGACGGACAGGAAGAGTTTGGAAAAAATTATGTTCTCTTAGTTCCGGCCGGTGCAGAAGAAGCTGATCAGGATGAAATTGAAATTCAGGCTTACTCCTACACCGAAAATGAGGATGGAACAGAAGGGGACCTGCAGCCGATTCCGGAAGATTCAGAGGCTGAATGGAATATGATTGAGGAAGTCTTTAACAGTTTTTTAGATGATAATTAATCGGTATTTTCAGCAGTTATCAATTTTGAGAAGAGCATAGCTCTTTTTTTATTGCTGAGAAGGATTGTGTCTCAGCTCTATGATAAATTGACTATACCGCATATTTTGATATACTGGAAGTAGACTAATCAAGGAGACATAGAGTAATGCCAAAAGAAAATGACTTGGCTAACAAGATATACAGCCGTGTTGAGCGTTATGATCAGAAAGAACCAGAGAAGAAGGTATCTGTTGCTAAATCTAAAAAGCCAAATACCAAGGTTTTAAACAAGTATAAATTTTCTATCTTGCTGTTCAGCCTCATTTTGGCTGTGTGTACAGTGGCTCTGCCCTTATTTGCTGATTTGGCAAACAATGTTCAGTCACAAAATCTTTACACTGGCCTAATGCTGACAAAGGGGGAACTTCCTTACACTGATATTTTTGCAACAGGTGGTTTCTTTTATTATGTCCTTATTGCTTTAGGCTATCTTTTAGGATCGACTGTCTGGTTAATTCCTGTACAGTTTTTAGCCATGTATATCTCAGGTATTTATCTTTATAAAATTATTAGATTTTTAACTGCCAGTGCGGAAGTAGCCTACAGTTTTATCTGTCTTTTTTACCTTTTAAACGGGACACTGGGTTTTGGAGGTTTGTACCCTGTACAGTGGGCGATGCCTTTTGTACTGATTGGTCTCTGGTTTCTGACTAAGTACTTTGCGGGAATAATTAGAGATGAAGCGTTTATTCTGTATGGCTTTGCCGGAGCACTCTCTATTTTATTTGAGCCTAGGACTTTGGTCTTCTGGGTTCTGTCCTTTTTGACTATTGCTGTCTATAATTTAGCACAGAGGCATATGGCCAGAGGCTTTTATCAGCTTTTATGCATTATTTTCGGTGTCATTTTAGTCATCTATTTTGCTGTCTATTTCCTTTTAAATCTTCAAATTTTATCAGCTTATATTGCACAGGCTGTTATCTATCAGTTTACTTTCTTTGCCAGCGGGAATGCCAACCTGTGGCTGTCTCTGCTTTTTCAGCTGTTTTTAGTTCTTGCTTCAGGTCTTCTTCTCGGAGTTTTTGCTCTGCCTAAAGAATTAGACAAGCAGTCAGAAGATAAGGTGATTAAATGGCTGATTTTGCTGGTCTTTTTGTGTGAAATCACAATGGCTTGTCTTGCTCAGGATTTTCAGTTTTATCATTTACTGAGTCTTCTGCCTTTTGGCCTTATCTTAACAGCTTTATGGATTAACAGAGCTTATCAGGCAAAGCGCAGACGCAGGTCGCACCGCCGTAAAAAAGCAACAGGTACCGGTAAAGTCTTTGGGCTTTTTTTCGCCCGCCATGCCTATTTGCCCCTGCTGGTTATTTTGCTGGCTTTTGCTCTGCCTTTAGGATCGTATGCGATCAGCTACCGTACGCATCAGGAGCGTCATACTGTTGCCAAATACCTTAAAAAAGCGGTATCTGATGATGGAACTGTCTATGTCTGGGATAGGACAGCCGGTATTTATTTGGCCGGAGAATTAAACAGCAGTTCGCAGTTTTCCTCACCGACCGTCTACACAGCAAAGGCATCCAATGCCAAAATTTTAGAAGATGAGCTGCTGCAAAATGGGGCCAGTTATGTCGTTGTCAATAACAGTCAGACCATATCTGAGACTTTGAGAAATCACCTGCTTGCTAATTATGAAGCCCTATCTATGGATGGTCTCTCTGCCTTTACTGTCTACCAGATAAAATAAGAAAAAAATCAATATGTTGTGTCTAAATAAAAAAATCGGCACAACATATTGATTTTTTTTTGCTGCGTGTTATAATAGACGAGTAAGGAGAAAAGATATGATTACACTGGAAAAAGAAAAAATTGTTACGCAGCCAAGTATTAAAGTCATCAAACGTGATGGCCGTCTGGTAGCTTTTGATGCTAATAAAATTTATAGTGCGCTTTTAAAAGCCAGCAATACTGTGACAAAAATTTCGCCGCTTGTAGAAGCTAAGTTAGAGGCAATATCAGATCGCATCATAGCTGAGATTTACGAGCGTTTTAGTGATGATATCAAAATCTATGAAATCCAGAATATTGTTGAGCATGAGCTTCTGGCTGCAGGTGAATATGCTATTGCCAAAGAGTATATCAATTACCGGACTCAGCGTGATTTTGAGCGTTCTCAGGCTACAGATATTAATTTTACGATTGATAAGCTGATTAATAAAGATCAAACTGTCGTTAATGAGAATGCCAATAAAGACAGCGATGTTTTCAATACCCAGCGTGACCTTACTGCCGGCATTGTCGGAAAGTCGCTCGGTCTGAAAATGCTGCCGCCTCATGTCTCCAATGCCCATCAAAAGGGGGACATTCATTATCATGATTTAGACTACAGTCCTTATACACCGATGACAAACTGCTGTCTGATTGATTTTAAGGGAATGCTGGCCAATGGTTTTAAAATCGGCAATGCAGAGGTGGAAAGTCCTAAATCTATCCAAACTGCGACAGCACAGATTTCGCAAATTATTGCCAATGTGGCTTCCAGCCAGTACGGCGGTTGTTCAGCTGAC
This sequence comes from Streptococcus huangxiaojuni, assembly GCF_040930515.1. Lineage (NCBI taxonomy): Bacteria > Bacillati > Bacillota > Bacilli > Lactobacillales > Streptococcaceae > Streptococcus > Streptococcus huangxiaojuni. The sequence goes on from NZ_JBFQEG010000005.1 coordinate 4,795, forward strand.
CGTATTGATGAAACGCTGGCTCCCTACGCTGAGCTCAATTATCAAAAACATCTTCGGGATGCAGAAGCATGGGTGCTGGAAGATAAGCGTCAAGAGTATGCGCGTGCCAAAACGAAAAAAGATATTTATGATGCTATGCAGTCCTTAGAATATGAAATTAATACTTTGTTTACTTCTAATGGTCAGACACCTTTCACTTCACTTGGTTTTGGTCTGGGGACATCCTGGTTTGAACGTGAAATCCAAAAAGCAATTCTCAATATTCGTATTAAAGGGCTTGGCAGCGAACACAGAACAGCTATTTTCCCTAAACTGATTTTTACCTTAAAACGCGGCCTGAATTTAGAGCCGGGAACGCCTAACTATGACATTAAAGAGTTAGCCATTGAATGTGCAACTAAGCGGATGTATCCGGATGTCCTTTCCTATGATAAAATTGTTGATTTAACAGGTTCTTTTAAGGTTCCTATGGGCTGCCGCTCTTTCCTGCAAGGCTGGAAAGATGAAGAGGGCAATGAAGTCAACTCCGGCCGTATGAATTTGGGTGTTGTGACTGTCAATCTGCCGCGTATTGCCATGGAAGCAAATGGTGATATGGACAAGTTCTGGGAAATCTTTAATGAACGGATGGGGATTGCCAAAGATGCTCTTGTTTACCGTGTTGAACGTGTAAAAGAAGCAACTCCTTCAAATGCCCCTATCCTTTACCAATATGGTGCTTTCGGTCAGCGTCTTGGCAAGTATGATAATGTTGATGAGCTCTTTAAACATCGTCGTGCGACCGTTTCTCTCGGTTATATCGGACTTTATGAAGTTGCTACGGTCTTTTACGGCGGTAATTGGGAAAATAATCCTGAGGCCAAAGCCTTTACGGTTAATATTGTCAAAGCTATGAAGAATTACTGTAATGACTGGTCAGATGAATATGATTACCATTTTTCTGTTTACTCTACGCCGTCAGAAAGTCTGACAGATCGCTTCTGTCGTCTGGATCTTGAGAAATTCGGTCCAGTGACTGACATTACAGATAAGGAATATTACACCAACTCTTTCCATTACGATGTGCGAAAAAATCCTACACCATTTGAAAAGTTAGATTTTGAAAAAGTGTATCCAGAAGCCGGAGCAACTGGCGGTTTCATCCATTACTGCGAGTACCCTGTGCTGCAGCAAAATCCTAAAGCGCTGGAAGCTGTCTGGGATTATGCCTATGATCGGGTAGGCTATCTTGGAACAAATACACCAATTGATAAATGTTATGAATGCGGTTTTGAAGGAGATTTTCAGCCAACTGAGCGCGGTTTTACCTGTCCTAACTGTGGAAACTGCGATCCCAAAACGGTCGATGTCGTTAAGCGCACCTGTGGTTATTTAGGCAACCCGCAGGCCCGTCCGATGGTTAACGGCCGTCATAAGGAAATTTCGGCACGAGTTAAACATATGAATGGCTCGACGATTAAAAATCCAGGCCAATAAACAAGCGATTTGGACATCCGGAAAAAGAGTATGAAGGCTTGGCTGGCATAAAAAATTGGCCTGCTGTCCTGTTTCTAAATTAAATACAGCTTGAAATTACCTGCCGGATGGGCTTCTCTGACTGGAGGAGGTTTCCTAACTTTTGCTTAGCAAGGGATGAGGGTTCCCAGTAAACTGCTGTGTTTTAATAAAGAATATCTTGTCAGAGTCTGGGAGATTTTTGTCCCAGACCCTTCTTATCTAGAAAAAGACAGAGAACAGAAGCGTGTAACCAGACAAAAAATCCTGCCCGGGTGTCTTTGCTGGAATTTCAACATATAGGTATATACAGCAAGCAAGGCCTAAGATTGTTTCAGGCGAAAGCACAAAAAGATGAGGAGACTGCGATGCTTAATATTGGAATTGTTGGTTTAGGCGGAATTGCACAGAAAGCTTATTTGCCTTATATGCGCCAGCTTTCCGGGATTTACTGGCATCTCTTTACCAGAAAGGAAAAGGTGTTAGAGGAGACCTCGGCTCTCTTTGGTCAGGCCAAAGGCTATGATTCCTTGGAGGAGCTGGCAAGGGCTCCCTTAGATGGTGTTTTTGTTCATGCGGCGACTGAGGCTCATAGGACAATAGCAGAGCTTTTTCTCAAACGCAGTATTCCGGTGTACATGGATAAACCCTTGACGGAGTCTTATGAGACCAGTAAAGCTCTTTATGATTTGGCAGCAAAAAATGGGACATTTTTGATGGCAGGCTTTAATCGGCGTTTTGCACCTAGAATTGCTGAAATGAAAACTGTTTCAAATAAAACTCAGATTATCGCTAGCAAAAACGATGTCAATGCACCGGCTGATTTCCAGTATAAGCTCTTTGATCTTTTTATTCATCCTTTGGATACAGTTCTTTTCCTTATGGATCAGCAGCCGGTAAGCGGTTATTTCAGTTGCAAGAAGCAAGATGACAAACTGATTCAAGTTAAGGTTATTCTTGAAAGTAAGGCCGAATTTGCGGAGGCTTCTATGAATTTGCAGGCAGGTTCTCGTAAAGAAAATATTGAAATACAATGTCCACAAGGGACATACAGCCTAGTTAACTTGACAGAGCTGTCAATCTACCAAGGTGATGAGATCTATAGCAAAGCTTTCGGGTCTTGGGCGTCAACTCTTTATAAAAGGGGGTTTGAGGGAGCTGTTGATAGCTTTTTACAAGTTCTCAAAGACTGTAAAGAAGGTGTCAAGGATTTTGACAATCCTGTAAAGGAGCAGTCAAGTTTACTCAGTCACTGGATCTGCGATCAAATTAATCGGTCTGCACATAATTCTGGAAATCTCAGTGTCATTTTACCAAAATAGAAAGGGTAGGTATGCAGCTCAGACGCCCCAATCAAGCAGATAAAGAAGCTGTTTTAGATTTAATGACAGAATTTAGCCAAACCGGATCAGTGCATGATGGCGGCTTTTGGGAGGCTGACAGCTTTGATTATGATAATTGGCTGGAAAATAACCTGCAAAGTGAGATGGGAATTAATATCCCAGAGCATTTTGTACCGGCTATCCAGTTTGTTTCTTTTGACGAAACTGGCAGAGCCTTAGGCTTTTTGCATTTACGTTTGCGGCTTAATGATTATTTGCTCAATCAGGGCGGCCATATTGGTTATTCGATTCGCCCGTCCGAGCGCGGCAAAGGATATGCTAAAGAGCAGCTGCGCTTAGGCCTGAAAGAAGCTGGAAAGAAAAATATCAATCCGGTACTCGTGACCTGTCATAAAACTAATGATGCCAGCCAAAAAATTATATTGGCTAACGGCGGCATTTACGAAGATACAAGAGAAGCGGTAGAACGTTTCTGGATTCATTTATAAGGCAGTAGCCATCCGGAGGTCAGTCTCCTATTTTTGCTGTGAGCTTTAGATGACCTTTGTATCTTGTTGGAATTGAACACGGCCTAAACGCTTCGGGAAAAAGATAGCCTGACCTCGAATCTTTATGATTCATCAGTCAGTCCCCTATTTTCCTTTTGCGTTCTTCACGGCCTTTGTATCTTGTTATAAGGAGGTGATGGTGGTGAGTGAGGCAACTTGGAATACTCCGAAGCCAAAAGAGTGGAAATCAGAAGAATTGAGTCAGGGGCGCATTATCGATTATAAGGCTTTTAACTTTGTCGATGGTGAAGGGGTTCGAAATTCATTGTATGTCTCTGGCTGTATGTTTCATTGTCAGGGCTGCTATAATGCGGCAACCTGGTCTTTTAAAGCCGGCATTCCTTATACGCAGGAGCTCGAAGAGCAGATTATGGAGGATTTGGCCCAGCCTTATGTTCAGGGGCTGACGCTTCTTGGCGGTGAACCCTTCTTAAATACTGGTATCCTTTTGCAGCTTATTAAGCGTGTCCGCAGAGAACTTCCTGCAAAGGATATCTGGTCTTGGACCGGTTATACCTGGGAAGAATTAATGGAAGAAACACCTGATAAGCTTGAAATGCTTCGTTTGGTTGATATCTTAGTCGATGGACGTTTTGATATAAAGAAAAAGAACCTGATGCTGCAGTTTCGTGGGTCATCTAATCAACGGATTATTGATGTTCAAAAGTCTCTGGAGGCTGGACAGGTTGTTATTTGGGACAAACTTAATGACGGTGAAGAAAACTTCGAACAGGTCAGCCGTGATAAGCTTATTTGATAGTATCCCATAGAATAAATTTCCACAGCCTGTTGACAATTCAGTTCTGTAAACGATATTTTTACTGAAATATAAAAACCACCTAAAATAAGGTTAAAATGGCCTTGTTTTAGGTGGTTTTTTGCATATTGGAAGCAGCTGCTGCTTTGATAAAAACCAGCTGTTTGTTTGTGGATAAATGGGGACAGTAAGAAAAGCCAAAAAAATTTAATCCTTTGAGTTCTTCTACAGTTTGGCAGTTTTTCTTAAGGGCCTGAGTTAAAAACTGTCCGCGTGCTTTTTTAGAAATGGTTGAATGCTTTTTTAAGTGCCCGCCCTTTTCTTCCATGAACTCAAGGCTGATAAACTGTTTTCTTTGCTCAGGTGAGAAAACAGCTGTAAATTCAGCTGAGATCAGAGAGATGATAATATCCTGTTTTTGAGCAAAATGGTCATATTCAGCGCGCCAATAATTTTTTAAAGAGGAGTCCTCAATCTTTAATTTCAGGTTAAAATCTAAGCGGTGGGGGACAATCGGCTGTTCAGCGGGAATTACCCCATATAAAGCTGAGGTAATATAAACACGGCTTAACCTCTCCTGCTTGGCAGTAAAGTCAGTTTTAATCTGACGGTACATGAGTCCATTGAATAATTCAATTGCAGGGTAGGCAGCAGCTTTCCCTGTTTGGGCAGCCTGCCAATGTTCAAATTCAAGAAGGGCAGCAGCCGGCTGGATTTGGTACAGCTCAGCCAGCTCTTCAGGGGATTTTTTGCTGAGATATGTAATGAGGGTTTGTGTTTTAACTGAAGCATGGTGTGGATAGGTCTGCTCAGGAGCAGCCATTTCTTTTGCTGTGGGGATTAAAAATGTCAACATAGCTCTATTATAAAAATCAGCGGTAAGGCTTGTCAAATAATTGCTTTCAGATATAAAGAACGGGCATGTCAGTCTTTTGTTTTTTGGCAGTACTGCTCATACAATTGGCTGATAGCCTCACGTCTGTTGACATTTAGTTTGACATAAATATTGTGAATATGGGTTTTTACTGTTCCTAAAGATAAAAATAAGGCATCTGCAATTTCCTGATTATGCCGATGTTCAAGGAGGAGCAGAAAAATTTCTTTTTCTCTTTTAGTCAGCTGGTAGTCTTGACAAAAAGCATCGATATAGCGCTTAGCTTGTTCTTCTTCAGAGAGTTTCCTTTTTTCTGTCTGCTTATAGAGAGGATAGTCTCTTATCAGATAGTAAATGGTAAAAACGCTGGCACAAACGGAAAAGAGAACTTCGGAAAAATTGCGGTTTTGAATGCGCATATCCAGACGATCGTAATTATCGATATTAAAAATCACAAAACTGTCCTCTAAGAAAATGAAAAAGGCAGACAGAGCCATCAGCAAAGCTATCTTCTTCAAATATTTTTGTCCGACTTGACTGACAGAGACTGTACTTTTTTGGGCAGCTAAAAATCCATAATAAGCTAAAAACAGCTGATTGGGCAGATAGTAGAGATAGACTTGTATTTGTGAACTAGGAAACAGAGGCATGATAAGCATCCAGACAGCATTTCCTGCCAATATGCTATAGTCAGCAGTCAGCGGTTTTTCCTGCCGCAAAAGCCTGATTATTAAGAGCATGCAATAGTTTCTTACAAGAAAAATGACGGTTTTAATAAAGGAAAGTCCTGAAAAGGTTTGATTATAATATTTTTCAAAGGAAGCAATCAGCTCTGTCATGGAAATGATCCAATTATCCAGAGTAAAAAAGATAAAGAATACGGCTAAGGCCAACAGTATTTTCTTGATACGCTGGTTCCGCTCAAAAAGGAAGTTATGGAAACACAGTGCCAGAGTGATAGCATACAGAATAGTCAGCAAAAGATTACAAATGTAAATCAAAGTCATACAGCATCACCTCCTATCCTTTACTACTACCTAAATTATATCACAGACAAATAAACTCTTTAGGTTGAACCTTATAAACCTTGGTCTAAACCTTTTGTAAACCCTTTCTTGGATTAGCCTTTTTCTGTATTTTGAGATTAGATCTCAAAGATTATTGTAAACGCTTTCTCATTAGCTGTATACTCTTGCTGAAAGTTGTCAATTGATGTAATAGGAGGGCAGTGATTATGACGAAAACAGATTATATTACAACAGAAAACTTCAGCAAAGAGGAGCTGCTGAGCATAGCTGATTTATCTCTTAAGATTAAGGTCTGCATTAAAAACGGTTATTATCCTCCCTTGCTCAGGCATAAAACGCTAGGCATGATTTTTCAGCAGTCTTCCACCCGAACGCGTGTTTCATTTGAAACAGCAATGACGCAGCTTGGAGGGCATGCCCAGTATCTGGCTCCCGGGCAGATTCAGCTCGGCGGCCATGAGACAATTGAAGATACAAGCACTGTTTTATCCCGTTTAGATGATATTTTAATGGCGCGTGTAGAGCGCCATCAAAGTGTTGTTGATTTAGCGCGCTGTGCCTCTGTTCCGGTGATTAACGGGATGTCAGACTATAATCATCCGACTCAAGAGCTCGGCGACTTATGTACGATACTGGAACATTTACCGGCCGGTAAAAAATTAGAAGACTGTAAGGTTGTCTTTGTAGGCGATGCGACTCAGGTCTGCTTTTCACTTGGCTTGATAACAACTAAAATGGGAATGGAATTCATTCATTTCGGCCCGAAAGGTTTCCAGCTAAACGAGAAGCATAGGGCTGTATTAGATGATATTTGTGCACAATCCGAAGGCCGGTATACTGTCACGGATAATGAAGAAGCCGTTACAGGAGCCGATTTTCTCTATACTGACGTGTGGTACGGCCTATATGAGGCTGAACTGTCAGAAGAGGAGCGTATGCAAATTTTTTATCCTAAGTATCAAGTCAATCAGACCCTCTTAAATAAAGCCGGCAGCCAGTGTCAATTTATGCACTGCCTGCCTGCCACTAGGGGTGAAGAAGTGACAGATCAAGTTATTGACGGTCCGCAGTCTATCTGCTTTGATCAGGCAGAAAACCGCCTGACTTCAATTCGCGGTTTATTGGTATATTTGATGCGGGATTTTGCACAGCGAAATCCTTATGATACAGCAAAACAGAATAAAGCTAAATTAGAGCTGGAAGAGCTGCTGTCATAAGCAGTCCAAACAGCTGTAAAGGAAAATAGCAGAGAATTTGCTGTTTTAACTACTGTTAAAAGTCAGCACATCCCCTGACCTTCTCCTTCAAGCTGCAGGAAAGGACAATTTTATGGGAAAAAAGAAAAAATTTAGTTTGTTCAGTGCGGTACTGTCTGTTATTTGTGTAGTTTTTGTTGCTGAGGCAGCTGCTCCGGTAGCTGCGATTGGAAATTCCCAGTTCTTTTGGTGGACTTTCCTTCTACTGGCTTTTCTCCTTCCTTACGGCTTAATTGCTGCTGAGTTAGGGACAAGCTATATTGGAGAAGGCGGTATCTACGATTGGGTAACGAAGGCTTTCGGTCATAAATGGGGATCGCGGGTTTCTTGGTATTACTGGATTAATTATCCTCTCTGGCTGGCTTCATTGGCTGTTATGACACCTGGTTTAGTGACCACTATTACTGGTTTTCAATTTACAGCATTATCAGCGCTGGTTTTAGAGCTGCTGTTTATTTGGCTTATTGTCTGGATTAGTTTTTATCCGGTGAGTGACAGTATCTGGATTTTAAACGGAGTGGCCCTCATCAAGATGATTTTAGCTTTATTGGTCGGTGGACTGGGACTTTATGTTGCTTTCACTAAAGGAATGGCAAATGAAATGACGCTTGCTTCTCTGATGCCTTCTTTTAATTTGAACAGTCTGTCTTATATCTCTGTTATCATTTTTAATCTGCTGGGCTTTGAAGTTATCTGCACCTTTGCAGATGATATGGAAAATCCTAAAAAACAAATTCCTCAGTCGATTATTGTAGCAGGTTTGGTGATTGCGGCTATCTATATCTTTTCTGCCTTTGGTATTGGTGTTGCTATTCCTGTAGAGGAAATTTCTACAAGCAGCGGCATGATGGATAGCTTTCAGTTGCTGACTGGTTCAAGTACAGGCTGGTTTATTATCCTGATGGCCTTTTTATTCCTGCTGACCCTTTTTGGCAATATGATTTCTTGGTCTCTGGGAGTTAACAATACAGCATCCTATGCAGCACAAAACGGAGATATGCCGGCTTTCTTTGCTAAAAGAAGTACAAAAAACAATATGCCTGTTGGCGCAGCAATTGCTAATGGTTTAGTTGCCAGTTTGGTTGTGGCTGTGGCTCCGCTGCTGCCTAATCAGGATTTATTCTGGTCCTTTTTCTCACTGAATTTAGTGATGTTTTTACTGTCTTACGTACCAGTCTTTCCGGCCTTTTATAAATTAAGAAGGATCGATCCCGATCATCCTCGTCCTTTTAAAGTTGGTGGCAGCAAACTTCTGTTAAAATTCTTGGTTATTGTGCCCATGCTGTTAATTATCATTTCTCTTATTTTTACAGCACTGCCTCTATCCTTTGATTCTGCCACCCTAGCTTCTCAGCTGCCGATTACCATCGGCTCGATTATTTTTATCCTCGCTGGAGAAGTCATTATCCTGATTAAAAAAATAAAAAAATAATGGACAAAATAAAGAAGCGGCCTGAAAACTTAAAAGAGCTGCCGTGCCACACTTGCCGGCTCATCTTATTATAAGGAACTTTGTATCTTATTTGAACTGAACACGCCCTAAGAGCTGTGCAAAAAAGACAGCCCTCCCTTGAGTCTTTAGTGACTCGGCGGTCAGGCTCCTATTTTTGCTTTGCTCTTTTGACGGGCTTTGTATCTTATTTGGAGGAAAATGATTATGGCAAAACGTGTATTAAATACAACTCCCAAGCAAGATGGCTTCCGGATGCCGGGAGAATTTGAAGAACAGCAGCAAGTCTGGATGATTTGGCCGGAACGGCCGGACAACTGGCGAAACGGTGCAAAGCCAGCTCAGAAAACCTTTGTTAATGTTGCTAAAGCAATCAGCCGCTTTGAACCGGTAACAATGTGTGTCAGTGCCGCCCAGTATCAAAATGCCCGAGTACAACTGCCGGCAGAGATACGTTTGGTTGAAATGGCTTCAGATGATTCTTGGGTGCGGGACTGTGGTCCAACCTTTCTGGTTGATGATAAAGGGGATTTGAGGGCTAATGACTGGGTTTTTAATGCCTGGGGCGGTTTAGTTGACGGACTTTATTTTCCTTGGGACAAGGATGATCAAGTGGCACAGAAAATTTGTGAAATTGAAGGTGTGGATTCCTATCGAACAGATAACTTTGTGCTGGAGGGCGGCTCTATTACTGTAGATGGCGAAGGAACACTTATTACGACTGAAATGTGCTTGCTGAGTGAAGGGCGCAATCCCCATATGAGTAAAGCTGCTATTGAAGATAAACTGAAAGAGCATCTAAATCTCGAAAAAATTATTTGGATCAAAGATGGCATAGACCCTGATGAAACAAATGGGCACATTGACGATGTGGCTTGTTTTATCAAACCTGGAGAAGTAGCTTGTATCTACACAGAAGATAAGAATCACCCTTTTTATGCAGAAGCTCAGGCAGCCTATCAAACTTTGATCAACGCCGTAGACGCTAAAGGCCGTCAGCTCAAAGTGCATAAACTGTGTGTTACTCAAAAACCGTGCTATCTTAAGGGAGCAGATACAATTGATTTTGTTGAGGGAACCCTGCCGCGCAAAGAAGGTGAGCTGTCCATTGCTTCCTATATGAACTTTTTGATTGTTAATGGCGGTATTATTTTACCTCAATATGGTGACGAAAATGATGGACTGGCTATGCAGCAAGTTGCGGCTATGTTTCCGGGCCGCAGTGTAGTCGGTGTCAGAACGGAAGAAATTGCTTATGGCGGCGGTAATATTCACTGTATTACTCAGCATCAGCCTAAAATTTGAGAAAAGGACAGTTTGCAAGCTTTTAAGGTCTCACTAATTCTTTACAATGTTTCTCATGACAATCAGCAGGCTATTTGATACCTAATCTCTAAAAATTTAGCATACCGCCTGCTTCCCTTACTTAAAAAATAAAAGAGAGAAGAAAATGATGGTAAAACGAAGAATTGTTATTGCTTTAGGGGGGAATGCGATTTTGTCTGCTGACAGCTCAGCTGAGGCACAGCAGCAGGCTTTGGCCAATACAGCAAAGCATCTGGTGGACTTTATTAAAAACGGGGATGACATTATTATCACTCATGGCAACGGACCGCAAGTCGGTAATCTTTTGCTGCAGCAGAAAGCTGCAGATTCCCCCGAAAATCCAGCCATGCCTTTAGATACTTTAGTCGCCATGACAGAAGGCAGCATCAGTTACTGGCTGCAAACAGCTCTTATTAATGAGTTAAACCGTCAGGGAATTGATAAAAATGTTGCCTCACTTGTTACCGAAATTGTTGTAGACCCTAATGATCCGGCTTTTACTGCCCCATCAAAACCAATTGGTCCTTTTTTAAGCAAAGAGGAGGCAGCTGAGCAGCAAGAGAAAACAAAAGATATTTTCAAGGAAGATGCCGGCAGAGGCTGGCGTAAAGTCGTTCCCTCACCCAAACCGATCAGCATTAAAGAAACGGCTACTATTAAAAAGCTTCTTGAAGCCGGTACCATTGTTATTACAGCCGGCGGCGGGGGAATACCGGTTGTTGAAGATCAAAAAACAGGGAATGTATCCGGTATTGAGGCCGTAGTAGATAAAGATTTTGCCAGCAGCTTGCTGTCTGATTTAATTGCTGCTGATTTATTTATTCTCTTGACTGGTGTAACGCATGTCTATGTTAATTTTAATACCCCCAAGCAAAAGAAACTGGAGACAGTAACAATCGATGAACTCCAAGACTATATTGCTGAAGGGCAGTTTGCATCAGGCAGTATGCTGCCTAAAGTAGAGGCTGCCATGGCCTTTGTTGAGTCACATCCCCAAGCACAGGCAATCATCACTTCCTTAGATAATCTAGCCAATATTTTTACAGGGTCAGGAACAGTCATTGTTAAGGGAGAATAACCGATTTCTCATTGATTTTTCCTATAATCCTTCAATCCTTCAAATTTAAACCTGTTGTCTCTATGAGATGTCATTTTTATCTAATAAATATCCGTTTTTTCTGTAAAGAAAGGGTTCAAAAGTCGCAACAAACATTAGGCATATAGCAAAGATATTCAGCTAATCCAGTGGCTAAAGAACTGATATCACTGCTGTTAGCTTTGTTTTCAAGTCAGATGAAGAGTTTTTACAATAATGGAAATAAAAGAACTCTGAGAATGTTGACAAAAACCTTTAATTGAGATATAATTTTAACGCTATATACGAAGTACAGAGCGGTATAATAGTAATAAACATTAATTAAAAGAGGTTTATGATGAAAAAAAGCAAGCTAATGACAGCAGTGGCATCTCTGCTATTTATGTCAGCACTTCTGCTTGCTGGCTTTTGGCTTAAAAGTCAGCAAGTCTCTGCTGCAGCTCAGGATAATGTCATTACATCCTTAAGTATTACTGATGAACGCGGGGTTGTTTTAGACCATGGCTTAAATCGTTATGAAAGATTTAGGATTAATGCTAATTTCAGCCTGCCGAACGGCCAAGTAAAAGCTGGAGACACCACAACGATGCATCTGCCGACGAACCTAGCCTTTGGTGACTCAAAAGCATTTGAAATTCGTGATACTGATGGCAATGTTGTAGCAAATGCAGTGATCGACCCTTCCAGCAGACAGGTTGTACTGACTTACACAGACTATGTGGAAACTCATTCAGACATAACAGGATCATTCTTTTTCTATGCTTATGTTAACCACAATGTGGTGACGCAAGCAGGGACAGTCCCGGTTGTGATGGATATAGAAGGCAAAACATTTGATGCAGGTTCTGTAGAGTATAACGGTGTCGGAGAGGCAAGGCAGACAACACTGACAAAATCTGGCTGGATCAGCTCTGACGATGTTATTCACTATCAAGTGCCGATTAACCGTGCCGGTGTTGGCCTTTTATCAGCTGTTGTGACGGACAGTTTACAGTCAGTCGGAGTCAGCTATCTGCCTGAGACATTAAAAATTGAAAAAGGAACCTGGGTAGCACAGAACGGAAGCTGGGTCTTTCAAAACGGAATTGATGTGACCAGTGACTTTACAGTTAATTATACTGAAGACGGCAGGGGATTCTCTATTGATTTTGGGAATATTAATCCAGAAGATGGATATTATCTCACTTATGATGTTGTACCGTCTTACAAGCCGGCAGATGGGGAAAACTTTTTCAACAGGGCCATTCTGGTAGCAAACGGGACTGAATTAGCCCGTGTCAATTACCGAGAAACTTATAAAGAAGCCGGCGGCAGTGCAGAAGGTTATGTTTATTCTATTAATCTGCGTAAAACAGCTGCTGATGGTTCTGCTCTTTCAGGCGCTATTTTCAGAGTAACACGCGATGCTAACGGTGAAGTCCTTGGTGATTATGGAACTGATTCAGAGGGCAATGTGACTATTACTGGTCTGCTAAAAGGGGACTATACGATCACAGAAATACAAGCCCCTGATGGTTACCAGCCCTTAGCTGAACCGATTAAAATTTCAGAAAATGATTTTGGCAGTGACAAATCTGTGTCGAGGGATATTGTTAACGAACCTGTTGTGACGACGACCACTACAGAAGCAACAACGACAGAAAGCCCTACTACGACCACTACCGCAGCATCAACAACAACGGCTGCAGCGACGACAACAGAAAGTCCGACGACAACTGCACAGTCTACAACAGAAAGTGCAACGACCACAGCTGTTCCGACTAGCACGACAACGACAACAACTACACAGTCTACAACGACTACTGTTCAGTCTACAACAGAAAGTACAACGACCACAGCTGATCCAACTAGCACGACGACTACAACGACCACGACAACAGAAAGTCCGACAACAACTAGCACAACGACTACGACTTCAGGAGAAACAACTACGCCTGCCGACAGCCAAGAATCGAGCACTAATACAACACCTGCCCCGGTTACAAGCACAAGTGCAGATAAAGGCGGCAAGGGTAAGAAAAAACTGCCAAGCACAGGTGAGCAGGAAAATACAGTTGTTATTTTAGCAGGCGTTGCTGTACTTTCCGTAGCAGGATTGTTCTTGGTCAATCGTAAAAAAGAAGCCTAAAATAAGAGAGAACAGCAGTTAAAGTATCTAATGAAGAAGAATCTGAGTTAAAAACTCGGATTCTTTTTTTATTAAGACACAAAGCCCGTCAAAAGAGCAAAAAAATGGCGGTAAGCCAGAAATCTATGATTTCGTTTGCGCCCCCTGCCAGAACGACTAGGGAGTGGGACAGAACCCCAGACCAGAAAGTTCGTTGTCCCACCCCCGCAAAGCCTAGTAGGCAATTTAAAGCTTTGAAAAAGTGAATAAAGTGCCACTAGGCTACTGCGTCTTGCACATAACACTATAACAAACATTAAGGCCTATTTTTAAAATCGCCCTTCAGACGTTTACGGCTGGCGGTAACTAGGTAACGATACTGATTTCCAGCCCCCTTACTCTCCCTTTTCTAGGTTCGGGCTGACATCATCCACTGGATGATGTCACTGCATAGCCCTTAGGGTGTATTCAATTATTAGAAAAAGCTTTAAAAAGAAAAGTGCTTGCATAAGCAGCCGTCTTGAAGGTCGAAGTCCTGATTAAAAAAGCAGCTGATGACTATTTTGAACAATAAATAAGATTTAAATGTTATTTCATTTGAAAAAAAGTTCAAATCCCTTGACTTTACAGGGGGGTATATAATATTGTTAGTCGTTTATGATGCTAAAGTGAAAAGCTAATAAGGAGTTGCACAGTTGAACAAATGTGTTTTTTGTTAATTTTAAATTAAGTTGTTGAAATTTTATAATGTTAATGATAGAATAATCTAGTAAGGTTAGATTGAAGACATTCTTTATAGAATTTTCTTTGTGAAGAGACAAAGATGTAAAGTTGCCTCTTTTCATGTTATACCGCCAAACTCAAGAAAATATGTTAGAGAATTTCTAACCCCTTGTCTTCAGTCTAATCTTTTTTTATGAGATAAAATGAAAAAATCAACTATCTAATTTTTTAATAGAGATTAAATGGGGAAAATTAGAGGGCAAAAGTGAAACTACTAAGAAAAGTTAAAAAATACTGGGTGGCTGTTTCTATCGGGGCAATTGCTGTAATCCTGCCTTCCAATGTAAGCACAGTCAGTGCTGAAGTGACCCAAAATCCAGAAAATATTCCGACTGATACTGTAGCATCTGCTGTCTATGCATCTGAGACCGAAAGAGCTGCCGAAAATTCGGAAACAATAACAGTTCCTGAAGTGTCTGACCTAGTATCTACAGATCAGAAAACAGCCGAAGCAGTGAGTGACAGCACTGCTGACACTGTCTCAGTGCTGCCTGCCTCTTTTAACACAGGATCTTCAGAAGTTTTGAACACCCACAATACAGCTGATGAAGCTGCTCTCCAAGAAAAGGCCGCTCCTGTTATTTCCGGGGAAAATACCTCTGTTAAACTCCTTAATGCTGTAACTGCTGATAATCGGACAGTTGTTAGTCAGCCTGCTTCCGAAAATGCTTATACTGTAAAATATGATGAAAACAACCAATGGTACTATATTGATGCTATCGATTTTGGTTTAAATGTCCAAGACAGCGGAGACGATACAGCAGCTATTAACAAAGCCTTAGCAGCTGCTAACGATATCATTATGGAGGATGCTGATGGGAACCACTATACAGGTGTTGCAGTTAAATTAACAGGTGTTGTCAATGTCGCTCGGGAACAAGGTGTGATTGATCACTATGAGCTGCGTACTTATGGCGACGGCATTTCCTATCTTGTAAACGGAGTAGCGATTTCCGGAATAAATGATACCAAGAGTATAACAGAATCGGAATACAAACAGCTGGCAGTGGACAGCGATGGTTTAATCTCCTATGTAGCGGCAGATGGTACTGTCCAAATGGGGGTTATCCTTCCAATTTATAAACAAGATGGGGGCTTCAATCAAATTAAGATTGATTCTGACTTTTCAAATGTAACGGCTCTATTTGGGGACGGAGCGGGAAGTACAGATATTCGTACCAATCTTGTTCAGCTTGGAGAACCTTGGAATTCTGATGACAATGATACTGACAGCCGTGACCATGCAGTCGTTTTAGTTGAAGGACTTGACGGTTTTATTATTAAAGATTTATCTGTAACAATTAAAGGTTTAGATGAAGCTTTTGGCAACGGCAATGATGGTTTTTATGTTAAAGGGATGCCTTACTATGGTAAAGTTAATGCCATTCAAATAGATGATTCCAGTAATGTTACAGTGGATAATGTTGAGGCATTCGGAGCAAATAAGGCCGGTATCTATTTCACATCATCCTATAATAGTGTATCGAATATTCAGCTGGATGCCGATACGTGGAATGGGAAAAATTTTGGGACGACTAAATTACGGTCAGTTAATTATTTAGTCAGCCATAATGCAGAAGGCTACAGTTTTGACAGCCTTCATTTAGGCGTTAATAATAAAGTCATCAATAGTAATTTACATACTAATCGAGTTGCCGGAGTCCAATTTGCCTACCAAACAAGTTTTCTTGTTGAAGGGACTACACTTTCAGAGAACGGTCATTATCTAAGCGGAAGTACAGGCTATGGTGTTGCATCTTCTGCCGGTTCTTATAACTCTCAAATTGTTTTCCGTGATAATGTGTCAACATATAATTACCGAAAAGGATTTGATATTCATGACGGTGATTATATCTTGATTGAAAATAACATTTCTTATGGGGACAGGCTGCTGGGGATATCAGTTTATAACAGGACCTATCCTATGGAAAATGTGATTATTCGAAACAATGTCGTGACTCAGGATAAGGACAACCGCTTAGCTCAAAATGATTTGACAGCTGATGGCAGTTTTTCATCAAATTCAGATTATAAACAATATGAAGCTATTCATCTTCAGACAAATGAAAAAGCCGGAGACTTAAGCAAAGACGGCAGTGTTGGTTACTTTGAGATCAGTAATAATATCATTCAAGGATTAGATGCATCGGGGACCTTGTCCAATGGGGAAAATTATGTGACTAATGCTGTCATGGTGCGGATGCAGGAGCCTTATTTAGATTACCTTCTTAATATTAATAATAATACGATTCAAGGCGACAGCGCATCCACCATTTTAAAAATTATTAGCAGTGCCAATGACAATCTTAATAATTCCGGCAGTCAGACTGACACTACTGCTTTTGCCAATGGTTTAGGCTACGGATCGGGAGCTGTGAATATCAGCGGCAACAAGGTGAATGTCGGGACAGTTACTGGTGAACCGGATAAAAGTCTTTCACCTATCCATATCTCAGAAGACATAATGAATACGCTTATCAGGGACATTGATGATAAGGATTATGCCTATCAGGATAAGTTCAGAGGTTCTCTGGTTATTGAAAATAATGAATTCAATTTTGGCAATACCAATGTTAGCGGCAACACTTATACGGTAGCTCCTGTCAGCATAGCAACAAATGCAGAAGGGATTGTCATAAAAGATAATACTTTTGATTTTGGCAGTGTTAATCAGTCTTATACTTCTAATGCAGGGATGCAAAAGCCCTTGATTCAAGTTTCAGGGTTAAACGGTCCGACTGTTCAGCCGGCGGTTAACCATCTGGCAATAAATACTTCTATTCAAGCATCGAATTTGCCAAGTACACTGCGTTATACTCAGCCGTTTGTCTTTCTGAATAACGATATCAGTATTACTGATATCAGTTACCATGCCAGAGGTCAAAATCTTCCGATGCGCGTTTTGACTTCGACTTCTGTGATTCGTTATATTGACAATAACACATTTACATCTCGGACAGAAATAAATGTCAATCCGGTCGAAGAAGCTTCGGATGCTAATGGTAATACAGTTTATGAGACAGCAAAAATAGAAAAAGCCAATCCTGCAGGCGAGTTAAACAGCAGAGTATATAATTTAGCTGTTGAACGCTTTTCAACAGAGGATCCGTCCCTGATTTCTTCAATAAGCGAAACGCTTGAGCGTGAGACAATCTATATTAATGACAGTAATTTAGCTGCCGGAGAAATGATTGTTGATGCTGAAGGGCAGGACGGGATAAAACAGGTTGATACATATGCTGTCGGTATTAATAACACAGTTTACGATGCCAGAGGTGATATTAATGTTTATGACCCTTATCCAAGTTTAAAAACAAGATTTTTTACTTTGGAGAATTTGGAAGATGCCAATGATAATAACCGGGTCTTAGGATTACAGCGCGGAGATTACATCACCACGAACGGAGAGAATCTCGTTGCCTCAAAGACTTACCACTATCTCTCCTCGGCAAATGAGACGCTGACTGCCGATATTTCCTATAGTTATGCTAATATGCCGGTAATGCTCGCAGATGATACTGTTTATACCTATACAGAAGAAACAGTTTTGGCACCGGCTTTCGCCCGAGTGGTTCGCATCGGCACAAATACAAGTACCGCTGTAGGTATCGTTGAGACAGAGATTATTCCATTTGAAACTGTCTACATTGAGTCTGATAGCCTTTTTGACGGAGAAACAGTGATGGATACAGCTGGTGTTGACGGTGAGAGAGTACTGATTTACCGCGAAATACGTGATACAGATGATGCCAGTGTTTTAGGTGACAGAGTTTTGGTTTCCACTACTGTTACACAGCAACCAGTCAATGAGATTATTCTTATTGGAGCTAAAGCCTTGATGTCAGCAGTTGAGCGTATCGAAACAAGGAGTCTTCCGTACACAAGTATTGTTCAAGAAACAGCTGAGCTGTTTCTTGGGGAAAGCAGGCTTCAGACTGCAGGTGCTTACGGAGTAGAAGTAACTGTTTACCGTGATGTGGTTGACAACCGTACAGGAGAAATTATTTCTACTGAAGTCATTAACTCTTCTGTTACAGTCGAACCTGTTGATGAAATCATTATGGTGGGAACTAGAAGCAGGCAGACCGCTCCTGTTGTGAGAACCGTGACTGAAACGATTCCATACGGCAGATACTTCATAGAAGATAGTAGCTTGCCTGCTGGTCAAGAGCTGGTTCAGGTAGTCGGCCAAAATGGGGTCCGTACCCTTGTTTATCACGAGATGTATGATGAACAAGGCAATCTGCTATCCTCAGTTCTTGTATCCAGTAAAATAACGGCCGAAGTCATTGATGAAGTGGTATTAATTGGCAGCAAAGCTGAACAGCAGGCAGTTCCTGCCGAGCAGATAGCTGAAACTGCTCAAAGGGAAGAGAAAGTATCTTATCAGATCTCATCAATCCAAACAGAAGGAGAAACAGCAGCCTTTGACAGGACCCTCCCTGCTACTGGAGACTCTTCAAATCCAGCTGCATTATTAGGCTTTTTAATAGCCGGTCTAGGCTTCTCTTATATTCCGCGTAAGAGGAAAAAGTAAAAATGAGGGAAGTCTGATAAACCGGGCATAAAAAGTTTATTAAATATAGAGAGAAAAGAGAGGGATTTATGGCGAAAAAACAAAAAATAGTTTCCTTTATTTTGTTAATTCTTGCTGTTGGTCTGCTGACTTCTTGTCAAAATAATACAGCATCTGCACCTGCCGGTTCTTCTTCGAGTCAAGTGACAACCGATAACAACAGTCCGACAGGAGAAGTAGCTGTTCCAGAGGATGAAGCTGTTGATATCGTTTTGGGTGAAGCGGGTGTCACAAAAGAGGAAGCAAAAGATATGCAGGTTAAATCGTCTGTTGCTGACAGCGGAGAAGCTGCATATGATATCAGTTTTATTTACAACTCAGCGACCTACAGATATCTCATTAGTGCAGAGACTGGCGGTATACTTGAGCAAACTATTCAAAAAGATTAATGTGATACAGATAACTGGTGAGTCAAGCACCAGAATTATAACCAAAATATTATTTATAAAATAACAATAGGAGTATATAGGAAATGAAAAAAATGCATCATTTAGGTGATTCTTTGAAAACATTCTTAGTTATCTTTGCTGCTGTATTTGGACTATCTTTTGTCTCATTGGGCTCAGCACGCACTGTTGAAGCTAAGGAACTGACAGATGTTATCACCAGTGTAGACTTATTAAATGCCAGCGATACAAGGCTGACAACAGACTCAGAGGGTGTTTATCAGCTGAGAACGTCCACTGCTTATAAACTGAGAGCTCTTTTTGACCTAAAAAATTATAATGGCAATCTTGAAAATGGTGATTATTTTACCTTTGATATCCCTGCTCCCTTGGATGTCTATGAAAGGACGCTGCAACTCACTGATACTGACACAGGAGTTACTATTGCAGAAGCAAGAATTACCAAAAACGGTAACGGCACCGGCGGTACTGTGACAGTTACTTTGAAAAATCTTGACATCTATCTAGAAGCAACTGGCGGCGATGTTGTTAAAGACGTTTCTGGGAATTTTGCAGCTTCTTTTAAAATAGACAGTGATATTACAAAGGAAGATGTGACCTATAATTCAGCAGGAATGGCATCTGCCGTGACACATACCTACACAACAACAACGAATTCAGGAACAGTGGAAGGTTATGAAAACTTTGCTAAGGCTGGCGGACAAGCAATCAGTGAAGCATGGAATTCTCCTCGTCTGGCCTCTATTGGATCGGTATCAAGCGGAAATTATGCTTCAGCCTGGCGCGTACGTGTCAACACTGGCGGACAAGATTATGGTTCTAATTTGGTTCTGACCGATACTATTCCAAGCAGTGAGTCCTATGCTGCTATTCAGTATATTCCGGAAAGTTTGGCGGTATACTCTGCGCCATCAATGACTTCCAGCACTTCTGCAACAGCTTCTGATTTTGTTTTATTGACGGAAGGCACAGACTATACTGTTCAATGGAATGCCAATTATACGAATTTTACCGTTACTTTTGCAGATGGGTCGCAAAAATATTGGGTAACTTATAAAACGACTACTCCAAACGACGGCAGCACAGTTGCTAACAGTGTATCTGTAGCAACAGCAGATGGGACTGATTTAACACAACGCAGCAACAATACAAGAACATCAATAACTGCTTCAGCTACTTCTTTGTATTCTGGGACGATTGTTGCTTCTACAGCTTACAGGATAAAAATTAATAAAACAGACTCATTTACACTTGCTCCTGTTACAGGCGCAGTTTATACAGTAACTGCACCAGATGGTTCAACACAAGATATTACAACCAATGATAACGGGATTGCCTTAACTGACGAATACGATGCTTCTTTAGTCGGACAAACATTTACAGTTAAAGAGAAAACAGCTCCTGCAGGCTACCAGACAGATGATACGGAGTATACTATCACTCTTGGAGCCGCTGGAAGTTCTATAAATCTTAAAGACAATCCTATTCCGGCTACAGTAGATATCACGGCAACTAAGGCACTTGCAGGCCGTACATTGGCTGATGGTGAATTTACATTTAATCTTTATGATACTAATGGGAATCTTATAGGCACAGCTAAAAATGACAGCAATGGTTCAATTGTATTTAAAGATGTTGAATTTTTAGGAATTGGAACCTATAATTATACTATTAAAGAAGATACCGGCACTGCGGCTTCTGGCATAACATTTGATGAGAATAGCTATCCTGTTACAGTTGAAGTCAAACGTGAAAATAATTTGCTGATGGCAAAAGTGACATCGGAAACAGCTACACTAACAAATCGTTATGAAGCAAATCCGGCAACAATTACGCTTTCAGCAACAAAAGTACTTACAGGCCGTACCCTAACAGCTGATGAATTTGAATTTGTACTGACTGGTCAAGATGGTACAGAGATTGAAACCGTTAAAAATGCTGCAGATGGTTCTATCACTTTCTCAGAACTGACTTTTAACACAGCCGGTACTTATACTTACACCATCAGTGAAGAATCAGGTTCAGCAGCTGGAATAACCTATGATGATTCGACGGTTGCAGTAACTGTCACAGTGACAGATAATGGGAAAGGACAATTAGAGGCGGAAGCTGTTTATGCAGACGGTGACCAAGCATTTGAAAATACTTATGTAGAACCGACAACGACCACCACAACCACTACAACTGAGGCTACGACGACTGCAAGTTCTTCAACGACTACAGAATCTGCTGCTACGACTGAGCCTGCTACCACAACCGAAGCTTCGACTACGACTGAAAGAGCTACCACGACGAACGCAGCAACTACAACTGAGAATGCAGGAACTACAGAAACGCCTGCTGTCACAGAAAGTACAACTGCTGCACAAGCTTCGACCACCACAGAAAATACAACTGTAACAACTGAAGCTGGAACGATTACGACAACTCCGACCTTAACGGACAGCACAAGTGCTGAAACTCCTACTACAGATCCTGCAACAACTTCGACGACTACTAGCACAAGCACCAGTACAACAGCTGATCCAAGCGGAAAAGGCTCTAATAATAAAAATGGCAAATCAAACTCTGGCAAAGGCTTGCCAAGTACAGGTGAACAAGCTGGCATGTTCTTAACAGTTATTGGTTTTGCGGTTCTTGCAGTAGCCGGCGGTTACCTATTTGTCTTAAAAAGACGCAGCTGATACTGATAAGGCAGAATAACTATCTAAAGATAAGTCTAGGACGAAAGTCCTAGGCTTTTTGCTGATCAAAATTTTGAAAAATATTACCATAGACAGGCTCTTCACTTAAAAGTTTGCTCAATTTGTGAATACGGACTAATAGATAGAGGTCAGTCCTAATCAAGAAGAATAGAAAAAAGCAGAGAGCAGAGGCTGGTAAACAAATTATAAAAAGATGATAATGACATCATTTTGTAAGAAGACATGGATGTTTATTACTTTATTGTCACTAAGAAATAACCTGTTCTTTATTGTAATATAAAGGCTTTTACAATAAAATAAAGGCAAATGCTACTGAGAGAGGTCTGAACCCGCAAGAGGAGCCAGTGTTTGCCTCCCAATGAAGAAATATCTTTTGAGATACTGGTCCACTTTTCTTTGCTTACCGTAAGCCGTAAACGACTGAAAGCTTTGTCGCCTTAACAGTCGACCGCACCTCTCTAGTCGTTCTGGCAGGGGTGCGCAGACAAAATCAAAGATTTCGGGCTTACCGCCTTTTGCTGTGGGCTTGAACGGCTTTTGTATTTTGTTGAGGCTGAGTATGGCCTGAAGGCTTGGGAAAGGGTCCTTCCCTCATGTTTTCAGCACACCGGTCGAGCTCTTGACTTTCAGTCGCTTTTTTAACTTTAACGGTCTTTATATTTTGGGAAAGGAGATGATAGTATGAAAGGTTTTGGACACAAATGCAGTTATTTGGCAATTACAGCAGGTCTCGCATTTACTTTGATAATGGGCTTTGCCAATCAAGGAATCCTGAAGGCAGAAACAGTCCATGCAGAAGAATCAGTGGAGTTTGAGGATAGGATTGAATCAGAGGCAGCAGACACTGTTACCCAAGTTGATACTTATTACTGGCTAATGCATACTGAAAATTTATCTGGGATAGTACAAACTCTTGGTCACATGTCGATTGATGATGGCGCTGGTATGACTTATATAATAAAAGAAGAGCGGCCAACGGGTGTTTCAGAAAATATTGCTGTTCCTACCATAGATGGGAAATGGGCTGTTCCTATAAATTTAAGAACAGAACCGACTGGTGACTATGATTCAGAAGCAGCAGAAGATGCTTTGAGGCGTGCTCAAACTTTTGCTGATGCAGGAAGTCAGCTGAAGTGGGACCCTGAGAGATGGCCGCCATTAAAAAATGTTATTGTCCACCAAGAATATACTTCACCTTACCCTATAACCTGTTCCTCTTTTGTGGGTCAGGTTCTCGCCGGCTTTGATTTTAGCCATACAACGTATGTAGAAGACGAAAATACTCTTGTTGGCGATTATGTTGACTTTGGGGCCCCGACTGACAGTTTTAGCTGGCAGGCTTGGCGCTTAGCTAAATGGCTGACCACTGAAAGCAGTCAGACAGATGTTTGGCTGAATGATCCTGATAATCCGCAGTATCAAAAAGGTGATATCCTTTTCTTTTCTAAACAGGATCCGGAGGGCAATGATACAACGGGTAAATATTATGGCAATATTTTTCATACCGCTATTTACCTTGGAGATGGAAAAATCATACATTCTCATGATAAGGAAAATGCTGAAAACTACCCGGGTGTGGTTGTAGAGGAGTTAAACAGTTATTTGCAGTCGAAACTGAGTTTTGTAGCGCGGCCAAAATATACAGATTATCAAAAGCCTACCCTTTCACCGGTGACAGCAGGAGACAGGACTGTTTCCGGCCAGGCTCAGCCGAATGTCAAAGTGACTGTATCTTTCGCTGATGACAGCACCGTTGAGACAGTCTCTGATAATGCTGGGCATTATAGGGCAGAGGTTCCAGAAACAGTTGCCATCAATGAGAATGATGAAATGACAGTCTACAGCACTAATACTGCACAAAACAAGTCAGAAAAAAATACTGTTCGAGCTGTTTCCAAAGCTGCAGCAGAAGCTTTTTGATTTCTTACCTGCCATAGCTGCAATGATAAATCAGCGGATTTCTGCTGTCATGCGTGCCATTGATCTTTAGTATAAAGAGTGGGACAAAAATCAGTAAATCGTCATAAAATGCCGATTTCGATTTTCTTGTCCCACCTCCGCACAGTTGATTAGGGAGGTCACTATCCCTTGCTCGACAAGGGATAAGAACTTCCAATCAACCACTGCGTCAAACGCATCCATCTAAAAAAGTTAAAGAGGCAGGAACTTTTGTCCCAGCCTCTTTTCATGTCTTTTATTCTAAATTCAATTCATTATTTAAAATATTATCTTTTGCAAAAAATTCCGCTGTCTCTTGATTTTTCTAAGCACTGACGAGCGGGCTGATAACCATTTCAGCTGATGCAGATTATTTAAACAATTATTTTATGATTTAAGCTAGGTTTAAGGTCTGATCTATATACTATGAATATCCCCAGTAAAGCTTATCAGTTAACTATCGTTTTCCTAGATAGGCTTTGCACCGATATCTGCTGCCTGCCCTGGCGGCAGATATCCCCCTAAAACTTTTCTTTTTCATAAATCTCCTAAAAACCAAGATTTTAAATCTTGGTTTTTTTGTACGGCAGTAAAAGCTGGTTTTCAGAAAAAATCAGATCAGAAGACAGCAAAAAAGCCTTAAAAATAAGGCTTTAGGCTCGTCTAAACATCCCCCCTACAACCTGAATGTTTAGATGTTTAAAGGTGGTATTTTTGATAAAAAGTATTAAAAAGTTTATTTTTTATTGAAGTGGGCAAAAGAGGGTAAATAAAAATTTATAAACTAAACTATAAATTATTTTTATTACTTTAGTTTATAAATTTTTATGTAATAAATCCGCAGAAAGTTAAGACGATGGCTGCTTTTATTTTTTAGAAGGGTGGTGGTGCTTATGAGAATGAGTGCTAAAATCTGGATAGAAAGGAGAGCAGTAAATTGTTAATTTATGAGGCATTACAGCTAATGTTAACATTTGGCAGCTTTGTTGTTGCTTTTGTTAGTTTAGTGGTACTACTCGTAAATTTGTACAATAAAAAATAACCGTTCTTAACTTTGGCGAGTTAACGGTTATTTTAATAATTGTTGACAGCCACCGTCTTAAACGGTCTGCACAAGGAGCTGTTAAACAGCTCCTTTTTATTTACACTATTATTCTATATTTTTTGGTGTATGTTGTCAAGAATTCATTTGGCTGTACAAAGACCAAATAAATAAAGGTTGACCAAAACAGCAAAAAAGCCTTAAACATAAGGCTTTAGGCTTATCTTATCATATCCTATATATAATATGTGCATTTGTTAGATGAAACACGTGATGAGTGGTTTGAGCGGGAGAAAAAAAGCATGGGCCAAAACATGGGCCAGAGGAAAAAAGCACAAAGAAAAGCCCGAAATGACGGGCTTTTTGGCGATAATATACCATACCCCCTACAGGGCTCGAACCTGTGACCCATGGATTAAGAGTCCACTGCTCTACCAACTGAGCTAAGGAGGCAATAAAAAAGCTGTATTGGTACCGGTGGTCCACGTTTTGTATTGAACCCGCATAATTAAAGCAGGTGGGCAACGCGCTTCTCACTTAGCTGCTTCCGCGTGAAACGGCTTGCATACTGTCAGAAAGACTTTTGTTTCCCAAAAATACAAAGATTTAGTCGGTCAACACATTGATGTGGACTCGTATACCACAGCATTTATTCTATGGTTTTATCATACCATTTTTTTAAAATTTTTCAAGTCTAAATGTTTTATTTTCCGATAACTTATTTTGACAGTCGGTCAATACGGTCTTTGTTGCTGGCTAAAGCCCGCTCATATTTACCAGTATCATTGGGAACGAAATAATTTTTGTTTTGGAGTTTATCAGGCAGATACTGCTGCTTGACCCATTTTTCAGGGTAGTTATGGGGATAAAGATAACCCTTGGCATTCCCCAGTTCTTTGCTGCCAGCATAATGTCCGTCCCGCAGATGGCGAGGAACCGGAAGAGTTCCTGATGTTCGTAAATCAGTCAGAGCTGCTTCTATAGCGGTGTAGGCAGAATTGGATTTTGGTGAAAGAGCCAAATCAATAACGACATTAGCAATGAGGATACGGGCTTCTGGGAAACCGACACGCTGAGCCGCTTCAAGGGCTGTGACTGTATGGATTTGTGCATCGGGATTAGCCAAGCCGATATCCTCGTAGGCGATGACCGTCAGCCTGCGGGCCAGACTGGGGAGGTCGCCTGCTTCAATAAGACGTGCAGCGTAATGGAGGCTTGCATTGACATCAGAGCCACGAATAGACTTTTGCAAAGCGGATAAAATATCATAGTGTCCATCTCCGTTCTTATCCATAGTCAGATAGCTGCGCTGGAGGCTGTTTTCCAAAATATCAAGAGTGATGTGGCGTGTACCGTTTTCCTCGGGCTGTGTTGACAGGACTGCCAGTTCTAGAGAATTAAAGGCTGATCGTAAATCTCCGTTGGTAGCTGCTGCGATGAAATCGAGTGCGTCATCATCTAAGCGGACATCAAAATCAAAACCGCGTTCTTTATCTGTCAATAGGTTTTGAATGGCCTGTTTGATTTCGGCATTCGTCAGTGGTTCTAATTCAAAAATCTGAACACGGGAACGAACTGCCGGAGTAACGGAAAAGAAAGGATTTTCAGTAGTTGCCCCAATCATGATAATATGGCCATTTTCCAGAAGAGGCAGCAAAAAATCCTGCTTAGTCTTATCCAAACGGTGGATTTCATCCAGCAGAAGGACCAGGCCGCCGGAAAATTTTGCTTCCTCTGCGATCTCCTGCAGGCGCTTTTTAGTATCTGTTGTTGCGTTAAAGGTACGGAAAGCGTATTTGCTTGTGCCGGCTATAGCTGAGGCGATAGATGTTTTTCCTATCCCTGGCGGTCCGTAAAGGATCATTGACGACAGCCTGTTGGCCTCTGTCATTCGCCGGATAATTTTTCCTGGACCGACCAGATGCGTTTGGCCGATGACTTGGTCAATAGTTTTTGGACGCATGCGCAAGGCGAGATTATCAGGCATTGGTTTCCTCCGATTTGTTTTCACTTTAACTAAGCAAAGTATTGAAATGGTTATCAAAATAAGCAGTCATTCTTTTGGATAAAATGTCAAACCATTAGCTGCTATGACTTGAAGCCGCCTGGACCTGAATACAGAAGCTTAATAAGACTCTTTGTGAAATTTTGTCAGTATCAACAGTTTTTGAGTTAAGGTAAAAGCTCTGTCGGCTTGATTTCCATGTTTTTCTTTGCTAAGTATGTTAAAATAATTGTAACATAAATGATGTAAGGAATTGATTTTTAAATGGCTGACTATGGTTTTTTATCTGTTCTTGAAGAATAAATGACGGTTAACTGCGATTACGATTTTGCCATAAACTGGGATAAGCGCCGCCATGCGGTAGAAGTCAGTTTTATTTTGCAGGCGCAGAATAAGGCAGGAATAAGAACAGTTGATACTAAAGGGAACAGTAGCGGTGATGATATCCTTTTTGAGGATTGTGTCTTGTTTTATAATCCTCAAAAAACAGTATTTAACAAAGAAGATTATTTAGCCGCCATCCCCTATGAGCCCAAAAAAGGACTGTCGCGGGAATTCTTAGCTTTTTTTGCCCGGTTTTTAAATGATACAGCAGACAAAGGTTTAGGTGCTCTTATTGATTTTCTGGAAAATCCGGAAACCCAAGAATTTTTCATTGTTTGGGACAGGCAGGCTTTTGCTGAAGGCAGAGCAGCACTGGAAGAAAAGGAATTTTACAGCTACCCCAGATATTAATAAGAAAGAGCGGTTCCTTTTACTGGAAAAGTACCGGCCTCATATTTACTCAAAATAGAAGGGAGAAAGGCTGATTTTGATGGTGAGAGAATGAGCTGATGGCTGACGGGACAGTCTCGGCTACGGAATCTGCTGTCAATCTGCGGCTCAATAGTATTATGAATATCTGGCAAGAATTAAACTTAGAAATTAATCGTGAGGCAGAAGAAGCAGCTGCTGATATTTTAGTGGAATCAGGCAGTCAGGGGGTTGCGATCAAAGACAGTGCCGACTATCTGGGAGCAGTCGGCAGATATGGGGAACTGTTCCCGGAAGTCGAGCAGCTTGATAAGGTAATCATTACTGCCTATTACCCTGAAACAGCGGATATGAATCATATCAGGCAGACTGTTAATGAGCGTTTGGCTAAGTTAGCAGACTTTGGCCTGCAGACGGGACAGTTTGTCCTGACTACTCGGCTTTTAGCTGAAGAAGACTGGGCAGAAAACTGGAAGAAATATTATCAGCCGGTTCGTATCACCCATGATTTGACAATCGTACCAAGCTGGACGGACTATAAAGCTGGAGAAAGGGAAAAAGTCATTAAACTGGATCCTGGCATGGCTTTTGGTACCGGCACACACCCGACAACCAAAATGAGTCTTTTTGCCTTGGAGCAGGTGCTGCGTGGAGGAGAGACAGTTATAGACGTTGGTACCGGCTCAGGCGTGCTGTCGATTGCCAGCTCTCTTCTTGGTGCTCAGGCGGTCTTTGCCTACGATTTAGATGATACGGCAGTGCGGGTAGCCCGAGAAAATATTGCCTTAAATAAGGGGACAACAGCTATCCGGGTTGCCTCAGGAGACCTGCTGAAAGGCGTTGAGATCGCTGCTGATGTTATTGTAGCCAATATTTTGGCCGATATTTTGCTACATGTGGTTGAGGATGCTTACCGTCTGGTTAAGAATGAAGGCTATCTTATTATGTCCGGTATTATCTCAGAAAAACTCAATCTCGTGCTGGAAGCATCTGAAGATGCCGGCTTTTTCCTCGAGACCCATATGATTCAAGGAGAGTGGCATACACTAGTCTTTAGGAAAACAAATACCCCAGAAGGGGTTATAGGAGGGTAAATGCAGCAGTATTTTGTGAGCGGTAAGGCTGAACACTTTGTGACGATCAAAGATGAAGCCAGTATTAAACATATGTTTTCTGTTATGCGTCTGCAGGATAATGATAAAGCAGTCTTAGTATTTGATGACAAAGTTAAGCGCCTGGCAAGAGTTGCTGATCGCTTGACACACACATTTGAAATTCTTGAAAAACTGCCTGATAATGCTGAACTGCCGGTTGATGTAACAATTGCTTCAGGATTCCTGAAAGGAGATAAGCTAGAATTTTTAGTTCAGAAGACCAGTGAGCTGGGTGTCCATACTGTTTGGGGATTTCCGGCAGACTATTCAGTTGTTAAATGGGCGGGCACAAAACTTGCCAAAAAAACGGATAAGTTAAACAAAATTGCTCAGGGTGCTGCTGAGCAGAGCAAGCGCAATCGGATTCCCACTGTTAAGCTTTTTGAGAAAAAAAAGGATTTTCTTAGCTCTTTAAGTGGTTTTGACCGGATTTTTATAGCCTATGAGGAAGCTGCTAAAGCAGGAGAAAATTCGGCTCTGGCGCAGGAATTGGCTCTGCTTTCTAAAGGGTGTAAAATTCTCTTTATCTTTGGCCCGGAAGGAGGAATCAGTCCTTCAGAACTAGCTGCTTTAGAATCAAATGGCGGTTTGAAGGTTGGTCTCGGTCCGCGAATCATGAGGGCTGAAACAGCACCTCTATTTGCTTTGAGCAGTGTAGCTTATGTTTTTGAATTGATGTCATAAAACTGTTTATCAGAAAAAAGCACCTCTATTAAGATACAAAGCCTGTTAAGAACGCAAAAGGAAGGAAAATAGGTAAGTCCGAAATCTCTGATTTCGCAGACGCACCCCCGCCAGAACGACTAGAAGGGTGCGGCAGGCTGTAAAGACTGCAAACCCTTCAGACGTTTACGGCTGGATAGTAATGAAAACAGCACTCAGCTTGACTAGTCTTTTCCCGCAGCGTTTAGGACGTGTTCAATTCCAACAAGATACAAAGCCCGTTAAAAGAGCAAAGCAAAAATAGGAGCCTAACCGATGAGTCACTAAAGACTCAAGGGAAGGCTATCTTTTTTGCACAGCTCTTAGGGCGTGTTCAATTCCAACAAGATACAAAGCCCGTTAAGAACGCAAAAGGAAGGAAAATAGGTAAGTCCGAAATCTCTGATTTCGCAGACGCACCCCCGCCAGAACGACTAGAAGGGTGCGGCAGGCTGTAAAGACTGCAAACCCTTCAGACGTTTACGGCTGGATAGTAATGAAAACAGCACTCAGCTTGACTAGTCTTTTCCCGCAGCGTTTAGGACGTGTTCAATTCCAACAAGATACAAAGCCCGTTAAAAGCTCACAGCAAAAATGACGGTAAGCCAGAAATCTTTGATTTCGTCTACGCACCCCCGCCAGAACGACTAGAAAGGTGCGGTCGGCTGTAAAGACTGCAAAGCCTTCAGACGGCTACGGCTGGCGGTAACTAGGTAACGATACAGATTTCCAGCCCCCTCACTCTCCCTTTTCTGGGTTCGGGCTGAAATCATCCACTGGATGATTTCACTGCACAGCTCTTAGGGTGTGTTCAGTTAATCTGAAAAACAGTTGACAGAAACTTGTAAAATGGTATGCTAAAGACAAATAGAAGAGCTGGGAAGGACAAAATAATGGCAACCATCAAAGATGTCGCAAAATTAGCAGGGGTTTCTGCATCAACAGCTTCGCGGGCTCTGCATGACAGCAGCATGATTAGCGAGGCGACTAAGGAGCGGGTCCGCCAAGCCATGGCTGAATTGGATTATTCTCCTAATTATTCTGCTCGGAATTTAGTCAACAGACAGACAAATACTGTTGGAATTGTTTTACCAGTTCGTGAGAGCCAGGATTCTCTTGGCAACAACCCTTTTTTTATGCAGATTATTCAGGGGATCTCCAGTATTTGCAGTGAAAACAATTATATGGTCAGTTTGGCCAGCGGACGAACCAATGAGGAGCTGAAAAAAAATATTGAGACTTTAATACGCAGCGGAAATATCCGCAAAATTATTTTTCTGTACTCCAAAAAAGGCGACCCTGTTTTTCACTATGTCAAAAAGCAACAGAATGTGACCTGTGTTGTGGTGGGTGAGGCTTATGAAAAATCAGGCAGCAATATTCGCTATGTCGATAATAATAATATCCAGGCGGGTCAAGATGCTGGAGACTTTTTAATAGCTAAGGGCTATCGTGAAATTGTTTTTGCCTCTACAGATATGGCTGAGCTGGTTCAGGCACAGCGCTATCAGGGGTATTGTCAAAGTCTTGCGGCACTTGGTCTAAAAGAAGAAAATCTGACACTTTCACGCATTGATGCACAGGGCAACATCCGCCACCTGCAGAAATTTTTAGCTGTTTATCCCAATGTTCAGGCTTTTGTAGCATGCGATGATATTATGGCCATTCGCCTGCAGCGTCTCTTTAAAGAGACTGACCAATCTGCAGCAGACTATGCCATTATAGGTTTCAACAATTCATGGGTGGCAGAAATAGCCAGTCCTGCACTGACTTCTGTGGATATTTTTCCCTATGAATTAGGAGAAAAAGCAGCCAACCTGCTGCTAAAACCGCTAAAAAAAGAAAATAAAGAAAAAGAACCGGTCATCATTCCCCATCAAATTGTTGAAAGAGAATCCACACCGACAAGAGTGGAATAAGCATCCACATGCAAAGCTCTTAATCACTTAAATCCCATTCCAACAAACGAAGCTGAAACACTTTTTGTGTCTCAGCTTCATTTTTGATAATGGCCGAAAAGAAGAACACAAGGCACAGCCTGATGAAAGCACAAGCTGCTTAATCCAGAGGAAGGCACTGGTCGGCTTGCATTTGCTGGCATGTCAGGGTGTCCGAGTAATATTGGCCCCTCTGTAAAATATTTTTTTGAGAAAACGCTTTACAAACTCAAAATAAGTGCTATAATAGGATTGTTGAAACGCAAACGTTTGCGTAAATTTTATACTCAGGAGGCTTCAAATGAAAAAAACAGTTAAACAATTTTTCAGTTTTGAGTTCTGGCAAAAATTTGGAAAATGTTTGATGGTTGTTATTGCAGTCATGCCGGCAGCCGGCTTGATGGTCAGCATCGGGAACTCTATTCCTTTGATCAATCCGGATTCTGCTGTGCTGACAACTATCGGTACGGTCGTTGCTCAGATTGGCTGGGCAGTTATTGGCAATCTCCATTTGTTTTTTGCTTTAGCTATTGGCGGGAGCTGGGCTAAGGAACGTGCCGGGGGCGCTTTTGCGGCCGGTCTATCCTTCTTGCTGATTAATCGCATTACCGGCGCCGTTTATGGAATTTCGAGCGAAATGCTGGCCGATTCTGATGCGGTTGTCAAAAGCTTTTTAGGAACAAAAATGGTGGTTGCTGACTATTTTACCAGTGTTTTGGAGTATCCAGCTCTTAATATGGGGGTTTTTGTCGGAATTATTGCCGGATTTGTCGGGGCAACGGCTTATAATAAATACTACAATTACAGAAAGCTTCCAGAGGTTTTGTCATTCTTCAACGGTAAACGCTTTGTACCTTTTGTTGTTATGGTGCGTTCGGCTGCTGTAGCACTTACCTTGGCACTTATTTGGCCAGTCATACAGTCTGGTATTAATGGTTTTGGAATGTGGATTGCCAGTTCACAGGACACAGCACCGATTTTAGCACCGTTCTTATACGGCACACTGGAACGTCTCCTGCTGCCTTTTGGTTTGCACCATATGCTGACTATCCCTATGAATTATACTTCTTTAGGAGGAACTTATGAAGTGCTGACTGGTTCCGGTGCCGGTTCGCAGGTCTTCGGTCAAGATCCGCTGTGGCTGGCTTGGGTAACGGACCTGATTAATCTTAAAGGCGCCGGGGATACTGCAGCTTATCAGGAACTGTTTACCAGCATTACTCCGGCCCGCTTCAAAGTAGGGCAAATGATTGGCGCAACCGGTATCTTGATGGGCGTAACCTTTGCTATGTACCGTAATGTTGATGCCGACAAGAAGAAAAAATACAGAGCGATGTTTATTTCAGCGGCAGTAGCTGTCTTCTTAACGGGTGTAACCGAACCTTTAGAGTATATGTTTATGTTTGCTGCTATGCCGCTTTATATTGTTTATGCTTTGGTACAGGGTGCGGCTTTTGCTATGGCTGATGTCGTTAATCTGCGTATCCATTCTTTTGGCAATATTGAGCTTTTGACACGTACTCCTATGGCAGTCAAAGCCGGTCTCGGCTGGGATTTGATTAACTTTATCTGGGTATCGCTTCTTTTTGCTGTTATCATGTACTTTATTACTGATTTCATGATTAGAAAAATGAATCTGGCAACAGCTGGGCGTAATGGCAATTATGATTCTGACCTTTTGGAAGATGGCGGAGCCGTATCCGCTGGAGCTGGCAGCAGCCCTTCTACAAATTCACAAATTGTACAGATTATCAGCCTGCTTGGGGGCCGTGATAATATTGAAGATGTTGATGCCTGTATGACGCGTTTGCGTGTCACGGTGAAAGATCCTGCACAGGTTGGCAGTGAAGATTTATGGAAAAAAGCAGGAGCCATGGGCTTAATTACCAAGGGGACAGGTGTTCAGGCCGTTTATGGCCCTAAGGCTGATATCCTGAAGTCCGATATCCAGGACTTGCTGGATTCGGGCGCTGAAATTCCGCAGGTTGATATAAAAGCAGCCAATCATGATCAGCAAGCAGTGTCATTTAAAGATATTACCGCCAGTGTTCGTTCTGCTGCTGCGGGGACCCTTATACCAATTACAGCTGTTAAAGATCCTGTCTTTTCACAAAAAATGATGGGGGATGGCTTTGCTCTAGAGCCGGAAGACGGAAAAGTTTATGCACCAGTTTCCGGCATTGTCACAAGTGTCTTTCCGACCAAACATGCACTTGGATTACTAACAGATGACGGACTGGAAGTTTTAATTCATGTTGGTTTAGACACTGTTGCTCTTAATGGTGTGCCGTTCTCCATAAAAGTTTCTGAAGGGCAGCGTGTTCAGGCCGGAGACTTGCTGCTGGTTGCGGATTTAGCAGCTATTGAATCTGCCGGCAGAGAAAAAACCATCATTGTCGCTTTCACAAATACAGCAGATATTCGAGAAGTTCGTCTGCTGAAAACAGGGCAAGTTTCAGCTGACAGCCTTGTGGCAGAAGTCGACCTTTAAGTATTTGCTGATGCTTAGCTGATTAAGCTAACTGGCAGCCTGATTGATCTACCAAATGTCTGTTGAGAAGCATGGTGAAACAAAAAAATGAGTTTTATGGGCAAGCAGACCGATATACTTAGGGCTGTTTACAGGAGGGAGTATAAAATGCCAATTTTGGCTAGCCTCAAGGGCCGTTATACCTGTTTTTGGACCTTTAATTTAATGGAGGGCAAATGGCAAAGTATTTGACACTTAACACACATTCATGGCTTGAGAATAAGGCCTTAACAAAATTGTCCGACTTGGCGGAACACATTGCCAATGAAAATTATGATCTCATCAGTCTGCAGGAGGTTAATCAGAGCTTAGAGGCTCCTTTAGCTGACAAAGCTCTTGGTTACGTAAAATTGAGAAAAAGCCCTGAACTGCGCAAGGATAATTATGCCTTGCAGCTGACTGACTGCCTGAGAGCAAAGGGGAAAGCCTATTATTGGTCATGGACTTATAACCATATTGGCTACGGCAAATATCAAGAAGGGGTAGCGATGCTGTCTAAGACACCCCTCAAAGTTCAGGACCTCCTGATTTCAAAAACTGCGGACGAGACAGATTATCATACCAGACGTGCTCTAATAGCTCAAACACAGATTGACGGCCAAGAGCTGACAGCAGTCAGTCTTCATATGTCCTGGTTTGGCAAAGGTTTTGAAGGGGAATGGAAAAAACTGGAGACAGCTTTGCTGGCTCATTCATCTCCCTTGATTGTAATGGGTGATTTTAATAACCCAACTGGTACAGAAGGCTATCAGCTGGTTTTAGACAGTCCCTTGCAGCTGCAGGACAGCCATGTAGCTGCGCAGCATTCAGCAGGCACTTATACGATTTCAGCAGCTATTGACGGCTGGGAAGGTAATCGGCAGGCTTTAAAGGTGGACCATATTTTTGCCAGCCCGACAGTTTGTTTTAACAGTTCTCAGGTTGTTCTTGACGGCCGAAGCACACCTGTAGTTAGTGACCATTTTGGCCTAACGGCAGAAACTGATACAAGGCTAACAAAAAGGTAAAAAAGAGCTGAACTCTCAGTCTCCAATTATCAAGCTTCAGAGCTTGTTGGAGAGTGGGGGTTCAGCTTTTTTGAAAAATACAGGCTTAACCTATCTCAGCTGTGTGCCAATTTTTGCTTTGTCGGTCTATCGATAGTTTGCATAGATGTTTTTTACTTGTCGGAAAATAGTTTCCGGATCGTCCTTGCTGATGGAAAGTGAGATAAAGATTAGCGGCGCTGCTGCATCAGCTTCAGACGAGACCAGAGCTTGATTGGCTTTTGCCAGACGTTTTTTCATCCAGTTCATTTTGGCCAAATAAGGTTCATCGTCCTTTAAGACAAGTGAGAGAAACTGCTGATTAGAGTAGTTTGTCAGCTGTATATCTGCAATATCTTCCCAAGGGATAAGACCAAGGGCGCTCGGGCTGCTGTAGTCGCTGATACCTTCGTGATTAACCAGAAGGAGCGGTTTTGACGATAAAAGGAATTTCGACTGCCTAAGGGCAGCAGCACCGAAAAAGAGAAAGCCCAGCCCCCCAATAATTCTAATCAAAAGTGATGAGCTCAATAAAAAAATACGGACAAATGCCAAATTTTGCAAATATTCTGCATCAACAAAAATGAAAAGCCCTGCTGCCATCAGGAGCAAAGAAGCTAAAAGATAGAGGACCTTTTTTCCTTTTTGTGGGTAGAAAATAATAGAATCAGTCATGGTGCCTGCTGAAACCTCCTGCCTATAAAACCAACTGTTTCTGCCTGTCAGCAGCAAAAGGATTGTCAACATATGTCTATATTACTTTTTTTCAGTAACAGATCCTTTGCAGTTTTATTGTTCTTTTCTAACAGCATTTAAAAAATAAAAGCCAGCTCTTTGAAGCGGATTTCGATTGTCCCTGCTAATTTGTAAAAGCAGCCTGAGCGTGCAGGATTTTTTCGGCAATACGTTCGATATCGCTGCTTGTTCCCCGCAGTTCAAATTCATCCAGCACTGGGAAGCCGAAGCGTTCGGCATACTGTTTGGCTGTGAGACAGAATTGATTGTTAAAATTCCGATTACCGGAGCCAATGATACCAAAGCAATATTTATAGTTATCATGGGAGGCCATAAAATCACCCAGAGGTGTTGTCAGGATTTCCTGATCGCCATTATCTAAACCATTGCCGCCTTCAAGGTAGGTTGGCAGCAGAGCAACGAAAGGTTCAGACAGAGCAAAAGTCTCATGGCGCAGTTCCTTGACATTAATCAGGCGGGGAGTGATATTATGATTGAGGCTGAGGTAATCACTTAGACGCGAAACAAAGCTGTGGGTATTGCCGCTGAGGCTGATATAAAGGATGGTTAATTGAGACATGAAAACTCCTTATACTATATGTTGTGATAATATATCAAGTTTAACACAATATATAGTGATAAACAAGTATGAAAGAGCTAGATAGCTGGGGCCCTTTCATCAAAGTGCGACTATAAGGAAACTTTTTTATTTTTAATCCAAAAAGTGTTAAAATAAAGATAGTATATACTATTAAAAGAGGTCCCTATGGCTAAAGAAGTAAAATTAAGCGGAGAAGAGGTTATTGCTCTTGCCAGACAGTATATGAATGATGCAGATGTTGCCTTTGTTCAAAAAGCTTTGGACTATGCGACAGCTGCACATTTTTATCAGGCCAGAAAGTCTGGGGAGCCTTATATTGTGCACCCTATTCAGGTTGCCGGAATTTTGGCAGAACTGCACTTGGATGCGGTGACAGTTGCCTGCGGCTTTCTGCATGATGTGGTGGAAGACACAGATATTACACTGGAAAATATTGAGTTTGATTTTGGCAGAGATGTTCGGGATATTGTCGATGGTGTTACCAAGCTGGGTAAGGTGGAGTATAAATCGCATGAAGAGCAGCTGGCTGAGAATCATCGCAAAATGCTGATGGCCATGTCAAAAGATATTCGTGTCATATTGGTTAAACTGGCTGACCGTCTGCACAATATGCGAACCTTGAGGCATCTGCGCAAGGAAAAACAGGAGCGGATTTCGCGTGAGACAATGGAAATCTATGCTCCTTTGGCCCATCGTTTGGGTATCAGCCGCATTAAATGGGAACTGGAAGATTTAGCTTTTCGTTATTTAAATGAAGTGGAATTTTATAAAATTTCCCATATGATGAATGAGAAGAGGCGGGAACGTGAAGCACTGGTAGATGACATTGTTGCTAAAATCAAGGCTTATACTGCGGAACAGGGACTTTACGGCGATATTTACGGCAGGCCAAAGCATATCTATTCTATTTACCGTAAAATGCGGGACAAGAAAAAGCGATTTGATCAGATTTATGATCTGATAGCTATCCGCTGCATTATGAACACTCCCAGTGATGTCTATGCCATGGTGGGTTATATTCATGAACTGTGGCGGCCTATGCCCGGCCGCTTTAAGGACTATATTGCTGCTCCCAAAGCTAATGGCTATCAGTCCATTCACACCACAGTCTACGGTCCTAAAGGACCGATTGAAATTCAGATTCGGACGAAAGAAATGCATGAAGTGGCTGAATACGGTGTCGCTGCTCATTGGGCTTACAAAAAAGGCATCAAGGGCAAAGTCAGTCAGTCTGAGCAGGCTCTGGGTATGAACTGGATTAAAGAGCTGGTGGAACTGCAAGATGCTTCTAACGGCGATGCAAAGGAGTTTGTGGATTCCGTCAAGGAAGATATCTTTACCGAACGAATCTATGTCTTTACACCGACAGGGGCAGTCAAAGAACTTCCAAAAGATTCCGGACCTATCGATTTTGCCTATGCTATCCATACGCAGGTGGGTGAAAAAGCAACCGGTGCCAAGGTCAATGGACGGATGGTCCCTTTAACAGCCAAACTTAAGACCGGTGATGTTGTTGAAATTGTCACCAATCCTAATTCTTTTGGGCCAAGTCGAGACTGGATTAAGATTGTTAAGACCAATAAAGCCAGAAATAAAATTCGGCAGTTCTTTAAGAATCAAGACAAGGAAATGTCCGTCAATAAAGGCCGAGAAATGCTGGTTGATTATTTTCAGGAACAAGGCTATGTCGCTAATAAGTATTTGGACAAAAAGCATATTGAAGAAATTTTACCGCGAATCAGCGCCCGCAGTGAAGAGGCTTTATATGCTGCTGTTGGTTTTGGTGATATCAGTCCGGTCAGTATTTTTAATAAATTAACGGAAAAAGAACGCCGGGAAGAAGAACGAGCAAAAGCAAGAGCAGAGGCAGATGAACTGATTAACGGCGGCGAAGTTAAGACAGAGAAAAAAGATGTCCTGAAAATCAAAAGTGAAGACGGTGTGATTATTCAAGGAGCTTCAGGTCTGCTTATGCGGATTGCCAAATGCTGCAATCCTGTCCCAGGAGATAAGATTGAAGGCTACATCACAAAGGGCCGCGGGGTTGCTATCCACCGGGCGGACTGCCATAATATCAAAAGCCAGTCCGGCTATGAGCAGCGTTTGATCGATGTGGAATGGGAAGACGACAGCTACAGCAACAAGGATTATCTGGCCGAAATTGACATTTACGGTCTGAATCGGAGCGGCCTGCTCAACGATATTCTGCAGATTTTATCCAATACCAGTAAAAACATTTCCACTGTCAATGCTCAGCCGACCAAGGATCGAAAATTTGCTAACATTCACATCACTTTTGGCATCCCCAATCTTGCCACGCTGACAACAGTGGTTGATAAAATCAAGGTTGTTCCGGATGTCTATTCAGTTAAACGAACAAATGGGTAAATCAAATGAAGCTAGTGATACAGCGTGTCCGCAGTGCCAGTATTTCGATTGACAGCAGCCAGACAGCCGCTGTCGGCCAGGGTCTTCTTCTTTTAGTGGGGATTGGACCTGATGATAACCAGACCGATCTGGATTATGCCGTTCGTAAGATAGTTCAGATGCGGATTTTTGCTGATGATAAGGGCAAGATGAATCTTTCCGTTCAGGATATAAAAGGGGAGATCCTCTCTGTTTCTCAGTTCACCCTATTTGCCAGCACTAAAAAGGGCAATCGGCCCGCTTTCACGGAAGCCGCTCCACCTCAGCTGGCTGAACAACTCTATAAAAGCTTTAATCAGATGCTGCAGCAGCATGTCCCGGTTCAAACCGGCCGATTTGGAGCGGATATGCAGATTACCCTGACTAATGACGGTCCTGTAACCATTATTTTAGATACTAAAAACCGCTGACATTAAACGGCACCCCATAGTTGGCTTTTTCGCCAGCTTAGGGGTGCTTTTTTGAATGGATATGAACAATAGATATAAGAATCCTAAAAATAGTTTACAAAAAATAGCAGCAATGTAAAATAATGTCAATTTTTTTGCAAATCAACTGTGTTAAACTTTTACATGCTAGTATGCTTGTCAGAGGGAGATTTATGAACGAAAAGAAATCAATGGCTTTAGGAGAGCTCTATAAAGAACTGCGTATGGCCAGAGGCCTGCGTTTAAAGGACATTGCTCAGGATAATTTGTCAATGCCGCAGCTGTCCAGATTTGAGAATGGTCAGACCATGCTGGCAGCTGACAAACTGCTTCTGGCCATTTCGGCGATTCACATGAGTTTTGCGGAATTCGGCCATGCTGTCAATAACTATGAGACGACCGATTTTTTCAGAATGGGCAGCCGGATTATGAATCTGCACCAAACTCAGGATATTGAAGGTTTAAAGCAGCTTTTGCAGGATTACAAGGATTATGAAACTTATGACGTATACAACCGTCTGAACCTGCTGGTCATTAAGGACAGCATCCATTCGCTGGATAATTCCTATACTATTGAAAAGGAAGAGGAAGAATTTTTAACTCAGTATCTCTACAGTATTGAAGAATGGACAGAATATGAACTCTATATTTTTGGCAATACTATGAGTTTTCTGTCCGACGAAGACTTAATTTTTTTAGCTAAAGCTTTTGTAGAGCGCGATAAATTTTATAAGTCCATTCCCAGCCACGACAGCACTGCCAAGCTAACCCTTTTAAACGTTATTGCAGAACTGGTCGAAAGAGAAGCCTTTTACTATGTCTCCTATTTTACAGATATTTTGGAGGGGCTTGCCAACTATCAGGATATGTTTATCACAACAACAGTCCGTTTTTTTAAATTGACAGTGACTTATATGAAGGGAGAACAAAAAGACAAACAAAAAATAAGTGACTGCCTGTCAGCTCTTAAAACACTGGGGGATACGCAATTATCAGATTTTTTTGCTGTCAAGTTTAGACATTACACCAAAATGTCAGTTTGAATATAACAGTCGATAAAAAGCAAGCAGCCGGAAAGCTGCTTGCTTTTTTAGGTCCAAAAATGAAGAAAAGTCTGTTAACAGGATTGAATAAAGAAAAATCCAGCAGGAAAGATATTTAAAAGCATTAATTTACCTCCTTACACATAAGATACAGCCCTCATTATATCATTGGAAATAGCAGAAATAGTTTTTTTTCAGATATGAAATTAATTGAAGACTTATTTTCATATTTGAGAAAAAACGGTAATGAGGATTGGAGATGTTATGATAATGATGTCATCATTTTTGAGTAAAAAATAGTTACAAATAATTCTATTTTATCAAAAACCTAAAGAGACTCTGCGAGGGAATTAAGATGCTTAGAGGTAAAAGCAATGATTTCCGATATAGAGTCCGTCTTATTTTTG
Source organism: Streptococcus huangxiaojuni (assembly GCF_040930515.1). Lineage (NCBI taxonomy): Bacteria > Bacillati > Bacillota > Bacilli > Lactobacillales > Streptococcaceae > Streptococcus > Streptococcus huangxiaojuni. The sequence continues at coordinate 45,272 of NZ_JBFQEG010000005.1, forward strand.
TTTTGCACTTTAAATGTGCTTTGTATCTGGGTAAAGGAGGATATTATGTCTAATTCATTTTGGTTTCTTTTCATTATCTTACTGATTAGCGGATCGTTCGGAACTGTCAAATTACATAGTAATAGGAAGAAGAAAAAGGACAAATCTAAATAGCTATAGTGTAATGGCACTTGCTGAGGATGGTAGTGGCTGCTTATAAGATGTTTTCTTTCAAACTAAAAACTATGAAGCAGTTATCCAGCGGAATGCTAGCAAATGCTGAGGTTAAAAAGAAACAAATTCAGGAAGTTTTAAATGTGGCTTCTTATTATCGCAGCGACTTTAGGCGCGGTTTTTGCATCCAGTGAAGATTTACGTAAAAAATCAAACAAACATAAAAACAAAAACTAACAATCTTATACTTAATGATTTGGATGCAATAGGTTTGTAAAAATTAGTGATTATAAGGCGATGAATTATTTTCCTGATCTATCCCAATAAATACCTCAAAATCTTTCTAAAGTTTCAGACTTGCAAAAAGCAAGCAGCCTTTAGGCTGTTTGCTTTTTAAGGTTAAAAAATGGAGAAAAGTTCCGCCTTAATGAATACCAATTAGTATAAATTTACCTTCTTAAACACAGATAGGGAGTAAAAGGCTAAGAGTTTTTAGACATGGAATGAAGAACCAATAAAGTGAATTTTTTTGATAGTAAGGGTGATAATGATTTATACAATCTGATGAAAAAGCTGAAAAAAGTGAATCAGCTGAATAATAGCCAAATGGATTTGAAAACATTGATTGCTTAGTGCACTGGTCATTTGGCTGGAGACTATTGATGTTTTGCAGCAAGGTATTTATTTAGGAGGACTGATTATTTATAATCAATTTTAAGGCAGTGATTTTACGGAATATAAGGAATTATTAATTCCGAACGTATTTGTTTAACAACTCTAGGATTCTATGATATAAAAAATGCCAGAATCAAGAGATTGGTCAGAATTTTTAGTATTCTATTTTAGAAAAAGTACGCAGATGAAATTTATCAGTAAGTATATGTAGTGTCAGCAATGTGGTTTTTACTGAATTACAGCAACAAAGTTGCAAATCTGTAATTAATTCTGCTTTTTATTTCAGATTTGAAAATATCCAGAAAAAGAAAAAATCCATGATAAACTGGAAAATATATTAGCAAGATATCTATAAGAGGTGATTGATTTATGGATTTGGATAATATAAGCCAGCTCAAGGAATTAAGCAATAGAGATGACATAGGAGACTTGTACCAAAATTATGCCACACGGAAAGAATTGTCTTTCATTCGTGAGGCTGTCGTCAGTACTGATAGTTATCAAATGTGGGAACACTTTCATAAGACAAAAGAAAAAACTGTAAAAAAATTCTATGGCAGTATTATAGCAGCAGCTTTTACAGAGGTTCAGACAGTTCTTAAGAGCTGTGATAAGATACTTGATATTGCTGCCATCACTGATACTGTTGAAGAATATATGGCAGTCAATATTGCTTTGCTGTCGGATGCTCTTTTGCAGGCAGAAATTAGAATTTTTGACCAAGGAACAGATGCTTATATGTCTTTTTTAGCCGGCAGCTATGATGAATTTAAAGCCTTGATTAACAAATACCCATACTGGTACCGTCTGGTTGAAATTTTTCTTAGAGACACCAAAGATTTCTTGAAGGATTTCTTTGAGCAGCTGACCAAGGATAGAAGCGCTGTCATGGAACAATTTTTTGGTCAGGCAAGTCAAATTAATAATATAGCGCTGTCAATGGGAGACCGTCACAGAGGCCGTTTTGTCATTGAAGTTGAAACTGATTTAGGGAATTTCTTTTATAAACCAAGAAAAGCTGAAGTTGATAAAGCTTTCAAGCAGTGCTTGGACAAGCTGTCCGAAAGCAGTGCTGTTTTAAATATGGAGAGTCCTGACTTTGTTAGTAATAATGACTATTCTTGGTTTAAAAAGATAACGTATTCACCCCTTAGTAATAAAGATAATCCGCACCATTATTATCAGCGTTTGGGACAATTACTTGCTCTTATTTATATTCTTAATGGCAATGATATTCATTATGAAAATTTAATTTCTCAGGGGGAACAGCCGATTATTGTAGATATTGAAACACTTCTGACTAATCGTTTAATATTTAAAAAAGCTTCAACATCGCTGCTGTTGCAGAAAGACGAGAGCTCCTATATTTTTGATTCTGTCAAAAATTCATTGATTTTACCAAACCTTATTAGGGTAAAAGATCAGCATTTTGACCTGAGTCCTTTGCATATTTCCGATCAAACAGATGTTGTTGAAATCGATAAAGCTGGTAATCATTCTGTCAGAAGGGAAGACTTAAAAACTATTTTAGCGGATGTTTGTCAAGGCTTTACAGCAGTTTATCAGGAAATTTGTCAGCATAAAGAAATGTACTATACATATTTTACTAAGGTTTTTAAAGAAATCACTTTACGGTTTCTGAATAAACCTACTGATGAATATGGTAGTATTCGTAATCTGCTGACAAATCCGGTCTGTCTGTTTGATTCAACCTATGCTTTTGCTATCTCGACACGACTTTATGAAACAGGAGAGAGTGAAGCCAAAGACGAGGAGCTATTTGAGCAAGAAGAACTGTTGCGGTTTAATATACCCTATTTTGAGGTTAAGGCAGACTCCAAAGATTTGATATTATCGCATCAGAGAATTTTAAAAGATTTCTTTATTGAAACACCTTTAGAGAGTCTTTATACAAAATTATCTTTTTTAGGGGATAAAGATTTTCACAGGCAGCTAAATACTATTCAGAAAATGTTCAAATTGGTTTCACCAGATTTTGCTGTTAAAGATTTATTGGAAGTCAGAAAAGAAATTCCGGAACTGGCTGTTCCAGTATCCTCTGCTTCCATCAAACAATTTAATCATCAAGCTATTGAAGCTATTTTTAAAGGGGCTTTGTTTCACCCTTTAACAGATCAATATTTGTGGGCAGATCCGATTTTAGAAGGAGATAATGAAATTAAAGAAACTGCTTATCAAATTGGTGAACTTCCTAATAGCTATTATGCTGGAAATATAGGAATCTTACGCACCTTGCTCAGCCTTCACAATACTGCAGCATACCAAGGCTATATTGATAAACTAAGAGGGGATATCGAAAAAGATTTGGTCTTAACTCTTACTTATAACCGTGGAGAAATGAATATAGGTGCGTTTAATGGATTAGCAGCTTTCATTCGTTATTATTTAGACCTTTATGATTATGATTATATTAATCAAAGTATTTTGGAGAAAACAACCTCTCCTCTTTTAGACCAGCTGGAATTAGGGCTAGATCAGGATGAAAAACTAGATGTTTTAGATGGTACAGCCGGAGTCGTTTTGACTTTACTGACTTTAAAAAACTGTATTTCCGATTCAGCATTATCAGAAAAAGTTTTTAAGCTACTTAAACACTGTCGTACGCATTTATTGGGGGCGATTATTCGGCAAGGAGGGCAAACATTCTTCCCAGTTGAGTTCGAAAAAGACCGCTACTATACAGGTTTTTCGCATGGATCAGCAGGGATTATTTTGGCTCTGTATAAGCTCAGTCAGTATTTAGGAACTGACGACAGCACTATTATTGCTCAACTTTTGGCAACAGAGCGAAATCTTTACGATAAAAAGAAACAAGTGTGGTACCGTGATAATAAAAAAGATGGTTATTCCTGGGGCTGGTGTCATGGAATTCCGGGTATTCTATTGTCAAGGGTGGAGCTTTATACAGCTGGTTATCGGGATGATGAATTAACGGAGGAATTAGAGGAGCTTTATGAACTAACAGTAAGTAAGTCTTTCGGATCTAACCTGACTCTATGTCATGGTGATTTGAGCAATATTTTGATTTGTAAATATGCTCAGAAAGTTCTTGCTCTTGATGATTCACGGATTGATCAGTATTTAGAGACCCTTCTTCCTTACATCCTAGCTTCTAGAGATTATCAGATCCGAGGGACTGAAGCCAATGGACTAATGTATGGACTAGCAGGTATCGTTATCTTTTTGGACAGTTTCGTTGTGCAAGAGAAACTAGATGTTTTGAACATTATCAAAATAACAGCTGTTTAGGAGAATTGAATTATGCTAACAAAAGTACAATCTCGGTTTTTTTCTAGCATTGAAGGGCTATTTGAAAATTATTATCAACCGTACATTGAATTTTTAAATATCAAACTTTCTGCCTACGAGTACGCAGATTTACTTTTTTCAAATCAGGAGAATAAGGAATTTTGTTTGCATCAGTTGATAGACGGAGTTCTTTTGCAGTTATCTGATGTAGCAATGTATTCTTTACTTGATTTCTACTATGATAAAAAAGCAAAGGATGCTATGACCTATAAGTCCTTTAATAATTTATTATTGGATGATTCTTTTGTTGCAGACTTTCACACAGCCTACCCTCTTGTTAAAGAAAGATGTCATATTGTCCTAAAAAATTATCTTAAGCGGATTTTGGAAGTTTTTGATAAACTCAAGGATTACCAATCAGCGTTATTAAACTTTATAAATGTTCAGAATGTGGAAAATCTTGATATTTCCAGTCTTGATATTTTTCAGGGAGATTTCCATAAGCAGACGTTTGTTGCGATTGTCGAGCTTCATCAACATAAAATAGTATTTAAGCGCCGTCCTAACATAGGAGAGCAACTTTTGGAAATTTTCTCTTACCAATTCCAAAATGCTGGACTCAATCTTCCTGTAATTAAATCGAAACTTTTAAATGAGGAGTTGACTATTCAAGAATTTATTGAGCCAACAGCTTCAGAGTTAACTGATGAAGAAATCGAAAACTTTTATTTTAAATTTGGTATGATGACTGCTGTTTTTACGATTTTGGGGAGTAAGGATTTACATCAGGAAAATCTTATTGCTACCAGAAAAGGTCCTTATTTTATTGATTTAGAGGCAGCCATTACTGGGCAAAGGCTACTGAATGACTATTCCCTATTAAAGACAAGTCATCTTTTTAACTGCAATGAAAAGCAGTATGTCAACAAAGATATAGATTTAAGTGCCTTTAGTGGAAAAACAGCTTCTTTTTCAACTTATCAGGTTATTAATAAAGGAACTGATGAAATTAGGATGGGTTATAATGAAATGACCAAAAAACAATACAATATTCCTAATAATCAGCAGGGGGAAGAAGTTAATCCAGAAGATTATGCAGAATTCTTGATTCGAGGATTTGATCAAGCTATCACTGTTTTTCAGAAATTTCGCTCAAGTTTTATGGAGGCTTTTAACAAACTTGATTACTACAATTATCGTCTTGTTCTCCGTAATACTGCGTTCTATGGAATCTATTTACATCATCTCAATCTACCTATTTATACCAAAGATAAAGCACGAACTGAACATCTTCTGTCTTTGCTGGAAAAGAACAGTACTCGTGACACTAAGATTATTCAAGAAGAGATAAAACATCTTAGACAAATGGAAGTTCCTTATTTTACTATCAGCCAGTTTGGAGAATTAAAAAAAATTAAAGAACTATTTCTAAAGCGACTAATGAATTTGAATTCTAGTGATTTTGCCAGAGAAAAACATTATTTGCTGATGGCCTTAAAGGTTGATGCATACGAGGAGGGATGTGGGCGGCAAGAAAATTTTGAAAGTACTGATGATCGGCTGAGTCATGAAATTTCAACTTTTGAATCCCTTAGTCTATTAGAGCAACAGTTTTCTTACGGTGCAGTAGATCTATCCGTTCAAGGTAGAATTCTTAACTATTGTAATGATCTCTTTGTCTTTGGTGGCAGTATGTTATTTCTCTATCGGATTAGAACAAATAGACATAAAGAAATCAAGCAGACCATAAATCAAAATAACTTCCGACCTTATATATCAGGTCTGACTGGGTATCAATCGAGTTTGCTACTTAAATACTATTTTAAAGCCAATGTTGAAAATCAGGAAGGGGATGGCCTATCAATTCAAGATATGATTCATAAAGAAGATATTGTTGATTTTTCAACATATGGCAGCGCAATTTTGGTTCTACATTATCTTTACCAGAAAACTAAAAAAAACCTTTATTTATCTGATCTCAAATTTCTTGGTGAAATCTATCTGGATAAATCTGAGAATCAGACTCTCACGGGACTTTTTCATGGCTATGCAGGAGATAGTCTAGTTTTTAGCGTTTTAAGTAATTATTTCGAAGAAAATCTTATCTACCAACGTTTAGAAAGTGCACTTCTTAAAGAGAATGAACATTTTCTTGAAAATAAGAATTGGCAGGATATGAGAGAGGGAATTTCAGACTCTCGCAGTTTCTTTGCATTTTCGTATGGAGCTGTTGGGATAGTACTCAGCAGGCTCCTGCTCTATCTTAAAGCTAATACACCAACTGTCGTAAAAAAAATAGCGAAAAAAGATATCCAAAGGGGAGTAGATGGTATCCTTCTCCAAAGAGAGCAGGACTTTGCAGATGACAGTCTACTTAATGGCTATGCGGGAGCTTTGTTTCTTCTAAAAATAGTGTTATCATCAGATCTTTTCAGAGAGGATAAAGCAAGAACTAAAAAGGTGCAGAATTATATTAGTGAAGGGAAAGAGTATTTAATACAGCATTCTTGGCATTATCAAAATTTAAAACAGTTTTTTAATCCGGCGTTTGCTAACGGCCAGATGGGAGTTGCTTTTGCACTTTGGTACATTAGCCGAGAAGAAACTTTTCTACTGTCAACTCTGTTGGAATTTATAGAAAGGGGATACAAATGAGGTTTATGAGAAAAGTAGTCCCTGTTTTGCAAATGAGTCAGACAGAATGCGGTCTTTGTGCAGCTGCTATGCTTATGGATTTTTATGACGTGTCCGTCAATATCCATGATATCACATCTATTTTTGCTGTAGGTCGTGATGGCGCCAGTATTGCTGATTTGCGGAAAATTTTTGAGTATTATCGTTTCGATACGAATCTTTATGAAGTTCAAGGTGGTTTAATTAATTTAACTAACGCTGCTCTTCCTTGTATCGCTTACCATACTCGAGGGCATTTTGTAGTGATTGAAGCAGCTGATGACAGACAGGTTACGATTTTAGATCCAGCTGTCGGGCGAATGAAAATTAGTAAGATAGAGTTAATAGAAGATTATAAAAATGTCATTGTAAAAGTAGCTCCAAGAGACGATTTTGAGAAGGTTAATACTCGCGGCAATGAATTTGCTCTGCTGAAGACCGCGATGTTGGAAAATAAAACGTTAGTCTTCAAAGCTGCCTTAGGTGCTGTGCTAGTCTATGGGATTATGCTTATGGTGCCGATGCTGCTTAAGGTTATTGTTGACAACTATCTGAAAGCAGGTGTTTTGAATGACCAGATTAGGATGGCTTCCCTTGCTGTTCTGTTGAGCAGTTTGGTTTACTTTGTTATCAATCGTTTCAAACTAACCATTGGGATTCAGTTATCCATAGCTCTGGACAAATTTCTGACGAAACGGGTTATTGATAAACTTTTTAAAAATAAATTTGAATATTTTCTTAACCGAACCAGTTCAGACATCCAATACCGACTTGCCTTACTGAAAAGCTTGAATACCGTTATTAGCGATGTTTTGATACAAACAGTACTAGATGTAGGGTCTATGATTGTTATCTTTATCTATATCTTACAGCTTCAAACTGGATATGCTCTTCTGCTAAGCTTCATTACTATTTTTGTTTTAGGGTTTAGTGTTTTAATTCGAGATCGTATGCTGCTATATAAGAATGAAGAATTGACCAAGGATAATAAACTGCAAATCTTGCAATACGATGTTTTTCGCTCCATTTTTGATGTTAAGGTCTTAGGTTTGAGCCAAACTAAACATAAAGTCTGGAGGGATTATTATGAGGATTATTTAGTCTCCCATCGAAAGAGTCAGCTTTTTTCCTCCTTTTATAAAAACATTCTGGCTTATATTACCCTCTATGTTCCTATTTTTATTCCTCTTCTAGGGATTTGGCTGAGTGGAATTGCTAGCAGCAATGAAATCGGTACGATTATCTCCCTGCAATCATTAACTGGGATTTATATCACAGGTTTGGTATCGATATCAGAACTAGCGGATAATATTACCAGCGTTAAGTCCTATATTGTTAGAGTTGAAGACGTTCTTGTTCAAGAAGATGAGCGCGATGGCAAAGAAAAAGTAGAATTGCATGGGAATCTTGAGATCAGCCACTTATCCTTCACTTATCCAGGAGCCAAGGAGAAAGTGCTCTCGGATGTCAGTTTTCAGATCAAAGCCGGTCAAAGCGTCGCTATCGTCGGTGAAAGTGGCTCAGGTAAGTCAACTCTCTTTTATATTTTGCTGGGAGCATATGAAGATTATCAGGGGAGTGTAAGTTATGAAGGGAGAGAATTGAAAAACTTGCAAAAAGATCAGTTACGTCAGCAGATAGGGGTTGTCCCTCAAAATGCTCTGCTTTTTAACGGCAGCATCAAAGAAAATCTCAGTCAAGATCCTAACATCACGGATGAACGAATTTATGAGGTGCTAAAAGAAGTATCCATGTATGATTTCGTTCAAGAGTTGCCTATGGGAGTCAATACACAGATTTCCGAAAATGGCTTTAACCTATCGGGCGGTCAAAAGCAGCGTTTAGCCTTAGCTCGGGCCATTATTGAAAAAAAATCGATTCTTTTCTTAGATGAAGCGACCAGCTCATTGGATAATCTGACAGAGCAGCGGGTTGTGGATTATTTAGGGGAGGTGTCACAAACTAAAATTGTTATTGCTCATCGGCTTAGTACTATAAGGGACAGTGATCAAATCATTGTGATGAGAGATGGAGAAATTGCCGAAATTGGCAGCCACAATCAGCTGATGGATCAAAAAGGAGTTTATTATCAAATGTACTTTAAAGATACAGAAGGAGTGATGACAGCGTGACAGGAACTATGAAATTATTACTAATCAAGGCGAGCCCAAATGATAGCGGTATTGGATGGCAAATAAAAGAAGAGCTCAAAAAATTTATTTCTGAGCAATTTCCAGATTTTCAGTTGAGTATTTTTGATCAGGCGAAAGAAAATGACAGCCCAGTTTATCGTCATAATAGCCTTAAACAATTTGTGAAAGCTGATAATCGTGAGATAACTCTATTTGAAAGATTAATCACAGAAAATGATGGGATTATTCTTTTTTCACCTGTTTACATTCGCCATACGCCTGGAGAATTCAAACTAACATTAGATAGCTTTGCCTATCGTCTTCATGAATTCCCATTAGTAGGAAAAAAAATTATAATTTTAACCTATGCCATGTCAACCGGAGCAGATGATTTAGCACATTATTTTAGGAATACTTTTATGGCAGCAGGCGCTGAAGTTATTGCTGCTCAGCCTATTATTTTAGTGCCAGGAACTTTAGAAGGACAACTTGAAATTTTTGAAGAGCAAATAAAAAAAATGATTTATAAAATTAAGAATAATATTTATACTGTCACTAAAAGTCAAGAGAAACTTTTTCAATATTATAAAGGAGTGGTTAGAGACGAAATTTCTCAGGGTGTAATAACCAACAAGCAAAAAAAGTGGGAAAGTTTGCTCCCTTATAAAAGTTTGTGTGCTTATTTAGAAAGTATAAATGTTAAAGAATAGAGTTCAAAAATTTTAAGGAGATGGGTGGGTAGGGGTAAATTAGTTAAGACAACGCTGGTGATAAGAAGATTTATAGGCTGTCTATAATCTATTATAGAAAGGAAGTTTTATATGAAAAATGATTTATTAAATATAGAAAATACAGAAGAAATCGAAAAAAACATAGTCAGACTTATTGATGATGAGGATACAGGGATAGTAGGGGCATCAACTCCTGCAGTCATTTCTGCTGCTACAGCTGTTTCTGCTTTGCTTCAAGTCACAACAGCATGTACAAAAGATTGCCGCCATCGTTAACTACTTTTAGTAAGAGAAGGGGGGAGACTATGAAATCATTGAAGAATGCAGGTTTACAAACAGAGTTGTTTCAACTAGTTGAATCAAGTGAAAAATTAGAATCCTATACCGCAGGTAAACTCAAGGGGACTAATGGGCTTGGCAGTTGGGCTCTTGGCAATAAGGGATGGCTTTGTACTGTAACGCGTGAGTGTATAAATAACTGTAGATAAGTTTTTATAATACGAATGATTTTACTTTATCACCAGCAGTCTTGATTATTGTTTATTTGGAGAAAGGGAGTAAATTAGTTTCAAAACAGTCTATTATGAAACTTTATTTTTGAAATGATTGTTTTGTATCAATTTATAAATGCTTTAATGAGTAGTAGTTAATAATTGATATATGCTACCGAAAGGAGAAACTATGGACTTTAGTAAACTGGCTTTAATAATAGCTATAATAGTTGCAATAATAGCTGATGATTATAGAAAAAGGGGCAAATACGATAGGAAACAAAATCAAGATAGTAAATTTAAATTAAATAAAGAATGATTGTTAAAAAATATTTTATTTAGGTGTACACTTCCAATTATGCTTTATTAAATAATTCAATATTTCTTAGCAAAATAGAATCGAAAACAAGGAAAGGATCAAATAATGAAAGCAATAAAAAATGCAGGTCTACAGACTGAACTATCACAACTAGTTAAATTAAGTAAAGAGTTAGAAAACTATTCTGTTGGTGCAGATAAATCATGGACACCGTTTCTTCCAGGCTCTCCTGTAAGCTGGTATATTGGAAATAAAGGATGGGGTTGTACCATAACACGTGAATGTATAAATAACTGCAGAAGATAGCTAAATTTAACTAGCACTAAAGTAATAGAGAGATTACTTTAGTGCTGTTATCAGTTTGCCTATGAATCTGTTATAAAGAAGATAAGAAATAGATTGTTAGATTGTAAAATTTATTTTCTTATTTTGATAATCAAGCGTAACTAATTAAGTTGGGGGAGAAAATATGAAAAATTTACAAAAAAATGGTCTGAAACCAGACTATCTTCAATTACTAGAAGAAACAGAAGATTTAAAAGCATCATACAAAGAAGATGTGATTTTTGGCGGTTTAGGTGGTCCAACAGTAACAATGCGGTCCAGTACAAATTGTATTGTTAAAACAAAACAATTGAACAAAAAAAATTTCATCAGATATAGAGGGTAAAGGCAGTCACAATTCTTGCTCATACTATACTGTAACAAGTAAAAATAAAGGAGGAAGTCTTATGAAAACCATTAAACAAGCTGGATTAGAAGCTGACTATTTGAAATTAATCGAAGAGACAAGTGACCTTGAAACTTCATACAATGGTGGTACTCACCCCGCTATTACTTTGACTACCACAACTCTTTTGTTAATTGCTCCGCCGGCATATTAATTGAAGTAAGCTGTGAAGAAATACAAACTGCTAACCTTCAGCAGAATTATTATCAATTACTGGCAGATTGTAGAAAATATAGGAGTCCGTTTACTCCTATTTCATCGCTTGCTGTCAAAAAGAGAAACTAATCTTCAAGGATGTACTTAGTGCAGTTTTTGAAGATTACTTGTTGAGAGATTATATTGCAAAAAGCCAAATGGAGGAAATAGTTATGAAAAAATTAAATAAAGCTGGTTTGGAAGCTAATTACTTACAATTATTGGAAGGCACAAAGAAACTTAAAATGGATCAGTCGCTTAGCGGTGGTTATGGTCTTATTAGTAAGCTATTAGGTAATAGGGCAGGACGTATCTGTACAGTCACTGCAGAATGTCCCGGTATTTTTCCCGGTTTATGTAGATAAAAGGTTATATTGACTAAAAAAGAGGTGCTCTTATGAAAACTATTAAACAACTTGGACTGGAAGCTGATTATCTGAAATTAATTGAAGAAACAAATGATTTTGAAACATCATATAGAGGCGGGGGTGCGCCTTATAAGAACATAACAGGAAATTGGATTTGCCGAACTGTGATTAAGGTTCGTTATTAAATTCAAAAGGAACAGGAAAGGAAAGTTGTTAAATATGCTGGACTGGAGGCAGATTACCTGAAATTACTGAGGAATGTTAAAAATCTCGATCTATCACCTAGCAGGGGAATTTTTACTTCCGTTCCGTTGTGCCAAATTACACTAAGATGATGGTAAATGGGGAATCTGTACGATGAGTTTATATGGTAAATAATGATTTAACTTATCCTGCTATATTATTTAACTGGTATTTTAAATAAACTGTTCTTACTAAAAGTTTCGATATTTGAAGCAAAGGGTGTTTCCCTTGCCCCTAAAAAAGCAAGCAGCTGAAGGCTGCTTGCTTTTTTAGGTCCAAAAATGAAGAAAAGAAAAATTTGTTAACAGGATTGAATAAAGAAAAATCCAACCTCAACGAGATCCATAAGCATAAATTTACCTCCTTACACATAGGATATGTTTTTCATTATAGCATTGGAAACAGCAGAAACAGATTTTTTTCAGATATGCAATTTATTTATTATTTTTTTCCATATATGAAAAAAATCAATAAAGGGAATTATATGTGTTACGATAATGGTGTAAATTTTTAAATCCTGAATTAAAAATTTACACTTGCAACAAGACTAATGATTGTGCAAAAAAGAATTCGCAGAAATGCGGGTGATTGGCAAAGCAAGGCTGTCTTGATATATACCTGCCCTAGAGTTTTGTAGGTTTTGCACTTCTGACGGTCTTTATATTTTGAGAAAGGAGAAACATAATGACAAACACTCAGAATTTAACAAAGTTGTTTACTCATTTAGATGATCAAGAATCTGCTCTGATTATTGGCGGCGATGGGGGTAAACGCTGGGGAAGGGAAATGCAGAAGAACCGAAAAAGAATTGTCTATAAAGAATATTATATTTAATGGATACAAAAGAAATTAAGCTGCTTAGCTTTCAAAGGAGGTTTACAATGAAACATACTCAAGATTTAACAAAGGTATTCACTTCTTTAAATGATCAAGAAGCTGCAAATATTATTGGTGGAGGTAATGATTTAGACTGGTACTTGAAAGTCAGAAAAAAATACCGCTATGATTATCGAAAGCATACCTATTATGTATAGTAAAAGAAGAATGAATTTTTAGGAAGTAAGTTATGAAAGATACTCAAAATTTAACAAAGGCATTTGACTTGTTAACAGAACACGAAGCCTCAGCTGTCATCGGCGGCGGATCTGCTGATGATTTAAAGAGGTATTTCGAAGAACCTAGAGGAAAAAGAATAGGAAGACTTCGTCGTTATTATACTTAAGATTTAAATGTATTCTATAAAAGAGTTTAATAATACTGCTATTCTTAAATAGATTGGGAAAACGGAGAATTATGAAAACATTTCGGTCAGTGTATTAGCACACTGACCGAAACAGCCGCTGTGTATGATATTCAGAGACAATACGCTATATGTTTTGGCTTGATTGCAGGGAATGTTTTTTCAGCGACTAAGTCAAAGCGACCGACAAGAGTCATCTATTATCAATAGAAATAAAAGCTTGAATTAGCTGCTGCTATTCAAGCTTTTATCTTTTTTGATAAAACTTAATAGAAAAGAAGAATTTAAAATAGAAAGGAAATCCTGTGTTGTTTAGAAAAAACCGAAAAAGAATTCGAGCGATTAAGCAGCAGGAACAAATGGACTGCGGGGTGACCTGCCTGCAGATGCTTTTAGACTATTACGGATCGGCCAGACCTCTTTATCAGCTCAGAGAAATGACAGGAACTGACCGTGAGGGGGTCTCTGCTTTAGGTTTGAAAAAAGGACTTGAGGCCTTAGGTTTTGATTGTCTGGTCCTGAAAGCAGATGACAGAGTTTGGGGACACTCGGAACTTTTTTATCCTTTAATTGCCAATATACTGACTGATAAATCTGCTCTTCATTATGTAGTGGTTTACGGCAAGAATGGGTCCGACTTGCTGATAGCTGATCCGGCTAAAGGAAAATATAGGCAAAGTATTGATTCTTTCGCTGAGGTTTGGACGGGCGCCCTCATTTTAGCTCAGCCTAATGAAAGCTATCAGGCACATGTAGAACAGGTTGGAGGTCTTTTATCCTTCCTGCCTTTACTTTTGCGATTTAGAAAGTTAGTTCTGCAAGCTGTTTTAGCATCTTTAGCGGTCACTCTTTTAAGTATCGGCGGCTCTTACTATTTTCAGGAAATGATTGATAATGTTCTGCCTCAACAAAATTTGAGCCTGATCAACTTATTATCTATCAGTTTAGTCTGCAGCTATATTTTTCGCACCTTGTTTGAATGGATTAAAGACAATTTGCTGCTCAATTTAGGACAGAAGCTGAATTTAGAGATTATTCTGGCTTATTTCCGTCACCTTATTCATTTACCTGCTGCCTTTTTTTCCAGCCGTAAATCAGGAGATCTTATTTCGCGCTTCTTAGATGGCAGCCGGATTATTGATGCTTTAGCCAGCGCTGCTCTATCTCTTTTTCTTGATGTTAGTATGTTTATAGCAGTGGGTTTCGTTTTATTTATACAAAATACAAGTATGTTTTTAATAACTTGCCTGTCTTTGCCGGTTTATTTGCTGACAATTCTTTTTTTCAGCAAATGGTTTGAAAAGGCCAGTGAAAAGGAGATGCAGGCTTCAGCAGTTTTGAATTCAGATGTTATTGAAAGTTTAAACGGGATAGAAACAGTTAAATCTTATCAGAGTGAGGATTATATTGGCAGCAAGATAGAGAAGGGCCTGCGTGATCTGATGGAAAAGATGAAAAAAGCCGATCGGCTGAATAATAGCCAAATGGCTTTAAAAACGCTGACTGATTTACTGACCAGTGCATTGGTAGTTTGGCTGGGGGCCATTTATGTTTTGCATCAAGATATCTATTTAGGAGAGCTGATTACCTATAATGCTTTGCTGACTTTCTTTATAACTCCTCTGCAGAATATTGTTAATCTTCAGGTTAAACTGCAGGAAGCTCAGGTAGCCAGTAAGAGGCTTAATGAAGTTTTAGCTGTGGAGACGGAGAGCAGTTTCCCTAATCAAACCGCTATTGAAGATTTAAAACAAGAAATTACTATTTCAGACGTGACTTTTTCTTATAATCTTAAAGCACCGATTTTGCAGAATGTGACGCTGAAAATCCCTAGGGCTTGTAAAATGGCTTTAGTTGGGACAAGCGGATCGGGGAAGTCAACTCTGGCCAAACTATTAGTCAAATTTTATGAGGCTCAAAGCGGGCAGATTTATTATGACAATCAGCCCGTGACAGCTATTAGTAGTGACTCACTGCGAAAAGTCACCACTTATGTGCCTCAGGAAACATTTTTCTTTAACGGCAGTATTTATGATAACTTAATTTTTGGACAAAAAAGGCAGATATCGCAATCAGAAATAAAGGCAGCCTGTGCTAAAGCGCAAATTTTAGATTATATTCAAAGTTTACCATTGGGGTTTGAAACGATGGTTGAAGAGGGTGGAGCTAATCTGTCAGGCGGTCAGAAGAAACGTCTGTCCATTGCTAGAGCCTTGCTATCTGAGGCTCAAATTTATATTTTTGATGAAGTGACCAGCGGGATGGATCCTTTTTTAGAAAAAACTATCACTGAGGAACTTTTGGCTTTAAAGGAGAAAATGATAATTTTTATTACACACAGCCTGCCTTTGTCTAAAAGCTGTGATAGCATTGCTGTTTTGGAGGACGGTCAGATAGTTGAAATAGGAAGCTACAGGGAATTATGGCAAAAGAAGGGTGTCTATCACAAAATGTGGCAGACTATTTATTAGGCGGATACAGCCATTCTGCTGAGAGTATGATATGACAGGGTGGAGATCGTCTGTTTGAATCGCTGCAAAATAAGGCTGTAAACTGCTGGTTTACTATTAATTGGGAAATTTCGAGGATAAAAAATAGTTATAATGTATGAAGCTGGCTTTATAGCCTTTAGCCTGTCATCATGGAGAATAGGACAGGTGCAGCTGCTTTTTCATCGTTTGCGCTGGGCGTAGTCGACAAAACGGAATTTATCCAATTTGTGGCGGCTGTCTGTGAATTGGAATTGCCGGCCGTCTCTCAGGTATCCTTTGGACTTAACGGAGACGACATGGTGTTCTGAGCCGATATCCAGCAAGAGCTTATCTCGGTCAGTAATCTGGTCAATCGTAATTTCTTTTTTTGTATAGGCAATATCCAGTAGGAGCTGTTTTTCCAGATAGTGATAGATAGAATAGGCAGCAGCTGTTCGGCTGATTTCAGGGACAATTGTTTTGCTGAGATAATCAATATCTAAGATAGAAGCGACATCATCAACAATACGCTGGCGGATTAGGCGCCAAACGAGACTGTTGCGCTTAAAACCGGTCAAAAGGGCGAGTTTTTCATCAACAATCAGTTTATCAATAGCAATCAGATTCGTCCGGGAATTGATGGCTAATCGCTCGACTAATTCTTGATAGCTGGTCAGCGCTGAGACAGGAAAATTAATCGGTTCATGCTTGATAATCTGCGAGCCTGAGCCGTGTTTTTTTTTGATTAAGCCGTTTTCAGCTAAAAGTGCCAGTGCTTTGCGGATGGTATCGCGGCTGACGCTATGCGCGGCAGCCAGTTCGGCTTCGCTGGGGAGATAGTCGCCAATCGCATAAGAGCCTTTTAGAATGTCAGCTTCCAGCTGCTGATAAATCTGTTCGTATTTTTTCATTAATTGCTTTCCTTTGCTAAGTTGTTTTGAAATAAGCAGACAAGTCACTTTATTTTAACAAAAAAAGGACTAAATTGCTCCAAACGACTTGCAGACAAATTTGCAATCGATTACAATCAAGTTATAAATCACATGTGCATAGGATTTCAAAAAGAAAATAGGTGGCTGGGGAAACACTGAGATGATGCCTAGGTCCGTCACTCATCTTGAAAGAGTCTCTCTTTAGGGAGGTGACAGGGAGTTAACTTATTTTCGGTGATTTTGTCCGCAGTATCGGGGGCATAAGCTGCTAGGCAGTTCGTTCCCGCTTCTCACATTTTAATAAGGAGGGCTAGTTGTTCTAGCGAGTTATTATGGGAAAATTTGAAAAAGAGGCCCGCGATTTGCTGTCAGCAATCGGGGGTAAAGAGAATGTTTCAGCAGTGACGCATTGTGCGACTCGGATGCGTTTTGTTTTAAATGATGAAAGCAAGGCTGATGTTCAGGCGATTGAAGCAATTCCTGCTGTCAAGGGAACATTTACAAATGCCGGACAGTTTCAGGTCATTATCGGTAATGATGTTCCGATTTTTTATAATGATTTTAGTGCTGTTTCCGGTATTGAAGGGGTATCCAAAGAGGCGGCTAAATCTGCTGCTGCGGGCAAGCAAAATCCTGTCCAGCGTGCAGTAGCTATGCTGGCTGAAATTTTTACGCCGATTATTCCTGCCATCATTGTCGGAGGTCTGATTCTGGGCTTCCGAAATATTCTTGAGGGTGTGGCTTGGTCAGCCTTGGATGGTAAAACCATTGTTGAAGTATCGCAGTTTTGGAGCGGCGTTAATAGCTTTCTCTGGCTGCCGGGTGAAGCTATCTTTCATTATCTTCCGGTCGGTATTACCTGGTCTGTTTCCCGTAAAATGGGGACATCACAGATTTTGGGAATCGTTCTTGGGATCTGTCTGATTTCACCCAATCAGCTGCTTAATGCTTATAATGTAGCCAGCACACCGGCTGCAGAAATTGCTAAGGACTGGGTTTGGGATTTTGGTTTTTTCACAGTTAACAAAATTGGTTACCAGGCTCAGGTTATTCCTGCTCTTCTTGCTGGGTTGTCTCTGGCTTACTTGGAGCGCTTCTGGCGTAAAGTTATCCCAGAAGTTGTCTCGATGATTTTTGTGCCGTTCCTCTCTCTGCTTCCCGCTTTGATTTTGGCTCATACGGTTTTAGGGCCAGTCGGCTGGGTTATCGGACAGTGGATTTCTACGATTGTTCTTGCTGGCTTGACCGGTTCCTTCAAATGGCTGTTCGGTGCCATTTTCGGTACACTGTATGCACCGCTGGTAATTACTGGGCTCCATCACATGACTAATGCCATTGATACACAGCTGATTGCTGACAGCGGCGGTACGGTACTGTGGCCAATGATTGCTCTTTCCAATATTGCTCAAGGCTCAGCTGTTTTAGCTTATTACTGGATGAACCGTCACGATGAGCGTGAGGCACAGATTGCTTTGCCGGCAAGTATCTCTGCTTATCTTGGTGTTACAGAGCCGGCACTCTTTGGGGTTAATCTGAAGTATGTTTATCCTTTTATAGCCGGAATGATTGGCTCTGGTATTGCAGGTCTTCTATCAACAACATTCAATGTGACAGCTAACGCTATCGGTGTCGGGGGACTTCCGGGGATTCTTTCCATTCAGGCACGCTATATGGGAATCTTTGCTCTGCTGATGCTGGTTGCGATTGTTGTTCCGTTTGCCTTAACGCTCTTTTTCCGCAAAGCAGGCTTTTTCACTAAAGCAGAAGACCAAACGGTCAAGGCCCCTCAGGCAGAGGCGCTGGCTCAGGCTGCAGAAGCGGAGTCTCCTAAAGGGACACTGATTGCTATTCAAAGTCCTCTGGCAGGCCAGGCTAAAGTTTTGGCTGAAGCAACGGACCCTGTTTTTGCCCAAGGTGTTATGGGACAAGGTATTGTCATTGACCCTAGTGAGGGTGAGCTGATAGCTCCGGTAGACGGTGAGATATCCGTTCTGTTTCCGACCAAACACGCAGTCGGTTTAGTGACAGCTCAAGGGCTGGAGCTATTAATCCATATCGGTATGGATACGGTCAATTTGGAAGGCCAAGGTTTTACAGCTCATGTTAAACAGGGCGACAGCGTTCAAGCTGGCGACAGACTGATTAGTTTTGATATCAAACAACTTAAGGCAGCGGGCTACGTGGTTGAAACACCTGTTATTGTCACCAATCAGAATGATTTTCAGGCAGATGCAGCTCTTGATTTGCCGCAAACAGTCAAGAGGGGCGATGATTTGCTGACAGCTACTAAAATCTAAGGATTAAGAGTCTACTGATTAAGTAAAGAAGACGGACAAAACAGATTTACCGAGGATTTGTCCGTCTTTGCTTTTACTATAAGTTTTTCTGATGAATTTAACAGGGGACCTTGAGGTCCAGGCAGACAAAAGAAAGGGGAAACAATGAGTTTTGATAAAAGACAAGTCGTTTATCAAATCTATCCAAAGTCCTTCAAAGATACAACAGGCAATGGAATTGGCGATTTACGCGGTATTATTGAAAAGCTGCCCTATTTAGTGGAGCTGGGAGTTGACGTGATTTGGCTCAATCCTTTTTACCCCAGTCCTCAGCGTGACAACGGCTACGATGTTTCTGATTACAAAGCCGTTAACCCTTTGTTTGGGACAATGGCCGATTTTGAAGAATTATCCCAGCAGGCCAAGGACAATGGAATTGAGATAATGCTGGATATGGTGCTGAATCACTGCTCGACAGATCACGAATGGTTTCAAAAAGCTCTGGCAGGCGACCGTTTTTATCAGGAATTCTTTATTCTGCGGGACGAGCCAACCAACTGGCAGTCGAAATTTGGAGGAAATGCCTGGGCCCCTTTTGGGACAACAGGGAAATATTATCTCCATCTTTTTGATAAAACGCAGGCAGACCTTAATTGGCGCAATCCTCATGTCCGTGAGGAGCTTTTTAAAGTCGTTAATTTTTGGCGCAGTAAAGGCGTAAAAGGTTTTCGTTTCGATGTGATCAACTTAATCGGCAAGGATGAAGTCCTTAAGGACAATGCGGATTTTGACGGCAAACCGGAATATACTGACCGGCCGGTTAATCATACCTACCTGCAAATGCTTAATAAAGCCACATTTGGCCAAGATGAAGACGGGATAACCGTTGGTGAAATGAGTTTTACAGATATACCAAACTGTGTGCAGTACAGCAATCCTTCCAGCCACGAATTGGATATGGTTTTTAATTTTCACCATCTTAAAGTGGATTATGAGAATGGACAAAAATGGACACGCAAGCCCTTTGATTTTATAGAATTGAAAAAACTCTTTCATACTTGGGGCGAGGGCATGAGTCAAGGCAGTGGATGGAATGCTTTATTTTGGAATAACCACGACCAGCCGCGGGCTCTTAACCGCTTCATTGATGTTGAAAAATTTCGCAATGAAGGGGCCACAATGCTGGCAGCCAGTATTCACCTATCGCGTGGAACACCCTATATTTATATGGGTGAGGAAATCGGCATGCTTGACCCAGATTATGACTCTATGGCAGATTATACAGATGTGGAAAGTCTCAATGCTTATCAAGAGCTGCTGGCATCTGGAAAACCTCAGGACGAGGCCTTTGCCATTATCAAAGCCAAATCAAGGGATAACTCCCGGACGCCTATGCAGTGGGACAGCAGCCGCAATGCTGGCTTTTCCAATGCTGTCCCTTGGCTTAAAGTCGGAAAAACTTACGCCGAGATTAATGTTGAAAAAGAAAAAACAGGGAAGATTTTCCCTTTCTATCAAAAACTGATTCATCTGCGTAAAACCCTGCCTATCATCGCTGAGGGCACTTATCGGGCGGCCTATCAGGAAAGTGACAGGGTATATGCTTTTGAACGTTTGCATGGTTCTGACAGATTGCTGGTCGTCAATAATTTCTTTGCTCAAGAGGCTACAATTAAGCTTTCTGCCGCCTATCAGGATGGGGAGATTCTGCTCAGCAATTATGCTAAACAGCCTTTAGACAAGGAACTGACCTTAAAGCCCTATCAGACTTTAGCGATTTTGGCCAAGAAACCATAAAAGCAGAACTTCAGAAGAATGAACAGCCTAAGAAATGCTTTTCTTAGGCTTTTTTGGTACAATGTAAGGAGTTACAAAAAAGCAGCGCAATGATGTTTTGCTGCTTTTCTCAGATTTTTAAGCAGATTTTTCTGCTGCCTTTAAGTCCATGAATATAAGGTTTAGTTTAAGAAAAGCGGAATAAAAGACAAGCTGGTTTTCAATATAAGGAGCAAGTAAGTTATGACAAACTATCAAGACGATTTTTACCAAGCCGTGAACGGCGAATGGGAAAAAACAGCTAAAATTCCGGATGATAAACCGCGTACGGGCGGCTTTTCCGACTTAGCAGATGAGATTGAAGAGCTGATGCTGGAGACGACCGACCGCTGGTTAGCCGGCAAGGAGCTTCCTGATAACACGATCCTGCAGAATTTTATCAAGTTTCACCGGATGACGGCTGACTATACTAAGCGTGATGAGGTAGGGGTAAGCCCTGTTCTGCCTCTGATTGAAGAATACAAGAGTCTCTCTTCTTTCAAAGCATTCACAAAAAAGTTGGCAGAATATGAATTGGCTGGTCAGCCTAACTTGATGCCTTTTGGCGTAGCCCCTGACTTTATGAACGCTCAGATGAATGTCTTATGGGCTGAAGCACCGAGTATTATTCTGCCGGATACCAGTTATTATGCTGAAGATAATGAGAAAGGCCGTGAGCTTCTTGCTATTTGGAGGCAGACACAAGAAGAACTTCTGCCGCAATTCGGATTTTCAAAAGCAGAAATCAAAGATATGCTGGATAAGATTATTGCCTTGGATGCCAAACTGGCCCGCTTAGTTCTCTCCAGTGAAGAAAGCTCCGAATATGTCAAGCTCTACCGTCCATATGCTTGGGAGGACTTTAAAAAACTGGTTCCTGAGCTTCCTTTGGATGATTTCTTCAGTCAGATTCTGGGCCGGATTCCCGATCAGATTATTGTTCCGGAAGAGCGTTTCTGGCAGGCTGCAGCTGATTTCTATACAGAAGATAATTGGGATCTGCTCAAAGCTTATCTGGTTCACAGTGCGGCAACCAGCTTTAATGCCTATCTGACTGATGATATTCGGATTGTATCCGGCACATACAGCCGTGCCTTATCAGGAACACCTAAAGCTCAGGACAAGAAAAAAGCGGCTTTCTACTTGGCACAAGGGCCTTATAATCAGGCTCTGGGACTGTGGTATGCCGGTGAAAAATTTTCGCCTCAGGCCAAAGCTGATGTGGAACAAAAGGTAGCCAGCATGATTGAAGTCTATAAGTCCCGCTTAGAAACAGCGGACTGGCTGGCGCCAGCGACACGGGAAAAAGCGATTACCAAACTCAATGTCATCAGGCCGCATATCGGTTACCCAGAAAAACTGCCGGAAACCTATGAGCAAAAAATCATTGATGAAGAGCTGAGCTTGGTCGAAAATGCTCAGAATCTGGCCAAAATTTCCATTGCCTACAGCTGGAGTAAGTGGAATAAGCCGGTTGACCGCGATGAATGGCATATGCCAGCGCATATGGTCAACGCTTACTACGATCCCCAGCAAAATCAGATTGTCTTTCCGGCAGCCATTCTGCAAGCTCCGTTTTATTCACTAAAACAGAGCTCTTCAGCCAATTACGGCGGCATCGGTGCAGTTATCGCGCACGAAATATCACACGCTTTTGATACGAACGGCGCTTCATTTGATGAAAACGGCAGTCTTAACAACTGGTGGACAGATGCGGACTACAAAGCCTTTGAAGCAAGGACAGATCGGGTTGTTGAGCAGTTTGACGGCCTGAATTCTTACGGGGCTAAGGTCAATGGGAAACTGACTGTATCAGAAAACGTTGCTGACCTCGGCGGTTTAGCCTGTGCCTTAGAAGCGGCCAAGGCTGAAAAGGATTTCTCCGCCCGCGAATTCTTTATCAACTTTGCGACGATTTGGCGAATGAAAGCCCGTCAGGAATACATGCAAATGCTGGCTGCAGTTGATGTCCACGCACCAGCAGCTTGGCGAACCAATATAACCGTTACTAACTTTGAGGATTTTCATAAAACCTTCGGTGTAAAAGAAGGCGATGGGATGTGGCGGGCTCCGCAAGACCGTGTCATCATTTGGTAGACTTATCAGTCTGTTTCTGTGGCTGCCTCTGAACAAAAACCTGATTTTTTTATAATTTTATACAAATAAAAAAACCTGACTTAACAGGTTTTTTGGTTTTAATATATTTTTGATTGTTTTTTATACTAATAAAGCATATAATATATTTATCTAACAAAAATATATTAAGGAGTTCTATAATGGCAGTAAAAGGTGTTAATAAACTTCCAGTAAAAATGAACGAAAAAGATGCATTATCACTTTATAAAAGACTCGCCGAAGTTAATAAAACCCTTGGGAAGCTTGACGCTGTTTTGCTTTCTTCTGTTGTTAATACCTCAATTCTAAGCCTGTTATCTTATAATGAGTCGGTTCAATCCACTAGGATTGAAGGAACACAGGTAACTTTCCATGAAATTATGGAGTCATCTAGGAGTGGAGCTAAAAATTGGCAACAAAGAGAAGTGTTAAACTATAAACAGGCTATTGATGAGGGGTTCACAAGTATTCGTGATGGAGATGTCATTAGTACGCGTTTATTAAAAGAATTACATAAAATCCTTATGTCCGATGAAGCAAGAGGAACAACAGCAGACGGAGGAGAGTTTAGAAAAGTTCAAAATTTTATTGGCCCAGATAATAAAATCGAAAATGCATCATATATACCTATTAGCGCAAATGAAATTGCTGATTATATGACTAACTTAGAATTTTTTGCTAATGGGGAGCCGCATAGAAGTTTAAAAATTGACGAAGGAAACGAATATATTAATTATAATAGTGATGCTCTGCTCAGAATAGCAGTTGTGCATGCCCAATTTGAGTCTATTCACCCATTCTTAGATGGAAACGGCAGACTTGGTCGAATTTTAATTGCTTTGATGGCAGTTAAAGAAAAATTGCTCGATTATCCCGTTTTTTTTGTTAGTGAAGAATTAGAAAAGGAACGCATACGATACTATAATGCGTTAAATGCTGTCAGAGGTGATACACCAGATTGGAACCCATGGTTGATGTTGTTTTTAAATGCTAGTGAACAAATGGCTATTAATATTCTTAAGAAAATAGGTAATGCTGATAAACATGCTAGAAATGGTTTGGAAGTATGTAAAACTCAGGCACAAAAAGATGTTTGGTTAAGCACATTTAATCTGCCTGTAGCAACACCAAAACAACTTGCCGAATTAACTGGACATCATCCTGCTACCGTCAAGAAGTCGCTTGAATATCTTGTTGAAAAGAAGTTGCTAGATAAGGACAACGCTGCTAAAAGAAATATTCCATACTACAATTATGACTTAATCAGAGTTATTTCAAGTTCTTAAATCGTCAAGTTATCTTTATATCTTGATTTCATAATAAAAGCTCCAAAAGTTAGACATAAAAATCTAACTTTTTTTGGTTCAGTTCAGAATAGGTTGGGACTTGTCCAAAATAAAATTTATTTTTATGCTGATTTATCCTAATACAAAATAAAAAAGCCTGTAAAATCAGGCTTTTTAAACTGTAGTATAGGGATAAAGTCGCCGATTTAAGGCGGTAGACGGATTTGAACCGACGATCAAGCTTTTGCAGAGCCATGCCTTACCACTTGGCTATACCGCCGTAGATAAGTAGTATTCTACCTTAAAAAAAGTGATTCGTCAAGCCACTACCCCTTGCATTTTTTTCTTAAATTTGATATAGTAAAAAGGCTGTTATGAACAGCAAATACTCATTTTAGATGGATTGTGGGTCTGTTGCTCTTTTAGAGTGGGCCTGCAAGAAGATATCTGAAAGAGGTCAGGCAGGATTAATCTGCCGCAAAAAACATTTTTAAAGGAGAAATACTCATGGCAGTTATTTCAATGAAACAACTTCTTGAGGCCGGTGTTCATTTCGGCCACCAAACACGCCGCTGGAATCCTAAGATGGCAAAATACATCTTTACTGAGCGTAACGGGATTCATGTTATTGACTTGCAGCAAACTGTAAAGTTAGCTGACCAAGCCTATGATTTTGTCCGTGATGCAGCAGCTAATGATGCAGTTATCCTTTTTGTAGGAACGAAAAAACAAGCTGCTGATGCTGTTAAAGAAGAAGCAGAACGTGCCGGACAGTTTTATATTAACCATCGCTGGCTGGGCGGAACGCTGACCAACTGGGATACTATCCAAAAACGAATTGCCCGTCTTAAAGAAATTAAGACAATGGAAGAAGACGGCACATTTGATGTCCTTCCAAAAAAAGAGGTGGCTCTTCTTAACAAACAGCGGGCTCGTCTGGAAAAATTCTTGGGCGGAATCGAAGACATGCCGCGGATTCCGGATGTCATCTATGTTGTTGACCCGCATAAGGAACAAATTGCAGTTAAGGAAGCTAAAAAGCTGGGTATTCCTGTTGTCGCTATGGTTGACACTAATGCGGATCCTGATGATATCGATGTCATCATTCCGGCTAATGACGATGCGATTCGCGCTGTTAAACTGATTACTTCTAAGTTGGCCGATGCTGTTATTGAAGGCCGCCAAGGTGAAGATGCAGAAGTTGACTTTGCTGAAGCACAGGCGGATACTCAAGCTGATTCGATTGAAGACATCGTTGAGGTTGTTGAAGGAACAAACGAATAAGACAAAACAGTATTCAGACTGTATCGTCAAAAGGGGCAGCAGGGAAACTGCTCTGCCCCTTTTTTTATAAAAGGAACTAATTTTTGGAGGAAACCACAAATGGCAAATATTACTGCAGCCCTTGTAAAAGAATTGCGTGAAAAGTCCGGCGCCGGTGTCATGGATGCCAAAAAAGCATTGGTTGAAACCGATGGTGATATGGATAAGGCCATCGAGCTGCTCCGCGAAAAAGGAATGGCTAAGGCGGCTAAAAAAGCTGATCGGGTGGCAGCTGAAGGCTTGACCGGTGTTTATGTTGACGGCAATGTTGCAGCAGTTGTAGAAGTGAATGCTGAAACGGACTTTGTAGCGAAAAATGCGCAGTTTACTGAATTGGTTAATGAAACAGCCAAAGTTATTGCTGAAGGCAAACCGGCTAATAATGAAGAGGCCTTAGCCTTGACAACAGCTTCAGGTGAAACATTAGAAGCAGCCTATGTTAATGCGACAGCAACTATCGGTGAAAAGATTTCTTTCCGCCGCTTTGCACTTTTGGAAAAAACTGACGGGCAGTCTTTCGGAGCTTACCAGCATAATGGCGGCCGAATTGGTGTTATCAGTGTGCTTGATGGCGGTGACGAAGCTTTGGCTAAACAAGTATCCATGCATATTGCTGCGATGAAACCAAAAGTTTTATCCTATAAGGAATTGGACCCACAGTTTGTCCGCGATGAATTGGCCCAAATGAATCATAAGATTGAACAGGACAATGAAAGCCGGGCACTGGTTGACAAGCCAGCTCTTCCGCTCCTAAAATACGGTTCAAAAGCTGAATTGACTGATGATGTGCTGGCTCAGGCTGAAGCAGATATCAAAGCAGAACTGCAGGCTGAAGGCAAACCTGAAAAAATTTGGGATAAAATTATTCCCGGCAAGATGGCGCGCTTTCTGCTTGATAACACTAAGGTTGACCAAGAATATACCTTGCTGGCTCAGGTTTATATCATGGATGACAGTAAGACGGTCGAAGCTTACCTAGATTCCGTTAATGCTAAAGTTGTAGACTTTGCCCGTTTTGAAGTCGGAGAAGGTATCGAAAAAGCTGCTAATGACTTTGAATCAGAAGTTGCTGCAACCATGGCAGAAGCCCTGAACAGCTGATAAAAAAACTCTTACAGGCACAAGTCCCGTAAGAGTTTTTTTGGGGCTGAGTGAACTGTTTATTTTTCTGACTTCAAATAAAAAAACACCTAAAGCTGGGGACAGCCCCAATTTTAGGTGCTTTTTAATACCGTTTTTAGTTACAGGAAAGCTGAAAGCCCCAGTACAGTAAGTGAGGCCATAATAAAGCCTGCCAGAATAACCCCCAGCATAACCGCGACAACACTGCGTTTAAAGTCCCAGTCTAAAATACTGGCTGCCAAGGTTCCGGTCCAGGCACCGGTTCCTGGAATAGGTATCCCAACAAAGAGGAGCAGGGCCAAGAAGAGTCCTTTTTCTCCGGCTGCTTTGCTCAGCTTTTGCCCCCCGCTGTGGCCTTTCTTCAAACACCAAGTGAAAAAGCCGCCGA
Organism: Streptococcus huangxiaojuni; assembly: GCF_040930515.1. Taxonomy (NCBI): domain Bacteria; kingdom Bacillati; phylum Bacillota; class Bacilli; order Lactobacillales; family Streptococcaceae; genus Streptococcus; species Streptococcus huangxiaojuni. Next base: position 72,220 of record NZ_JBFQEG010000005.1, read on the forward strand.
TAACAGGCTTATCTGTTCCCCATTCTAAGACACGGCGAGCAAAGAAAAAGATAACAGGGACCGGCAGCATATTGCCGATAACACCGATTGTGATAGCCTGCCACATGGGGATACCCGCAGCAATTGCATAAGGGACAGCGCCTCTGAGCTCAATTAGAGGGACCATTGAAATGAGAAATGTAATAAAATAATGCATGAACTTGTGACCTTTCTTTTCGTTCATGTTCCATTTTATCCTAAGCGGTGAATATTCTCAACTAAAAGCCCCTTAAATAAGCGAGACAATGCAGATACGGTCTTTTCTGCTTTTTCAGACAGGCCCAGATGAAATAAACGGTTTTCATTTTAAATTACTGTAAATTTTGGTATAATAAAAGTCAGTTATAGTCAAACGGCTGGGAGGAAGTAATACCATGGCATCAAAAAATACGTCTGATAGTATTGAAGAATATATCAAACAACTATTGGCTCAATCAGGGATTGCTGAAATAAAGCGTTCTAATTTAGCAGATGCCTTCCGTGTTGTTCCCAGTCAGATTAATTATGTTATCAAAACCCGTTTCACTGAGAGCCGCGGATATGTTGTTGAGAGTAAGCGGGGCGGCGGCGGCTACATTCGTATTGAAAAAGTTTGTTTTTCTGATCAGCACCAGATGCTGGGCAGTTTGTTGGCTACTATTGGTGATCGGATCAGTGAACAAGTCTTTACAGATTTGATTCAGCTCTTATTTGAAGAAAAGATTATCAGCAGGCGGGAAGGTCAGATTATTTTGGCCACATCATCTGATGATGTTTTAGGCCAGGAGGGTCCGGAGATTCGTGCCCGGATGCTGCGTAAAATTTTACAAAGATTGGACAGAAAAGGGTAAGGAAATGAGTAATTATTCGTTTAAAATGCAGGAAGTATTCAGACTGGCCCTCTATCAGGCTGCACGTTATGACAGCCAATATCTTGAAAGCTGGCATATCTTGCTGGCCATGGCTTTTACTCCTGATTCTGTTGCAGGTCTCAGTCTTGCGGAGTATGAAGCTGATGTCAGTCTGGAGGAATACGAAGCTGCTGCTATTTTGGCTCTTGGAAAAATTCCTAGAGAACAAGTAGAGGAAGTTGAATTTATAGAGCAGTCTCCGGCTTTAAAGCGCCTGCTGCAGACGGCTGACGGAATCAGTCAGGTGACTGGAGCCAAAGAGATCGGTACAGAGCATGTTTTATTTGCTATGCTGCTGAATATGGATCTCCTTGCTACCCGACTTTTGGAAATAGTCGGCTTCAAATTGAAGGATGATGGCGAATCTGTCCGTTTACTGGATTTACGTAAATCTTTAGAGAGACAGGCAGGCTTCACCAAAGAAGATCTTAAGGCTATCCATAGTTTGCGTAAGCCTAAAAAAGCAAGGCCGAACAATAGTTTTTCTGATATGATGAAGCCGCCGGGAACAGCAGGCGAGCTCTCTGATTTCACGCGCGATTTGACAGAAATGGCCCGCCAAGGGCGGCTGGAGCCTGTTATCGGCCGGGAAAAGGAAATCTCCCGTATGGTACAGATTCTCAGCCGGAAAACGAAAAACAATCCGGTCCTAGTCGGTGATGCCGGAGTTGGGAAAACAGCCCTTGCTTACGGCTTAGCTCAGCGCATCGTAAGCGGAGCCATTCCGTATGAACTGCAGGATATGAAAGTTCTTGAGCTGGATATGATGAGTGTGGTTGCCGGGACACGTTTCCGCGGGGACTTTGAAGAACGGATGAACCAAATCATTGCGGATATTGAAGCAGATGGGCACATTATTCTTTTTATTGATGAGCTGCATACAATTATGGGGTCTGGCAGTGGGATTGACAGCACGCTTGATGCAGCCAATATCCTTAAACCTGCTCTTGCACGGGGGAGTCTACGGACACTTGGCGCCACAACCCAAGAGGAATATCAGAAGCATATCGAAAAGGACGCGGCTCTGTCCCGGCGCTTTGCCAGAGTACTAATTGAAGAGCCTAGTGTAGAGGCAGCTTATGAGATTGTGCTTGGACTCAAGAAATCTTACGAAGATTATCACAATGTCGTTATTTCAGATGCAGCTGCTCTGGCAGCGGTTAAAGCAGCCCGCCGCTATTTGACAGGAAAACATTTGCCTGATTCAGCGATTGACCTGTTGGACGAAGCGAGCGCACAGGTGCAAAACATGGTCAAAAAAGAAGCGCCTGCCTACTTAACTCCTGCTGATGAAGCGATTCTGCAAGGAGATTTCAAAAAAGCTTCACAGCATTTAAAAGAGGCTGCAGCCGTTCATTTGCTGGAGCCTACACCGGTGACAGAAGATGATATTATGAGTACACTCAGCAAGCTGTCCGGAATTCCGGTCGAAAAACTGACTCAGGCTGACAGCAAAAAATATCTTAATCTGGAAAAAGAGCTGCACAAGCGAGTTATTGGACAGGATGCTGCTGTTTCAGCCATTAGCCGGGCTATTCGCCGCAACCAGTCTGGGATTCGGACTGGCCGCCGTCCCATTGGTTCTTTTATGTTTTTAGGGCCGACAGGTGTTGGGAAGACAGAGCTGGCCAAAGCTTTAGCACAGGTTCTTTTTGATGATGAGTCGGCTCTTATTCGCTTTGATATGTCGGAATATATGGAAAAATTTGCAGCCAGCCGGCTCAACGGGGCACCTCCCGGCTATGTTGGCTATGAAGAAGGCGGAGAGCTGACTGAAAAAGTCCGCAACAAGCCTTATTCGGTCCTCCTTTTTGACGAGGTGGAAAAAGCCCATCCGGATATTTTTAATGTTTTGCTGCAGGTTCTTGATGATGGCATGCTGACAGATAGCCGCGGCCGTCAGGTCGACTTCTCCAATACCATTATCATTATGACCAGCAACTTAGGAGCAACTGCCTTGCGTGATGACAAGACTGTCGGATTTGGGGCAAGGTCGGTCAGTCAGGACTATCAAGCAATGCAGAGCCGGATTTTGGAAGAGCTCAAACACGCCTACCGTCCTGAATTTTTGAATCGTATTGATGAAACAGTGGTCTTCCACAGCCTGAGTCAGGATGACATGCGGCAAATTGTTAAGATTATGGTGTCCCCTCTTATCCGCAATCTGGCAGAAAAAGGAATTACTCTTAAATTCCAGCCTTCTGCCTTGAAGTATCTGGCGCAGGATGGTTATGATAGTGAAATGGGAGCCCGGCCTCTGCGCAGAGCGCTGCAGACCCAAGTTGAAGACAGGCTGTCTGAGTTAGTGCTCTCAGGCGAGGTAACCAGCGGCAGGACTGTTAAAATCGGCCTCTCTAAAGGGAAATTAGCATTTGCTCTTGCTTGATAAAACAGCTGACCTGCTTCAGGGATATATGGTGAGTTTTAGGGGTTAGTCTCAGGGATAAGTCTTTGGAAAGTTTCTTTCTAAAGGCTTTTTATTTTGGGACGGTCCTTTTTTTGTTATAATAAAGCTAAGAAAAGCAAAGAAGGTACTGCTATGAAATTAACAACAATAGGATGCTGGGGAGGTTATCCCTACCAGAATCAAGGGACGACCTCTTACCTGCTGACTGGAGAAGATGGTTTTCAGCTTTTGATGGATGTTGGGAGCCGTGCTCTTAACGAGCTTGAAAAGGAAATCAGTCCTTTGGATTTGGATGCTGTCATCATCAGCCATTACCATCCGGATCATGTGGCTGATTTAGGTGTTCTTCGCCATTACCGCCAGCTGTATCCCAAAAATCTCTGGCAGCCTAGAGTTCTGCCAACTTATGGACACGATGAAGATGAAGGAGAGTTTGCAAAACTGACTTTAGAAGGTGTTTCCCAAGGAATCGCTTATGATGTGAACGGGACTGAAACAATTGGACCTTTTACCATCAGTTTTATTAAGACTGTACACCCGGTTGTCTGCTATGCCATGCGTATTGTGGAGCGTGAGAGCGGTCAGGTACTGGTTTTTACCGGAGACAGCGGCTATTTTGAAGAGCTGCTCCCATTTACTGCAGGAGCCGATCTCTTTTTAGCGGATGTCTATCTTTACGCAGGTCAGGAAAGGCACCCTGCCCATCTGACTTCTAAGGAGGCTGGGGAAATCGCGGCTCAGGCCGGAGTTAAGAAACTGGTTTTAACCCACCTGCCTCAGTTCGGTCCTGAAAACACAGAGTCGGATAACCATTTAGAACTTCTGCGTCAGCAGGCGGCAGATTATGCCCCAGGTGTTTCGGTTGATTTGGCAGAACCGCACAAGTTTTGGGACTTAGGGAAATTGTAATGTCGGACTTAACACAGGAAGAAAAAACCTATTTTATGCAGGAGGCGCTTAAAGAAGCCCGCCTTTCTCTAGCCAAAGAAGATATCCCGATTGGCTGTGTGATTGTCAAAAAGGGAGAAATTATTGGACGCGGCCACAATGCCCGGGAAGAATTAAATCAGGCTGTAATGCATGCTGAGATTATGGCTATTAATGCAGCCAACCGCCATGAAGGCAATTGGCGGCTGCTGGACAGTACACTCTTTGTTACAATCGAACCTTGTGTAATGTGCAGCGGAGCTATCGGTCTTGCCCGGATTCCTCAGGTTATTTACGGTGCAGAAAATCAAAAATTTGGAGCGGGAGGCAGTCTCTATAATGTTTTGCAGGACAAACGGCTTAACCACCGTGTCAGTCTTGAGAGCGGGATCCTGGCTGCGGAATGTGCTCAGCTGATGCAGGATTTTTTCAGACAGAGGCGCACTAAGCAGTGAAAGCCGTGTCGGCTGTTTGCCTGAACTTCAGGGGCTTGGCAGAAGTTACAGAAAGTGATATAATAAACAGTGGAGCAACAGTCTTGCGTGAAGTGGGTCAGGGGAGGAATCCAGCAGCCCTAAGCGAGTTAGGCTGTGTGCTCTTTTTGTCTATATACAACAACCCCTTTGAAATCAACGTTTCAAAGGGGTTATTTGTGTTTATAATACCAAAAAGGGGCAAAAAAGGGGCATTGGGCCGCAAAGTGCATAAAACTGTACTTAATTATTAAATTCAATTCATACTTTTTCGCTGCTCGGCTATCAAGGCTTCAAGTTCAGCCAAATCATCGGCAGTCGCTTTTGTACGGATAAAAGACCGGGCAGAGTTTCTGCTGGCTAGGTAGTTAGTACGCTCTCTATTTTTTTCTTTCCACTTTTGATTCGCTCTTTGTTGTGCTTCGCTTACTGGCATTTTATTACCTCTTAAAATAATGACTCTTGCTTCTGTCATTTAAGAAGAAATCCTGTTAAAGTTAGTTACTGCAAAGAATCAGTGTTTAAAGCGCTAAGAAGACATTACTTCAAAAAACTGATGATAAGATTAATAAGTGACAGCACAACATTGATAGTCAGCAAAATATTAAGTCGTTTTTCGTCTTTCATTGTTTGTTCACCTCAAAACATGTTTTAATTCATTAACTGATAGGCTGCTGCCCCTGTTTAACAAGTCAAAGAAGCTTTTGGTTAAGTATCATAAGTTGATCATTAATATGACATTTCAGCTTACTGCTCACCGAAAGCTTTTCTTTTTATTTGCAGGGACTGCCTTCTCTATTGTTATTTTACATAAAAACGGGCTATAGTCAATAGTTTGCGTAGTTTTAAGCAGTGCAGTTATATCAGCGCCCCTTTTCAAAGCTTAAAAAGTAAAAATATCCCATAGTTTCCATTGATATTGTCTTTATTTTTGTCATAAAGGGGCCGCTTTTGTTTGGTATTTCTCTGAATCAGAAAAGAAACCTGTTTCAAAGAAGGTATTTTTGGTGAACATAAAGCTATGGGATGTCAAACAAAGCACAGATTTTAGCGAAAGCATTTGTGAAAAAAATAATTTATAAAACATTTGACAAAACTATTGACAAATGCCAAAAAAGCGTTTACAATGTTTCGTAACAAATGGTAAATATATTGTCAAATGACAGAAGGGGGGGAGTTATGACATTATATGGCAAGTTGTTAGAACGTGAAGCGCAGCACAACCCTATTAAGGTTGGAGTTATCGGTGCCGGACAGATGGGAACTGGCATGGTTTCGCAGATGTCGACCATTCCAGGAATGGAAGTTCGCGGAATCAGTGACATTCGGCTGGAAAATGCTCAGAAGGCGGCGCAGGCATACAATGCTTCTGCTAATGAGCCTGTTGACATTTTAACCAGTACAGATTTTAAGGAAATCATTGATTCTGATGATGTGGAAGTTCTTGTTGATGCAACAGGTGTTCCTGAGGTTGGTGCTAAGATAGCTTTAGCTACTCTGATTGCCAAAAAGCATCTGGTTCTGCTCAATGTTGAAGTGGATATTACCATCGGCCCTTTGATGAAAAAAATGTATGATGCTGCAGGGCTTGTTTATACGGGTTCAGACGGTGACGAACCGGCTGCGACTGCCCAGCTTTATGAGTTTGCTAAGAGTATGGGCATGAATGTCCTTGTCGCAGGGAAAGGTAAAAACAATGCTTTGAGAGTCAGTGCTAATCCGGATACAGCAGCCGAAGAAGCTGCATCCAAACAGATGAATGCCCATATGTTGGCTGCTTTTCAGGATGGCACCAAGACAATGGCTGAGATGAACCTTTTGGCTAATGCTATTGGTTTTGTGCCTGACGTGACAGGGATGCATGGCATTTCTGCTGATCTTCAGGAGACAATTGTGAAATTGGATTTACAAGACAAAGGTGGTGTTCTGAATCATTACGGGGTTGTAGAGTATGTTGATGGTATTGCTCCGGGTGTATTTGTCATTGTTGAAGGGCAAAATGCCGGTGTTAAGCACGAGATGAACTACCTTATGAAAGTTGGTGAGCGCGATCACCATATCCTCTACCGTCCTTATCATTTATGCAGCTTAGAAACACCGCTGACAGCAGCACGTGCAGTTCTAGAACATGATCATGCCATCGTTCCTTTAGGAGCTCCTGTAGCCGAAACGGTAGCTGTTGCTAAACGTGACATTAAGGCCGGTGAACGGATTGATGGTATCGGAGGCTACTGTGTTCGCGGTGTTATTGAAAGCCACAGTAACACGCGCAAACACCATCATATCCCCATCGGTCTTGTAGGCGGTGCCTCTGTCGCTAAACGCAATATTAAAGACGGGACTTTCCTGACTGATGATGATATCGCTATTGATGAGACAACAACTGTCTATAAACTGCGTAAACTGCAAGATGAAACTTTCGGCTGATGATGCAGCTTTTACAGGCCCGCCTATCTGCTTTTATAAGGCAATATATTGGACTTGGTAAAAAAAGGAGACACAGATGGCCAATTTAGTTATTATCCTGACACTTGTTATACTTTTACAGCTTATTTTCAGTCTCTACCAGCTGCGGTATTATCAGCGTTTTATGCGGCGGCTATTGGACAAGTATCAGGATAGGCCGGGCTTCCGTCTTGTTTCAGAAATTATCAAAACAGGTTTATCATCGCATGTTCTTGTCGTGATTTACAATGGTGAAAAAAAGATATCAGAAGCCTATTATTTAGACGGCGTCATGGTTTTTTCACGGTTCAAGCCTTATGATGCTATTGTCGGTTTGTCTTTAGATGAATGTTTGGCAGCAGTTGCTGAAGCAAAAAAACAAACAGCAAAAACCAGAGCCCTGGCTAATCTGGTTACTAAATACAAATGATTGGAGTTGAAGGAATGCCGGAATTTAAGGTTGTTGAAATCGGAGAAATGGTTCCTGATTTTGCAGAAGAAATGCTTCTTGTTCTGTTTGGTGAGTCTGCCCCGCCAGAATTGCGAATGATTTCTGTTATTCATGATTATCAGGCAAATCAGAAAAATGTTCTCAAAACAGGAACCCGCCTTGTTATGGGAAAGCAGACATACACAGTGACAAAAGTCGGCAGTGCAGCCAATGCTAACTTTGAGGAATTAGGGCATGTTGCCATTTATTTCCGGGAAGGCAACAGCGATATTCTGCCCGGTTCAATTACGGCCCGCCCTGTTGTTTTCCCAAAACTTAAAGCAGGAGATTCAATCCAGATTATCAATGAATAGCAAATGTGGTATAATTCTCATATACTGTATATAAGAAGGCATATGATGGATAATTATACTGAAAAAGATTATGTAAAAGTTGCGGTCATGTACTATGATGAAGGCATGACACAGGCTGAGATTGCTAAGAAAATCGGTGTTTCACGCTCTCTGGTATCTAAAATGCTTATTGATGCCAGAGAAGCTAAGATTGTTGAAGTATTTATCAACAGCCCGTCGGTTTTTACTACAAAACTTGAACGTGAATTAGAAAAGACCTATGAGCTGCAGGATGCTGTAGTCATTGATACGGTGGGTCTAACAGCGGTGGAAGTCAAGCGCAAAGTTAGCAGAGCTGCAGCTCAATATCTTGAAACTTATCTCAAGAAACATCCGAAACTTAAGCGTCTGGGGATATCATGGGGGGAAACCTTGCGACATGCAATCGATTATTTCCCTTATACCAATCATTCACAGCTCCATGTCTACCCTTTGATTGGCGGTATGGGCAATGAGCACTTTTACCTCCATTCCAACCAGATTGTTCAGACGCTGGCTCAGAGAATGCGGGCTGAAGCCCACTATCTTTATGTTCCTGCTATGGTTTCCAGTGTAGCTTTAAAAAAAGAGTTAGAACAAGATGCAACCATTTCTTCTGTCTTAAATGAAAGCAAGCAGGTGGATCTTGCTCTTCTGGGTATGGCTCCGCTGGAGGAAGAAAGCACAATGGCTGTTACGGGTTATATTAATTCAAAAGATATCAAGCGCTTCAAGTCTTTGGGAATTATCGGCGATATCAATTCACAGTTTTTTGATGCCAAAGGGGCTCCTGCTTTGGAAGTAAACCAGCGTGTTATGGGGCTTAATTTAGAAGAGCTGCGCCAAATTCCGTCAAGACTTGTGCTGGCCTACGGTGAAAAAAAGGCGGGTGCAATTAGAGTTGGGCTGGAACACCAGATGCTGGATATCCTTATTACAACAGATGTGACAGCACAGGCTATATTGGCAGGTGTTTAAGTATCATCGCTGAGAGATTTTATGAATGGGGCTGAGTTTTTCTCAGTCCCATTCTTTAAAAATATATTGCAAACGCTTACCAAATGAGTAAGTAAGAAAGAGAGTGAGAAATGAATTATATAGAATGGTTTGGCGAAAATTTTATTGGAATCTTTCAAGCTGGGGGCGAGCAGTTCGTCAGCTATCTGACCGGTATTATTCCTTTGCTAGTGGCATTGTTGACGTTTACTAATGCCCTTATTGCTCTTATTGGCCGTGAACGTGTCAATCAATTTATGAGAGCTAGCGCTAAATATACGGTGCTGCGCTATAGTCTGATGCCTCTATTGGCTGTCTTGATTTTGACTAATCCTATGGCATACACATTCGGGCAGTTTCTGCAGGAAGAAGAAAAACCGGCTTTTTATGATGCCACTGTCAGTATGGTGCACCCTGTAACGGGTCTGTTTCCTTATGCTAATGCAGGAGAATTGTTTGTTTTTCTTGGTATTGCCAATGGTGTTGTTGAAGCTGGTTATTCTCAAGGGAGCCTAGCGGTACGGTATTTTCTTGCCGGCCTGGTTGTTATTCTGCTTCGGGGGATTGTCACTGAACGGATGACTAAATTTTTGACGAAGCGTACTGCCTAAGAAAAACCATTTAGAAAGGAAGAAAAGATGACAGAATTTAAGACAGCATTTGTCAGACCTGGTGATAATGGCTGGGGCAAGGGTCTGCTGATTCAGCCTGTTCCCGGCAAAAATAAAATTGTTTCTGTAACTGGCGGGGGAATCCATCCAGTAGCTCAGCGTGTCGCAGATTTAACAGGAGGAGAAGCCATAGATGGGTTTAAGAACACGGTACCTGACAGCGAAATTGCAGCTGCGGTTATTGATTGCGGCGGTACAGCTCGGATTGGTGTTTACCCTATGAAGAATATCCTGACATTGGATATCCTGCCGTCCTCTCCATCAGGGCCTTTATCAAAACATATTACAGAGGAAAACTTCGTATCCGGCGTTACACCTGAATGCGTAGAATTACAGGAGGAGAACGAGAGTGCGGAACTGTTTTCCGCAGAAGAATCCCAGACGAAGACTGAAGAGACTTTTCAAGAAAAATATGCAGCCAGCAAAGAAAATCATGAGGCTGAGCAGGCTGCAAGCGACAGCTTTATTGTCCGTTTTTCCCGCGGTATCGGCAATGTGATGGGAATCTTTTATCAAGCGGGGCGTGATACTGTTGATATGCTGATAAAAAATATTATTCCCTTCATGGCCTTTATGAGTACTATTATCGGTATTATCAATTATACTGGTGTAGGCAATATCATTGCCAATTTGCTGGAGCCCCTATCAGGGTCGGTGTTTGGCTTTATCCTGATAGCTTTTATCTGCAGTATTCCGTTTATTTCCCCAGTGCTTGGCCCCGGTGCCGTGATTGCTCAAGTTATCGGAGTGCTGATTGGAACACAGATTGCTCGCGGAACGATTCCGGTTAGCTATGCTCTGCCTGCTTTATTTGCTATTAACGCTCAAGTCGGCTGTGACTTTATTCCTGTCGGCCTTTCTTTAGGAGAAGCTAAACCGGAAACTGTTTCTGTCGGTGTTCCGGCCATCTTATACAGCCGTGTGGTAACAGGGGCATTGGCTGTTGTTATTGGCTGGGTGTTCAGTATCGGTATGTATTAAATTTTAACACTGTTCAGTCTATGAGTTGGAAAGGGGAATCTAATGAAAGTTGATTCAAAACAATTATATGATGCAGCCAGACGAGGGCGGTTTGCTGTTCCACATGCTAATTTTATTGATTCTCATTCGGCAAGAGCCTATGCTGCCGCAGCAGAAGAGCGCCAGCTTCCTTTTCTATTGGCTTATGCCCAGTCTCACAGCGCAATATTACCATTAGAAGAAGCTGCAGCAATCGGTAATTATTTTGCTGAGGCTGTCTCAGTACCAGTTGTACTGCACCTCGATCATGGGGAGGATATGGAGTTTATCAAGCGTGCGATTGAGCTGGGATTTACCTCTGTCATGATAGACGCTTCACAGAAATCCTTTGCTGAAAATGTTGCCATTACCCAGCAGGTGGTTCGTTATGCCCATAATCACGGTGTAGTCGTTGAAGCAGAGCTGGGACATGTCGGAGCCAATGAGACTTCTGAAGCCGATGAGCTTACAGAGTCTGTTTACACAGAGGTTGATAAAGTACAAGAATTTGTCGCTGCGACTCATGTCGATTCTTTGGCAGTCTCTATTGGAACTGCCCACGGTGTTTATAAAGGTAGTCCCAAGATTAATTTTGAACGGCTCCATGAAATTGCTGCTCTAACTGATGTACCGCTAGTTCTGCATGGCGGTTCGTCTTCGGGAGATGAAAACCTTAGCCGCTGTGCCAGAGAAGGGATTACTAAGATTAATATCTATACTGACTTTATTGTTGAAGCATACCAAGCGATAGCAAAAACACAGCCAAAAGATTATATCAGTTTGCAGCAGATAGCTGAAAAAGCTATGGCTGCTGTGCTGAATCATTATTTTGATGTTTTCGGCACACAAAAAATTTAGGAGAGAATTATGGGTAAAAGAAAAGTTCAAGCACCGTTTTTTATGTTTAATCCAAAGTCTTACTTATACGGCGAGGATTTAATTGCTATGGCCCAGACTGCTGAGAAAGCCGCTGCTGCCCACCCAGATGTTTCAGTTTTTATTACCTGTCCTTTTGCAGATCTTTCTCGTGTAGCAGGCATAACTGACAGAGTAATTGTGACAGCGCAGCATATAGATGGCATTAAACCCGGACGCGGAATGGGACATGTTTTGCCTGAAGCAGTAAAAGAAGCAGGGGCTGTTGCGACGTTTTTGAACCATGCCGAGCGGCCGCTGACGTTTGAAGCAATCATTAAAGCTATGGAACGGGCGGACGAACTGGATATAGTGACAATTGTTTGTGCTGACTCTCTTAAGGAAGCACGAGCCATTGCAACCCTTAAGCCAGATATTATCCTGTGTGAACCAACAGAATTGATTGGGACAGGCAATACCAGTGATGCTTCTTATATTACAGCTACTAATGATGCTATTAAAGCTGTTTCACCTAAAACACTGATTATGCAGGCAGCAGGTATCTCAAGTGCACAAGATGTCTTTGATGTGATTAAACTGGGAGCTGACGGGACCGGCTGTACCAGTGGAATTACAGCAGCACCAGACCCTAAGCAAATGCTGGCTGATATGGTGGCTGCAGCCTCTGAGGCCGGTCATTCAGAAAGGAGCAGTCAATGAAGTGTTATAAAGCAAGGTTTTCAGTGGAAACACAAGCTGGAAAAGCTACTTATGTTAATATTACAGAGAAACTTCGAGATATTATCAAGGAAAGCGGTATTCAAAACGGCCTGCTGGCGATGATTTCTCCCCATACGACTTGCGCAGTCTTCTTTGAAGAATTTGCACACGATTATACTGCAGACGGCGATGAATCACTGCAGGCTGATTTAAATACGGTTCTGGCAAAGATTATTCCGGATCACACAGGGAGCGACAGCTACATCTATCCCGGGGAGGCTCATTATCAGGCAGTTGAATCTTGGCCTGATGCTGCAGCTTACCTGCCAGGCGGCGACCGCACAGCCTTATGGAACGGTGATGCCCACCTTAAGGCAACTATGGTCGGTTCCAGTCAGTTAGCTGATGTGAGCAATGGTGATTTGGGTGTCGGCAGCACAGGATATTTTTACTTTGTTGATTATGATAAAACACGCGCCCGTACGCGAACCTGTCAGGTAACAGTGTTTGGAGAATAACAGGCTGGTGCTGTTTTTAATAGAAATCGAAAAATCTGGGAATGTTTATTCCCGGATTTTTCTTCTGAAAGCCATAGAAAAATTCTCATATTTGAGAATTTTCACAAATGGAAAATTGAACTGGTATACTTTATAATAGATTATTAACAAAAAAGTCATTATCATATTAAACTAAAAATGGTATACTGGTAAGAAAAAATGTTGGGTTAAGAGTGAAGGAGTCTTCATGAAGACAAAAGAAATTATAGGAGCTAACATTAGAGCCGAACGGGAAAGGCAAGGGTTATCGCGAGAGCAGGTTTGCGGGCTAGAGTCAGAACTGACTATCAGACAGCTGGTGCGTATCGAGCTGGGCCAGTCTCTGCCGACGATTGTCAAACTGGAATATTTGGCAGATACATTAAACGTTGATATGGCCAGCCTTTTGGGAGAACAAAGTTTGGAGATTCCACAGGCCTATTTTGAACAAAAATATAAGCTGATAAAATTTCCCTCTTATGGTGACGCTGAGCGTTTAGCCCAAAAAACGCAGCTGCTAGTAGATATTTACAATCAATATTTTGACTATCTGCCGGAAGAAGAACTCTTTACTTTAGATTTACTTGAAAAATCTTTTGACCATATGACCGTAGGGGAATCCGAATCAGCAGAACAGATTTATGAAGATTCCTTTAAACAGCTCTTATCAAAAGAAACCTATTCCTTAAATGATGTTTTACTTGCTAAGTACTATTTTATACAGTGCCAGGATTCTGTTTTTGACAGAGATACTTTCCAGCATCTTGTAGCCAGACTGTTAAAACAAGAAATAACTGGTGATGAATATTATAATGTTGAACTTTTAGGTGCCTTGTCTGCATTGGCCGGTGTCTATGTTGTATCAGCTGATTATTCTGATATGAAGCCGACTCTTGATAAAATGGACGATGTGGTTAATCAAACCATGCAGCATGTTTACAAACCAATCTTATTAATGCTTGAAGCCAAATACCATCTCTATCAGGGGCATAACTTTCAGAAAGCTAAGTCCTGCTACGATTTAGCGCTGACTTTAGCAGAAAATTTTGGCGACACGGTTTTGATAAATAATCTAAAAAAAGAAAGAGCAAACAATTTACAAGAATAAGAAGAATAGTGACATGGATGTCCTGTTCTTCTTTTTTTCTTTGCTTTATAATAGGGACATAAAGTTTGAGAGGAGATGAAAAAGTGACTTGGAAATCAGTATTAGGATTGGCACTTACAGTATAGTTTATGATTGGCACTTAAAAATAGGGAAGTATGGTAATGAATAAAATTATTGAAGTTAAAAATATTAGCAAAATATTTAATCATACTAAAGCTATAGACGGCCTTAACTTTTCAATTAATCAAGGAGAGATATTTGGTTTTCTTGGACCATCGGGCTCAGGTAAAACAACAACCATTAATATCTTAACAGGTCAGCTCCTTCCAGAAACAGGAGAAGCTTTGGTTCTGGGAAAGAAACCGCAATTTTTAACGCCGGAAGAATTAGCTGAAATTGGTTTAGTGACTGACAACAGCGGCTTCTATGAAAAATTAACATTATATCAAAACGTCCTTTTTTATAGTAAATTTTACGGTGTTAGCAAAGAGGCTGTTGATGATTTATTGAAGATGGTAGGTTTATATGATAGTCGAAAAACGATTGCTGAAAAATTATCTACTGGGATGCGGCAGCGCATGCACCTTACTAGAGCCCTGATTAATCAGCCCAAGATTATCTTTTTGGATGAACCAACTTCTGGTTTGGATCCAGCAACATCAAGAGCCATTCATAGCCTGATTTTGGATTTAAAAGCAAAAGGAACAACTATTTTCCTAACAACCCATGATATGCATGAAGCAACTCTGCTGTGTGATAATCTCGCTTTATTGAACAAAGGTAAGTTGGTGGAGCAGGGGAATCCTTATGATCTTATTCAGAAATACAATGTGAACAAAGCAGTTAAAATTATTTATCAGGATGGGCAGACGACTGTAGTTCCATTTACAGAACTTACAAAGATAACAAAAGTAGATGAAATTTCGTCGCTTCACTCTTGTGAGCCTAGTTTAGAAGATATTTTCATTGAATTGACAGGAGGGAAATTAAATGTCTAGACGCTTGGCAGCTCTAATTTGGCTTCGAGGACAGGTGATTTTATCCAATAAAAGCATTTTATTACAAATTCTTATCCCCCTTGCCTTCACTTATTTTTATAAATATTTATATGGCATGGACGGAGGAGCCAACACGGAACAAATGCGGATGTTACTCATGCTGTGTTTGCCTTTCTCACTGACATTAGCAGTCGGTAACCCTATCAGTGCTATCCTGTCTGAAGAAAAGGAAAAAAATAACCTTCGCACTTTATTATTGAGTGGGGTTAGAAATGGTGAATATATTGCTGCAACTATTGCTTTTCCGCTTGTTTTGACTTTTTTGGTTCTTCTAGCGATACCAATGATATTAGAGGTTAGCCTATCGGGGCAGTTACTCAACTACATAGGCATACTATTTCTTACAGCACTGGCAGTTATCTTGCTTTATTTGTTGATCGGTTTGGTCAGTAGGAATCAAGTTACTGCACAAGTAATTAGTTTACCTGCTATGCTATTTATTATCTTTTTGCCCATGGTTTCAACGATAGATAAAACAGTTACTAAATTAACGGATTATAGCTTTATGGGTTTAATGACTAAACTTTTTTCTGACTGGGACGACTTTACTTGGGATAGGAGTCTGCTTCAGATTTTATCATTATTTTCTTGGATTATATTATTGATAATTTTGAATAGTCTAGCTATTAAAAATAACAAAAAAATAAAGTAAGAACTGTGACTAGCAGGTAGCTGAATTGGATGAAAAATCTTATCTAAAAAGACTCTCGCTTTATGTAGGCCTCTATCGCATGTATCACTAGTATATTATAAATATTAAGTTAACTAACCTATCACATTTTTTGTGATAGGTTAGTTTTTTCTATGCTACACTAAAAATAAAAGAGGAAAAATCATGCTAAATCAGGTTAAATCTCACTTACTTGAAGTATTAGTGACATTGTTGCAGCTGCCAATCAGTTTGTGCTTAATCCAGAAAAAGATTTCAGTCGGAAGAGCCAGTTGACCATGAAGATGGTGATTCAGGGTATTCTTGCCACGGGTGGCAAGACCTTAGCTAAAGAACTGCTTGATTTGGACTTACCTGTCTCTCAGTCTGCCCTTGTTCAGCGACGTTACCAGATTAGACATCAAGCTTTTAAAACACTTTTTAGCGCTATCACTTCTAAGATCCCAAACTCTAGTTATTTCCCTGTCTGGCAAAAATTTGGAATATTTTTGAAATTTGTGTTAAAATGAATCTAAAATTTTGGAAAGAGATAAATCGATGAATCAGGCAATCAAAGAAGGTATTGGGCGGCGGATAAGGCAGGCAAGGGAAGAAAGAGGGCTGACACGTGAAGAATTCTGCGGTACAGAGGATGAATTAACGGTCCGTCAGCTGCAGCGAATTGAGCTGGGGAAATCGCAGCCCAGTCTTTTAAAGCTGGACTATATTGCTGGTGTTTTAAATGTAGATTTAACAGCTTTGCTGGCAGGAGACGGTATGCTGCTTCCTGACAGCTATTTTCGGATGAAGTACCGGCTTTTTAAAATCCCCAGCTACAGCGACCCTCAGCGTTTGGACGAAAAGATACAGCTGATCGAAACGATTTATGACCATTATTTTAACTTGCTGCCGGAAGAAGAGCTTTTTACTCTGGATTTGCTGGATAATATTTTTGACTATTTGAGAAAGGGACAGAGACCGGCTGCAGAAGACAGTTTTGCGGAAGCTTTTAAAGAGCTTCTGCTTAAGCCCAGATATTCACTGAATGATTTGCTGCTGGCCAAGTATTATCTGATTCAGCATCACAGCGGGGCTTATAATAAGGCTCTGGTTCAAAAGATGGAAACAAGGGCATTGAAGCAGGAAATTTCCGGAGATGAATACTATAATCTGGAATTGATTAATTTTTTCTCAGATTTATCAGCTCTGTATACGTCCCATGCTGAATACCCAAAATTAGATGTACCAGTGAAGCGAATGCATGATTTGATTAGAGAAACACGGCAGGACAGCATGATTCCTTTAACGCTGATGTTTGAGGCCAAATATTATATCTATGTCAAACAATGCAGAACCAAGGCAGAAGAGCTGTACAATGCAGCTGTTTGGCTGGCAGAAAGTTTTGATGATGTCCTCTTAAAAAGAAAGCTTATCCATGAGAGAAACGGGGATCGTGTTTAAAAGGTAATAAAAAACATGCTTCCTGTCTGCCTGCGACTCTGTCAGTTTCTTATCTTTGCTGCAGTTAAGATATTATATTTCAAACAGATTGACCCGGCATTTTTTGTAAAACCGGCGGGGAAGCAGTCAGAAGGATTTGCAGAATAATTTGAAAAAGAAGGGTCTTTTGTGAAATTTTACCCAAATCATTGAAAAAAGAGGCGCAAAGAGGTATGATAGTAAAGAGACTGAAACGCAAAAAGGAGGACTCAGATGACCCATATTACATTTGACTATTCAAAAGTGACGGATCGTTTTATGGCAGCCCATGAGCTGGACTATATGCAGGTGCAGGTTTCGGCTGCTGATGCTGCACTGCGGCAGGGGACGGGCCCCGGTGCGGAGATGACCGGCTGGCTGAATCTCCCGGAAAATTACGATAAAGAAGAGTTTGCCCGGATTCAAAAAGCGGCCGCAAAAATTCAATCTGACAGCCAGGTACTGATTGTTATCGGTATCGGCGGCTCTTACTTAGGAGCGCGTGCGGCTATTGATTTTTTGAACAGCTCGTTTGTTAATTTACAAGCTGATCATAAGGCGCCAAAAATTCTTTATGCCGGCAACTCGATTTCGGCCAACTATTTGGCTGATCTTGTAGATTATGTGGCAGATAAAGATTTTTCTGTCAATGTGATTTCAAAATCAGGAACAACTACAGAACCAGCTATTGCTTTTCGAGTTTTTAAAGAGCTTTTGGTAAAAAAATACGGACAGGAAGAAGCTAACAAGCGGATTTATGCGACGACTGACCGGCAAAAAGGAGCGGTTAAAGTAGAAGCAGATGCCAATGGCTGGGAAACTTTTGTTGTACCGGATAATGTCGGCGGCCGTTTTACTGTACTGACAGCAGTGGGGCTTTTGCCTATTGCGGCTTCAGGTGCAGATATCAGTCAGCTGATGGCAGGAGCAGCAGCAGCTCGCAAAGATTACGCTTCTGATAAACTGGCTGACAATGCGGCTTACCAATATGCAGCTATCCGGAATATTCTTTACCGCAAAGGCTATATCACTGAGGTTTTAGCTAACTATGAACCGTCGCTCCAGTATTTCAGCGAATGGTGGAAACAGCTGGCCGGTGAATCTGAAGGAAAGGATCAAAAAGGGATTTATCCAACTTCAGCTAACTTTTCCACGGATTTACATTCACTTGGTCAATTTATTCAGGAAGGTTACCGCAATTTATTTGAAACCGTTATTCGTGTAGATAAGCCGCGCAAAAACATCACTATTCCGACAGAATCAGCTGACCTTGACGGCTTGGGCTATCTGCAAGGCAAAGATGTTGATTTTGTTAATAAAAAGGCAACAGATGGCGTGCTTCTTGCTCATACAGACGGCGGTGTCCCTAATCTCTTCCTGACTCTCCCTGAACAGGATGAATTCACGCTTGGTTACACCATTTATTTCTTTGAGCTGGCTATTGCGCTTTCCGGCTATCTCAACGGGGTTAATCCGTTTGATCAGCCAGGTGTTGAGGCTTATAAGAAAAATATGTTTGCTCTGTTGGGCAAACCGGGCTTTGAAGACTTAGCAGAAGACTTGAATTCACGCCTATAGTTCAACACTGTTATAATTAAAGAAACCGAACTTCAGCACTGAGGTTCGGTTTTTTGGGACTAAAATTAGTACACATTTTTTCGCTCCAAAAGAAAAAAGGCCGTCTTAATTTTTTCTGTAAGCGCTTTATAATAAAGCTATAAAATAAAAATAAACTAATGCAGAACAAAGGACTGTGCAAAAAACGGATTTTTTACGGGCTTTGTTTCTTAGTGGAACTGAACACGGCTTAAACGCTGTATAAAAAAGATAGACTTCCCTAGAGTCTTTGGTGCCTCAGCGGTCAGTCTCCTATTTTTACTTTGCGTTTTTAACGGCCTTTGTTTCTTAGTTTAGTAAAGGAGTTTTTTATGGCAGATTGGTTAAATATTGCGGGAAAAACGGTTATCGTTACCGGAGCTTCATCGGGAATCGGCAGAGCGATTGTGGAAGAATTGCTGGCTTTGGATGTCAATGTGGCTAATTTTGATATTGCAGACAATGAGCTTAAACATGATAATCTTCTTTTTGTTAAGGTTGATGTGACATCGCGGGATGAAGTTGAAGCGGGAGTTGCTGCTGTTGTTGAACGTTTTGGCACAGTTGATGCTGTAGTCAATAATGCCGGTATCAATATTCCCAGACTTCTGGTTGATCCTAAAGATCCTCACGGCCAATATGAACTGGACGATGCTGTTTTCGAAAAAATTACCATGATTAATCAGAAAGGACTGTATTTGGTCAGCCAGGCTGTCGGCAGAATCTTAGTTGACAAGCGAAAGGGAGTTATTATTAATATGGCTTCAGAGGCTGGTCTGGAAGGTTCGGAAGGTCAGAGTGCTTATGCTGCTACAAAAGCTGCCGTATACAGCTATACACGATCTTGGGCAAAAGAGCTGGGGAAATACGGTGTACGTGTTGTCGGAATTGCTCCGGGGATTATGGAAGCAACTGGTCTGAGAACGCTTGCATATGAAGAGGCGCTCGGTTATACTAGAGGAAAAACAGTTGATGAGATTCGTGCAGGCTATGCATCAATCAGCACCACACCGCTTGGCCGCAGCGGTAAATTGAGTGAGGTTGCTGATCTGGTGGCCTACTACCTGTCAGACCGTTCAAGCTATATTACGGGGATTACAACTAATGTAGCCGGCGGTAAAACGCG
Source organism: Streptococcus huangxiaojuni (assembly GCF_040930515.1). Classification (NCBI taxonomy): domain Bacteria; kingdom Bacillati; phylum Bacillota; class Bacilli; order Lactobacillales; family Streptococcaceae; genus Streptococcus; species Streptococcus huangxiaojuni. Next base: position 92,016 of record NZ_JBFQEG010000005.1, read on the forward strand.
CGGGTAAGATCAGCTGTTAAATTGAACACGCCCTAAAATCCTAGTGAAAAAGATGGCTGTCATCGTGATGCTTAGGCATCACTTGCCATCCCTTATTTTCATACGGATTTTTAAACGGGCTTTGTATCTTGTGAATTGAACACGCCCTAAACGCTGCGGGAAAAAACTAGTAAAGCTGAGTGCTGATTTCATTACTATCCAGCCGTAAACGTCTGAAGGCTTTGCAGTCTTTACAGCCTGCCGCACCCTTCAAGTCGTTCTGGCAGGGGTGCGTCTGCGAAATCACAGATTTCGGACTTACCGCCTATTTTCCTTTTGCGTTCTTAACGGGCTTTGTATCTTGTGAATTGAACACGCCCTAAACGCTGCGGGAAAAAACTAGTAAAGCTGAGTGCTGATTTCATTACTATCCAGCCGTAAACATCTGAAGGCTTTGCAGTCTTTACAGCCTGCCGCACCCTTCAAGTCGTTCTGGCAGGGGTGCGTCTGCGAAATCAGAGATTTCGGACTTACCGCCTATTTTCCTTTTGCGTTTTTAACGGGCTTTGTATCTTGATGAACTGAACGCGCCCTAAACGCTGCGGGAAAAAGATGTCCTGACTTAGAATCTGGCGATTCGTCAGTCAGTCCCCTATTTTCCTTTTGCGTTCTTAACGGGCTTTGTATCTTGGTTAAGGAGGTAGATGTGGCATTAGTTAATCGTTGGTATCAGATTTTAAACGCATTGGCTGCGCAGCCCCAGCTTTCGATTGACGATATGCTTGATTTATTAGACATCAGTTATAAAACTTTGCAGACGAGTATTAGACAGTTAAATGATGTTTTAGACGGGGATGTGCAAATCAGACAGACAGGCAGTCAGCTTTATATTGATGTTCTGGACTATACACGATTAGAAGAAATCTTATCAGGAAGTTTGCGCAAGGAAAGTGATTTTAATTCATCGGGGAAACGGGTCTCTTATATTATTAAAAGATTGCTGAAAAGTTCTGAACCACTTTTGATTGATGATTTAGCAGAAGAAATTGCGGTCAGCCGTACGACTATTAACAAAGATCTCAAACAGGTTAAGGATTTGGCTGCCGATTATCGTATTTCAGTTAAAGGAAGGCCGAATCGCGGGATTGAGATTGAAGGAGATGAACTGAATTTGCGTCTCTTTTACTGTCATAATGTCTATGCTTATTTTGATACTGCCATTTTAAAGCAGGATACGCGGATTTTTCTGCAGGATCTTTATCATCAGTATCAGCTGCCCAGAAGGACACAGGACTTGCTGGCTAAAGTTATAGCTATTACTGTTGGCAGGATTAAGCATAAGAAGCACTTGAATCAAGCAATTCCTTATTACAGCAATGGGTTAAAGGATGCTGAAATCATTGAGAAATTAGTTTATCACATCGAATTGGTTTATCAGATTTCTCTCAGTCAGCTTGAGCAGGATTTTCTGGCTTTTCCGCTCAATATACAGTTTATTTCCGGTCTGCCATACCAGAACGTCAATGATCCAGCTTTGCAGACTTTTTTTCAAACTGTGATTAGGCGAGTTCAAACAGCTTTGAATGTGGATTTTAATGTCGAAAAATTATATCAGGAGATATGGGGGCATTTAACATTTTTAATTAACCGTTTGATTTTTCATGTGCAAATCACTGACATTTTTCATGGCGAGGTTAAAAGTAAATATCCTTTGGCTTTTGAAATGGCAAAGATTGCCGCGGGTGAACTTCAGGATTACTTTGGCTACCCGCTTTCAGCAGCTGAAATAAGCTATTTAGCTCTCTATTTTGAAATGGCCGTGCGGGAGCAAGAGACTGCTCAGTCAAGACTACCTAAGAAAATAGCGGTGGTCTGTACGACAGGAAGAGGGACTGCAGCCATGATTCATCGCCAGCTGAGCCGGGTATTGGGGAGTGACATTGAGATTGTACATTATTCGGAAGAGAGTTTTAATCCTCAGTCGGATGATAACTATTTTGCTATTTTTACAACGGTTCCGCTCAAATTTCCTCAGCTTCGTTCACCGGTTATTCACATTACTAATCTTTTTGATGACCAGTGGCTGCAGACAGAATGGCAAAGGGTTAATGCTTTGCAGCAAAAGAATCTTGAAACGGTTATGCTAAAATATATCCGTTTGCCTAAAGGGCGTCCCTATAAGGATTATCTGAGAGAGATGGCTGCTTTGCTGTCCGAACAGAATCTGGTTGATCAGGATTTTAGCAGCCGGCTGCTGGAAAGGGAAAACAAGCAGCCAACAGTATTTGGCGGCGGCATTGCTTTTCCGCACACAATCAACCGTCTTAAACAGAAGACAATTATGATGCTGGGAGTTGTAGAAGGTCAGAAGCCGCACGATAAAGAAGCTGAATTTATTTTCATGGTTGCTATCCCTGATACTGTGGAAAAGGAAACAGAAGCAGAGCTGCTGACTTTATATGACGATATTTTCAGAGCAGCCAATGATAATCAGCTGAAAGAGGCCTTGCGTCAAATACAGACAGAAGACGATTTGCTGGCTTTATCGAAAAATAAAGGAGTGTTTTAATGAATCCAATCATTACCTTAGGTTTATTGATTACGACGGCCTATATTATCCAAATTTTTCTTGGTTTGAGACAAATTAAGCATTTTAATCAGGTTTATGCAGCTATGCGGCGTCAAGGACGCGTGGCTATCGGACGCCGGGCTGGTAAAATCAGATCAGGCACTATTGTTCTCTTTGCTATTGATAAAACAGGCAAGGTGCTGGATGCTAAAAGGATGCAGGGGGTGACAATCGCTGCACACTTCAAACCAATGCCGGCTTATATTGGTCAGGATATCCACTACTTTGACCGCTACAACCCGCTTGTCCGGCAGGAAAATAAACTGCTGCAGACAGCTATTGAAGATGCACGAGAAATCTTTTTGAGGACAGAAGCCGGTAATTATGAAGAAACACCTCAGCCGGCACCGCTGTCCAATTTAGCGGCTCAGGTTAAATTACTGCCGGCGCAGTTAAAATTACATTTAAAAAATAAAAAAAGATCGGGCTAAAAGCCTGAAATAAGGAGGATATAATGCATTATATTACAGATTTTGCTGAAGGCTTTATGAATCTCTTCACGCTGGGCGGAGAGAACTTTATCGGCTGGATGACTAGTATTGTACCGGTTGTTCTTATGCTACTTGTTGCCATGAATGCGATTATCGCTTTAATTGGTGAAGAAAGGATGAATAAGCTGGGAGAACTGTCAGCTAAGAATCCGCTGACCCGTTATATGATTTTGCCCTTTATAGCTGCTTTTATGCTGGGGAACCCGATGGCTATGAGTATGGGACGTTTCCTGCCTGAATATTATAAACCTAGCTTTATTGCAGCTCAAATGCAGTTCTGCCACACTTCAAATGGTGTTTTCCCCCATATTAACCCAGGGGAACTGTTTGTTTGGATGGGGATTGCCTCAGGTATTAAAACTTTAGGTCTGAATGAAATGGAATTAGCAATTCGCTATCTTTTGGTTGGTTTGATTATGAATTTTGTCGGCGGCTGGGTGACAGACTTTACGACCGCCTTTGTAGCAAAACAGCAGGGCGTGACTCTGAGTAAAACGGTTGAACTGTAAAAGACAGCACTAAAGAAAGGAAAGCGAGCAAAAACATGGCATATAAAAGTATAAAAGTTGTTAAAGGCAACGGCGGCTTTGGCGGTCCCTTAACCATTACACCGACAGAAGAAAAACACAAATTTATCTATGTAACTGGCGGGGGTGAAAAGCCGGATATTGTGGATAAAATTGCTGAATTGACCGGCATGGAAGCCGTAAATGGATTTAAGACTTCCATTCCTGATGAAGAAATTGCCTTAGCGATTATTGACTGCGGCGGAACTTTGCGCTGCGGTATCTATCCAAAGAAAAATATTCCTACTATCAATATTGTGCCGACTGGTAAAAGCGGACCGCTGGCACAGTACATTACAGAAGATATCTATGTATCGGCAGTCGGTCTTGAACAGATTTCCCTGGCTGATGCTGATGCTAAAGCCTCTGCACCATCATCTCAAGCAGAGGAAGAAAAAGAGGCAGATCAGGCGGAGGCAGGGTCTGGCTATGATACAAGTAAAAAAATTACCGAACAGCGAGCTGAATCGAGTTTTATTGCCCGCATTGGTATGGGAGCCGGCAAGGTTGTTGCGACCTTTAATCAGGCGGCGCGTGAAGCGATTCAGACCATGCTTAATACCATTTTGCCTTTCATGGCCTTTGTATCACTGATTATCGGTGTTATTAACGGATCCGGTGTCGGCGATTGGATCGCCAACCTCCTTGCTCCGCTTGCCGGTAATATTTGGGGCTTGATTTTGGTCGGTTTTGTCTGTTCCCTGCCGTTTTTATCGCCGCTCTTAGGACCGGGCGCTGTTATTTCACAAATCGTCGGAACCTTGATTGGTGTAGAAATCGGCAAAGGCAATATTCCGCCGCAAATGGCCTTGCCTGCTCTGTTTGCTATTAATACGCAAAATGGCTGTGATTTTATCCCTGTTGGCCTTGGTCTGACTGAAGCAAAATCAGAAACAGTTGAAGTTGGTGTGCCGTCCGTATTGTATTCTCGCTTTTTAAACGGCGTGCCTCGTGTTATTGTGGCTTGGATTGCCAGCATTGGCCTTTACCAATAGAATGAGCTTAAATGATGAGAAAGGATGAAAGAGATGACAAAAATTTTTGAAGCAACTGTACTTGCAGTCGGTCCGGAAGCTGCAGGAATGATTACCGATGCTAACATGCTGATTCTTTTCGGGGAGGAAGCACCTGATGATTTAGCAGAATACTGCTATAAAATTGATAATAAAAATTTAACCGGCTCTATCCCCGTTGGCGGCCGTCTGGTTGTTGACGGTGTTAACTGCGAGATTACAGCTGTTGGCAGCGTTGTTGAGAAAAATTTACGCGGCCTTGGCCATATTACTGTTTCCTTGGACGGGTCGCCTCAAGAAAGTCTTCCTGGAACCCTGCATGTTGCACCTCAGGCAGAACTAGAACTCAAGGAAGGCACTGTCATTCAGCTGTTTGCATAAATAAAACAGAAGCCAAGTATTAGCGAAACGTACACTCGGTTTAGTTCCGGATGTTAATTTAGGAGCTGTAACCGTCTGAAGGCTTTGTCGTCTTAGGAGCCGACCGCACCCTTCTAGTCGTTCTGGCAGGGGTGCGTCTGCGAAATCAAAGATTTCGGACTTACCGACAGCCGTAAACGTCTGAAAGCTTTATCGCCTTAACAGTCGACCGCACCTTTCTAGTCGTTCTGGCAGGGGTGCGCCTACGAAATCAAAGATTTCTGGCTTACCGTCATTTTCATACGGATTTTTAAACCGGCTTTGTATCTTGTTGGAACTGGACACGGGCTAAACGCTGCAGGAAAAGAGACGCAGTCGCAGGAAGCGTAAGCTGACCTACGAATGTGACTGCTCTGTGAGTATGGTCTGTCTCAGAGTCTTTGGTGACTCAGCGGTCAGTCCCCTATTTCCTTTTGCGTTTTATACGCTCTTTGTATCTTTAGGAGGAACGGAATGAAATTAATGCTGGATACAGCCAATTTGGAGGCCATCCGCTTGTATCAGGATTTTTTGCCTCTATCAGGAGTAACAACAAACCCTTCTATTATAAAAAAAGAGGGACGAATAAATTTCTTTGCTCATTTGCGTCAGATTCGCCAGATTATTGGCAGAGGCCAGTCTTTGCATGTTCAAGTTGTCGCTTTAACAGCTCAAGAGATGCTGGCAGAAGCAGATGCTGTTTTAGATAAGGTTGACAGAGATGTTTACATTAAAGTGCCTGTAACTGCCGAAGGTCTAAAAGTGATTAAACTACTGCGTAAATCTGGTGTTCATACCACGGCTACGGCCGTTTATTCTAAAATGCAGGCTTATCTGGCTATTGCAGCAGGTGCGGATTATGTAGCGCCTTATTATAACCGCATGGAAAACCTAAATAGTGATGCAGCCGCAACGATTGCTGCAATAGCAGATGAGATTAACCGGACAGCTTCTTCAGCACAGATTTTAGGAGCCAGTTACAAAAATATCGAGCAAATCAATCGAACTTTGGAAGCTGGAGGGCAGGCTGTTACCGTGGCACCAGAGCTCCTCGAACAGGCCTTGACTCTTCCTTCAGTCAATCAGGCTGTACAGGCCTTCAGAAATGATTGGTTTGCTGTTTTTGGTGTGGGAAAAATAATTGCAGATTTATAAAGCTTCTCTGTCTAGAGTATTGGTGCCTCAGTATATTAGATAAGCTTAAATCAAGAATAAGAATAGAGCCGGCCGACTGTGGGCCGGCTTTATTGGCCTGTTGTGTGAATTTGTATATTTTCTGTTATACTAATAGCTATGAAGAGGATAATAACACTAGTCAGCATCTTCAGTTTGATTAGCCTAGGCTATATAGGCCTTCGGTTTTGTCAAACACCTGCCGGGACATCAAGACTTCCTGTGCAGCCTGATGTAGAATCAGCCAAAACAAAGACCGTTGCTGCTTATCTTGCAGAAATGTCCGTTGAGGAGAAAGTCGGTCAGCTTTTCTTTGCCAGAGTACCAGAAGAGTCAGCTCTCGATGATATCAGAACTTACCATTTGGGGGCCTACCTCTTGTTTAGCCGCGATTTTGAAGGACGCCACTTAGATGATATTCGGGCGTTGACAGCTTCCTATCAGGAAGTTTCGGCTATCCCTATGATTATCGCTTCAGATGAAGAGGGCGGGCTTGTAACACGGATTAGTCCTATTTTGTCTGAAGATTTCGAATCGCCTATGGTTCTTTATCAAACAGGCGGGCTGCCCGCTGTTGTTGATGATGCAGTTGCTAAAGCCCAGCTTTTAAAATCAGTCGGCATAACGGCTGGCTTGTTTCCTGTTGCTGATGTTGCAACTGAAAGAGAGGCTTTTATCTATGAACGAACTTTGGGGCAGGATGAACAAACGACAGCCAACTATGTTGCAGCAGTTGTGGAAACTCTAAAAAAGGAGCAGTTTGCTTCAACACTGAAACATTTTCCCGGTTATGGCAATAATGCTGACACGCATACTGATCTTGTTTATGACCAGCGCAGCCTTGAAGAGCTTGAATCAGCTGACTTTTTACCATTTGCTGCTGGGATTGAGCAGGGAGCAGACAGCGTTCTGATGAGCCATCACATAGTCACATCTATTGATGATGTTCCGGCTTCTCTATCTGAAAAGATGTATACTATTCTAAGAAAAGACCTGAATTTTGACGGCGTAACCATTACAGATGATATGGACATGGCTGCTTTAAATAAATTCACCAGTCAGGAAGAAGCCGCTTATCAAGTTGTCCAAGCTGGCGGAGATATGATTATGAGTTCCAAATATCCCAGTCAAATCGCCTATCTTCTTGCAAAAGTTAAAGCGGGAGATCTAAGCGAAGACCGACTTGATGAATCTGTCAGCCGCATTTTAGCGTGGAAGTACGATTTGGGCCTGCTTAAAAGGCGAGGGAAGTAGCTTTGCTTATTCGGCTGATTTAAAACGTAATTGACAATTCCCCCGACTCCTTATATAATAGCTTTTATAGATATTTAGCATAATGGGACTCAGTCGGTTTGTTAGTTTAATATCTTAACGCAAACTATTGGCCAGAAGGCTTAACAGTTTTAAAATGATAAGCTGCCCACTGCAGGCGGCTATAAGGAGGTTTACTACTTTGGATGCAAAAACACTGGCATTAATAAACGGTATTGTAGGATTAGTCGGAGGTATTGTTCTCTTGCTTGGTATTTGGTTTGTTTTTGGAGCTGCTGCGACAGGTTCAGATACTCTGATGGGGATTGTTACGGCGCTTATTTTCCTGCTGAAACTGGCTATTCTTATCTTAGGAATTGTAGGAGCGGTTTACTATAAAGATGATGCCAGAGTCGGCAATGCGCCCAATGTGCTGATGATTGTCGGCGGCGCTCTAGCTCTTATCCCACTTTTTGGCTGGATAGGCGGTATTCTCGCTATTATCGGTGGTTCACTGTATCTGGGGACACTGAAAAAATTTGCAGCCTAGCTTAAACTGTCAGTCCTAATTTGAGGCTGACTTTTTTTATTTATGATTTTTTAAATTATAATCTAAAATCCCAAGTAAATTGTCGGAATTTTGATATAATAGAGATATTGTTTAGCAAGGTTTGTTTAAACTGTAAAATGGCTGAGGCTGGACGAGAGCGCAGCCTCCCTTTGTATCCTTGGCTGCTGCTTTTTTCAGACAGCCTTTATATCTTATTTGAACTGAACACGCCCTAAGAGCTGTGCAAAAAAGACATGCTAAGTTTAGAATTGATTTCAAGTTAGCTAGCCGTAGCCGTCTGAAGGCTTTGTCGTCTTAGCAGCCGACCGCACCCTTCTAGCCGTCCTGGCAGAGGTGCGCCTACGAAATCGAAGATTTCTGGCTTACCGTCATTTTTGCTTTGTTCTTTTTATGGGCTTTGTATCTTGTTTTTGAGGAGGAGTTATGACTGCACAAAAGATGACTGCACAGGAAATTATCGCGTTTATTGGGAATGCCAAGAAGCACACACGGGTCAAAGTGACCTTTGAAGGTGAATTAGCTGCTGCTGTGCCGGACAATGTTCTTAAGTTAGGCAATGTCCTTTTTGGAGATTGGCAGGATATTGTTCCTTTGTTAGCAAATTTGACTGAAAATCAGGATTACGTGGTTGAGCAGGACGGGCGAAACACGGCTGTTCCGCTTTTGGACACACGTCACATTAATGCCCGCATTGAGCCAGGAGCTATTATTCGAGATCAGGTTACAATCGAAGATAATGCTGTTATTATGATGGGTGCCGTCATCAATATTGGTGCTGAAATCGGTTCCGGTAGTATGATTGATATGGGTGCAGTTCTTGGAGGCCGTGCTTATGTTGGGAAAAACAGTCATATCGGTGCCGGTGCTGTCCTTGCCGGAGTAATTGAGCCTGCCAGTGCCGAGCCTGTCCGTGTTGGTGATAACGTTCTTGTGGGGGCAAATGCGGTTGTGCTTGAAGGAGTTCAAGTCGGCAGCGGGTCGGTAGTTGCTGCTGGTGCCATAGTCACTCAGGATGTACCGGAAAATACTGTTGTGGCCGGTGTACCGGCACGTGTTATCAAAAAAATTGATAAGCAAACCCAGCAAAAAACAGCCTTGGAGGATGCTTTACGCAGCCTTTAAATTTCGCTGTCTTTACTTAGTTAAGCTAAAAAGCTGTCAGAACAGGAAAAATCAGGCTGATGCCCTTGATTTTACCGGAGGATGTAAAAAATGATTGATTTAAAAGCGACCCGGCGTGCCCTTCATCAAATACCAGAGATTGGCCTGCAAGAATTTAAAACCCATGATTTTTTGCTCAAAAGGATTAAGGATTTAACAGCCTCTAAGGATTTTGTGCATATCAAAACATGGCAGACAGGGATTCTGGTATTTCTGGAAGGTCATCAGCCGGGCAAAATAATCGGCTGGCGGACGGATATTGATGGTCTGCCGATTGTTGAGGAGACCGGTCTTAAATTTAAATCACTTCATGCCGACCGTATGCATGCCTGCGGTCATGATATGCATATGACAATAGCCCTGGGGCTGTTAGATGATTTGGTGCAGGCTCAGCCAAAGCATCACCTGCTTTTTCTTTTTCAGCCTGCAGAAGAGAATGCGGCCGGCGGGATGCTGATGTATGAAGACGGCGCATTTGGTGACTGGCTGCCGGATGAATTTTACGGCCTGCATGTGCGTCCTGATCTGAAGGTCGGAGATATAGCCACTAACCGCAGTACCTTATTTGCCGGTACTTGTGAGGTGAAAATCACTTTTACCGGTCAGAGCGGTCATGCGGCTTTTCCGCATACGGCTAACGATGCCTTGGTTGCAGCAAGTTATTTTATCACTCAGGTTCAATCGGTAGTCAGCCGCAGTGTTGATCCGATTGAAGGAGCAGTAGTAACCTTTGGCTCTATGCATGCCGGGACAACTAATAATGTTATCGCCGGAACAGCCTCCCTGCACGGAACAATTCGAGCTTTAACTCAAGAAATGAGTTTACATGTTCAAAAGCGGGTTCGTGATATAGCAGAAGGGATTGCTGCCTCTTTTGGCCTTAAACTGGATTTGGAGCTTAACCCCTTAGGTTATCTGCCAGTAGAGAATGACCCTGAATTGGCTGACCGGCTGATGGCATATTTCTCTGCTCAGGAAGGGGTCAATCTGATTGACTGTGCCCCTGCTATGACTGGTGAGGATTTTGGCTACCTTCTGAATAAAGTGCCCGGTGTTATGTTCTGGCTGGGGGTTGATACGCCCTATCCACTGCACCATCCTAAAATGAGTCCAAAAGAAGACGCCTTATCTTTTGCCGTTCAAACAATTGCTCCTTTTTTAAGAAGCAAGGCAAATTAAACAGCGCTCTAAAGAGAAATAAAGGGAAGTCTTAGAGCTATCGAGCTGTCTTTCTAACAGCTCTTTATACGACAAAAAAGCATCCCTGACAGCTATTGCTGTCAGGGATGCTTCAAAGATAAAAGGGAAGGGCGTAAGCATGTCTGCTTACGCCCAGGAGATTTATGAAAAAGGAAATAACTAGGGTAAGGTTATTCCCTTCCCGGCAGCTTTTTCAAGCCGCCGTTTTAGGATAACTATATATTATCAGGGAAAGCTTAAAGAAACCTTAAAATAAACTGTTAGATTATATTTTTTTAAAATCAAACAGACTTTATGTTATGATATTATCATGAACAAAAAAGAAATCAGACAGCAACTCATTGAGGAATTAAAAGCTCAGGGCCGAAAAGAAAAAGCAGGGCTTGATAAGCTGCTGCTGGAAAAGGTCATACGGTCAAAAGCCTACCAAGACAGCAGAGTTATCGCGACCTATATGGCTTTAGCTTTTGAATACAACACCCAGCTCCTGATAGAAAGAGCTGTCAAAGATGGCAAAAAAATTCTTGTCCCTCGGACTCAGCCGCAGGGAGAAATGGTGTTTGCTCCTTATCATCCCGATCGTCTGGTGAAAAGTCAATTTGGTATTCTGGAGCCGGACAACAGCCAGAAGGCAGTTGCTTCTTCAGAGATCGATTTGATACATGTTCCCGGGCTGGCCTTTAATCTGAAAGGTTTTCGTATCGGCTACGGTAAGGGTTACTATGACCGCTATTTGGCGGATTTTAAGGGCAGGACATTCAGTACGATATATGCCCGGCAAAGGATTGAATTTCAAGAAGATGAGCATGATATTGCAGTAATGGAGGTTTTTTCTCAATGAAAGAAGAATTTAAAAGAAATCCAGTTACCTTATTTTTATTGTCACTGACTTGTTTGCTGTTTGTATTGATGCAGCTGCTGTATTTTGGACAGGCAACTTCAGTGCAGGCGGTGATAACGTTTGGCGGTCTGTACGGGGAAATTCTGAAAATTTTTCCGAGTCAGGCATGGCGCTTAATCACACCGATTTTTGTCCATATCGGCTGGGAGCATTTCATCTTTAATGCCCTGTCTCTCTATTTTATCGGCAGGATAGCTGAACAGATTTGGGGTTCGGGCCGTTTCTTGCTGCTCTATATTCTAGCAGGTCTTTCCGGCAATATTTTTGTTTTCTTTTTTGAACCGTCAGTAGTTGAAGCGGGAGCATCAACTTCTTTATTTGGTCTGTTTGCAGCGGTTGCCATTATTGGTTATTTTGGAGCTAACCCGATGCTGCGCCAGCTGGGACGTTCTTATGTTGTATTGATAGTGCTGAATCTGGTTTTTAACCTAATCACCCCAGGTATTAGCTTATCAGGCCATCTGGGTGGTTTGATAGGCGGCGCTTTGTGTGCTGTTTTTCTGCCAACCCTTTATGAGGCAAATGCTTTCAGCAGAACTCAGCGCCTATCAGCTCTTTTAGTTTATCTGGTTTTGATGGTCGTTATGCTTTTTGCTGCCTTTTCTCAGGGATAATGCCTTGCCCTTTTACAAAAAAAAGCCTCTTTGGAGATCAGACGGTAGTTCTGATTCCCAAAGAGGCTTTTTATAAAGATTAGGCCTGATCCGACAGGCTTTGTCCTAAACTGATAATATAGTCTTTTAAATCATCTTTAACTTGAGGATGCTGCAAAGCATAATCAATAGAGGTTTTCATAAAACCAAATTTATCACCGACATCGTAACGGTTGCCGGTAAATTCACGAGCAAAAACACGCTGAGTTTTGTTGAGCGTATCGATAGCATCGGTCAGCTGAACTTCATTTCCGGCACCTGGTTTTTGGGTTTCCAGAATATCAAAGATTTCAGGAGTCAGCAAGTAGCGGCCGATAATAGCTAAATCACTCGGCGCCTCTTCCGGCAGAGGTTTTTCAACAAAAGTTGCCACACTGTACAGTCCGTTGACCCCTTCGCCTTGAGGAGCGATAACGCCGTAAGCAGCTGTTTCTTCATGAGGGACTTGCATGACAGCAATAGTAGAGGCATGGGTTGCTTCATAGTCCTCTATGAGCTGTTTGGTTAAAGGGACAGCCTGACTGCTGGTGATATCCATCAGATCATCGCCCAGCATGACCACAAAAGGTTCATTGCCGACAAAGGCCTTAGCCTGCAGAACGGCATCGCCCAGTCCGCGCGGATGGCTCTGGCGGATGAAGTGGAGGCGGATACCAGTGGTTTCATCGACCAATTTTAATAAATCATTTTTTCCTTTTTCTTTGAGGTTGTATTCTAATTCAAAATTGGAATCAAAGTGGTCTTCGATAGAACGCTTTGACTTACCGGTAACAACTAAAATGTCTTCAATACCTGATTTCAAGGCTTCTTCAACAATAAACTGAATAGTTGGCTTATCCACAATAGGCAGCATCTCTTTGGCGAGGGCTTTGGTTGCAGGTAAGAAACGTGTTCCAAGACCAGCTGCAGGAATCACTGCTTTTCTGACTTTTTTCATAAAAAACTCCTTTAAACTGCTAGGCTTATTATACCATATTTCTCATTTTTTCAGTAGCTGTCTTACAATTTAGTGCCATTCATTCTCTGAACGAAATTCATTGGACATCATGCCGAGAATGCTTTCTTTAACATCAGCTCCTTCATAAATGGCCTTGTAGATAGCTGTTGTAATAGGCATATAAACCCCAAGTTCTTGGGAGATTTCATAAGCAACCTTAGTAGTTGAGATTCCTTCAATAACCATCCCCATATTGCGTTCAATATCTTCCAATTTTTCTCCGCGCCCCAGTGCATCTCCTGCCCGCCAGTTGCGGGAATGAACCGAGGTTCCGGTAACAATCAGGTCGCCCACTCCGGAAAGACCGCTGTAAGTCAGAGGATCAGCGCCCAGTTTGACACCAAGTCTGGTAATTTCTGCTAAGCCGCGAGTAATGACAGCTGCCTTGGCATTGTCCCCATAACCGAGACCGTGCAGAGCTCCTGCTCCGACAGCAATAATATTTTTCAGTGCCCCTGCTGTTTCAACTCCGATAACATCAGTATTGGTATAAAGCCGGAAATAACTGTTGCTGAAAAGTTTTTGCACATATTTAGCGGCCTCTAAATCTTTTGAAGCAGCAGTGATTAAGGTGATATCCCGGACAATGGTCTCTTCTGCATGGCTGGGACCGGAAACAACGACAATGTCACTGCGAAGGTCGGATGGAATTTCTTCTTCTAAAATAACGGATAAGCGCTCATGAGTTCCAGGCTCCAGACCTTTAGACGCATGCATCATGACGACCTTGTGATCTAAACATTCGGCGACTTGTTTGGCAACCAGTCGAGTAACTTTTGTTGGGACTACAAAAAGAACAGCATCTGCATCACGGAGGGCTTCTTCTAAATCAAGGGTTGCTTTAATTTTGTCATCCAGTACGATATCTTTAAAGTACAGCGTATTTTTATGCTGACTGTTTAACTCTTCAATCTGTTCCGGCAGGTTTCCCCAGAGGCAAACCTCATGACCATTGTCATTAAGGACCTGCGCCAGGGCTGTTCCCCACGAACCGGGACCTAAAACGGCAATTTTCTGTTTAGACATCTCTACACTCCTTATATTAAGATACAAAGCCCGTATAAAAATCCGTATGAAAATAGGGACTGACAAGTGATGCTGGCATCACGATGGCAGGCATCTTTTTCATTAGGATTTTAGGGCGTGTTCAATTAACAAGATACAAAGCCCGTGAAAAGAGCAAAGCAAAAATAGGAGACTGACCGCTGAGTCATTAAAGACTCTAGGGAAGTCTATCTTTTTTGCACAGCTCTTGGGGCGTGTTCAGTTCCACCAAGCTACAAAACCCGTATAAAAATCCGTATGAAAATGACGGTAAGCCAGAAATCTTTGATTTCGTAGGCGCCCCTCTGCCAGAACGACTAGAAAGGTGCGGTCGACTGTTAAGGCGACAAAGCTTTCAGACGTTTACGGCTGACGGTAAGCCAGAAATCTTTGATTTCGTAGGCGCACCCCTGCCAGAACGACTAGAAAGGTGCGGTCGACTGTTAAGGCGATAAAGCTTTCAGACGTTTACGGCTGACGGTAAGCCAGAAATCTTTGATTTCGCAGACGCACCCCTGCCAGAACGACTAGAAAGGTGCGGTCGACTGTTAAGGCGACAAAGCTTTCAGACATTTACGGCTGACGGTAAGCCAGAAATCTTTGATTTCGTAGGCGCCCCTCTGCCAGAACGACTAGAAAGATGCGGTCGACTGTTAAGGCGACAAAGCTTTCAGACGTTTACGGCTGACGGTAAGCCAGAAATCTTTGATTTCGCAGACGCACCCCTGCTAGAACGACTAGGGAGCGAGACAGAACCACAGACCGTAAAGTTCGATGTCTCGCCCCCGCAAGGCCTAGCAGACATTTTAAAGCTTTGAAAAAGCGACTAAAATGCCGCTAGGCTACTGCGTCTTGTTTATATTACAAGCAATGACTTGGGAGACTAGGATTTTTGTCTGCCTTCAGACGTCTATGGCTAGCTAACTTGAAATCAATTCTAAACTTAGCCTTGTCTTTTTCGCTAGGAATTTTAACCCGTGTTCAGTTTCCCAGAATACCTAAGTCTGTATCAATATAGTTGGATACAAAGGTGTCTGATAGTGTTTTTACTAATAATTCCTAAACAGACCGCTTTTCCATTAACTTAGGTTTGGGCTAATAATATCCATGTTTATTTCATTATAACATAGCCGCCGCTTTTGTATGAGATTTTACTGGAAATAAAAAGATATCTGTTTAAGTTGTCAGCGCAAAAGCGTCTAAATTAAGGACCGCCGCTTTTATAGGACAAAACAGCGGTTCCTGACTTCGGCCCGCTTATTTACGCTTCCAATTTTTAGGTCTTAACTATTGCCAACTGTTCCTAATTTTGTTATTCTATAAATGTCTTCAGGGCAGGGTGCAATTCCCGACCGGCGGTGACTTTTCGTTTACTGTTCCTGCTTGATGGCCTGCAGGGTATTTCTGCAGGGCTGATGCTTAAAAATAAGCGGCAGGAATATGAAACGGGAAGAAGTCCGCGAGCGCAAGCTGATGCGGTGCAATTCCGCAACCGACAGTAAAGTCTGGATGGGAGAAGACGAAGGGCTTTTTGTTTTGTCTGCGGCAAAATAATACTCTTTGGGACTTCTTCCAATTGTTAAAAATTGGAGGAATTTTTTATGACTAAAACACGGCAAATGGCTTATATTGCCATTCTTTCAGCTCTTTCATTTCTGCTGATGTATATTCAGTTTCCTTTGATTCCGGCGGCTGGTTTTTTGCAGGTTGATTTTTCGATATTGCCTGTTCTGCTCGGTCTGGTCATTTTTGATTTAAGCAGTGCTTACGTGATTTTAATCATCAGGACGCTTCTTAAACTCTTGCTAAATAATGGCGGAGTTTCAACCTTAATCGGTCTGCCAATGAATTTTGTGGCTCTCGGCCTCTTCGTGTTGGCTCTGGCTCTGCTTTGGAATAAAAAGCGGACGGTTAAAAGCTATATTACAGGGTCAGTCGTAGGCACACTCGGCTTGACCGGAGCAATGTTCATTCTCAATTACATTTACGCTGTACCGCTTTATGCCAGATTTGCTCATTTTGATATTGATGCGCTTTTAGGCTTAGGGAATTATCTGTTTGCCATGGTCATTCCATTCAACCTGCTTGAGGGTCTTATTTTTGCTGTGACTTTCTTGCTTTTATATACTTGCTTAGAGCCTGTTTTAAAGAAATTATAGACCTTTATGGTATAATAACAGTTATGAAAAATAAACAGACGTATTTGATGCTGGCTTCCTTTGCTTTGCTTCTTTTTATGGCTTTGGGCTATTTGGTCAGATTTTACCCTGAGACTCTGGCAGAGCTTGACGCCGCTGTTCAGACGGGCTTGCGAGGGGATTTGCCTCATTTTCTGACAGTTTACTTCAAAACAGTGACCGTCGTTGGCAATCCTTCCATTCTTATTGCAGGAACAGTCTTATGTGCTCTTTTCTTTGCTTTGGTTAAAAAATGGCGGACTGAAGCCTGCTTCTTGGCAGGCAATTTGCTGCTGATACTTATTTTCTCAACGGCTTTTAAGTATTTATACCAGCGCCCTCGGCCAGACTTGCTCTATCTGATTGAGAAACCTATGGGTCCTTCCTTTCCCAGCTGGCATGCTGCCTCGACCTGCCTTATTTTGGGGGCATTGATGATTATTGCAGCACAAAGGCTGAAGAACACTTGGCTGAAATATGGCCTAGAGCTGTTTTTAGCCCTGCTGCTGATTAGTGTCGGCCTATCTCGTATCTATTTGGGGGTTCACTATCCTTCAGATATTGTGGGCGGCTGGCTGCTTGCGGCGGCTCTGCTTGCCTTTCTTTATCCTTTTTATGAACAGAGACGCTTCATCTGGCGCTTTCAAAGTAAGCAAAGATAGGGTTGGCAGCTGGAAATTTTCAGCCTGTAAAAGCAGTTCTAAGGCTTAGAATATTTTCCTTTTACAAGGGGACTGCTTCAATGATGATTTCAGTCCAAACCAAAAATTGGAGAGTAAGGACAAATCGGTAACGATTTTCCCTCACTCTCCTTTTTTAAATAGAAGTGCTATAATAAAAATATGAACAAACGCTATCATACATTAAATGCTTATTACCGCCGGCTATTTGGTGAAAAAATTTTCAAAGTTCCTATTGATGCCGGCTTTGACTGTCCCAACCGCGACGGAACGGTAGCGCATGGTGGCTGTACTTTCTGTACAGTATCGGGGTCTGGAGATGCTATCGTGGCACCTGATGCACCAATCCGTGAACAGTTCTACCGCGAGGTGGATTTTATGCACCGTAAATGGCCGGATGTCAGAAAATATTTGGTCTATTTTCAAAATTTTACGAATACGCATGACACTCTTGATGTTATTCGCGAGCGCTATGAGCAGGCTATCAATGAACCGGGTGTGATCGGCATCAACATTGGGACCAGACCGGACTGCCTGCCGGACGAGACGATCGCCTATTTGGCAGAATTATCAGAGCGGATGCATGTGACGGTTGAACTCGGTTTACAGACAACTTATGAAGAAACTTCCCGCCTGATTAACCGGGCTCATTCCTATGATTTGTATGTTGAAACAGTTAAACGGCTTCGCCGCTACCCCAAGATTGAAATTGTATCGCACCTGATTAACGGCCTGCCGGGTGAAACAGCAGAAATGATGGTGGAGAATGTCAGACGCTGTGTGACAGATAATGACATTCAGGGCATCAAACTTCATCTGCTGCATTTGATGACTAATACACGTATGCAGCGCGATTATCATGAAGGGCGCCTGAAGCTTCTCAGTCAAGATGATTATATCAAAATTATCTGCGATCAGCTGGAAATCATTCCTAAACACATTGTGATTCACCGCCTTACCGGGGACGCTCCTCGGCATATGCTGATTGGTCCGATGTGGAGCCTGAATAAATGGGAAGTCCTCAACAGCATAGATCAGGAAATGGAAGCCAGAGGCTCTTATCAAGGCTGTCGCTTATGAGCATGCCGCAATTTGAGAGACCGCAAGAAGGAGAAGAGCTTGCATGGTTTAAACAAAAAGGAGCTTTTATGATTAAAAAACCGCTTGATTTGTCTCATGAATTTTTGGCAGAGGTACTGGATGCGAACAGTACCGCTCTTGATGCGACGATGGGAAATGGGCACGATACGGTCTTTTTAGCCCGTTTAGCTAAGGATGTTTATGCCTTTGATATTCAGGAAGAAGCGGTTGTGCAGACGCAAAGCCGGCTGCAGGAGGCAGGGCTGACGAATGTTCAGCTTATTTTAGACGGGCATGAGCATCTTGACCGTTACGTTGAATCTATCAATGCTGCTATCTTTAATCTGGGCTACCTGCCCAAAACGGATAAATCGATTATGACAAAACCGGCAACAACCCTGCAAGCCCTGCAGAAAACTTTGGACTGTCTGCAGATCGGCGGGAGGGCAGCATTGATGGTTTATCATGGGCACAGAGGCGGTGCTGAAGAAAAAGACGCTGTTTTGACTTTTGTAAAAAGTTTGCCGCAAACCCAATATTCAACTATGCTTTACCAGCCTTTAAACCAAATCAATACCCCGCCTTTTTTAATCATGATTGAAAAGTTAAAATAAGATATAAAATACAGGGCTGCTTCTTATTTTTACATGGACTTAGCCCGTATCAATGCCCAAGATGCAAAACCTGTTTTAATAAAAAGCGACAGTTTTTAAGTAATCTGCACCCATTAGATTTTATGCTTAACTTTTGGGGTGCAGATCAAAGGCTGCCGCTTTTTATTTGATTTCCGGTTTGATAAAGAAACGCTGCTTATCAATGGGCAGAATGCTGACGGGGTTTTCATAAAAATTTTCCAGTACATGAGGAGTAATGACGTCTTCTTTTTTACCCTGAGCAATGATTTCACCTCTGCGCAGCAGAAGGATATGATCCATACTTTTAGTGATTTCTTCGGCATGGTGCGTAACAAAAATCAGAGTCGGTGCCTTGGGCAGGTTGGCAATGCCTTCAATCTGCGACAAGAGTTTTTCCCGGGCAAAGAGATCCAGACCGCTGGTCGCCTCATCTAAAATGATGATTTCCGGTTCTTCCATCAGACTGCGGGCAATGAGCAGGAGCTGCTTTTCGCCTTGTGAGAGACTGGCATAAGGCCGTCCCAGCAAATGCCTGCCGCCGAGCATCGTCAGCATTTCTCTTGCTTCACCGAGCTCTTTTTCGCCGTAGGCTTTATAGAGGATACTGGATTTATATTTACCGGTCAAAACAATTTTTTCTGCCAGCATCTGCTTTGGCAGCCGTTCAGCGATAAAAGAACCGGCAGTACCGATTTTTTTACGGATTTCAGCTATGTCCCCCTGTCCAAAGGACAGCCCTAAAATTTCCATTTCCCCTTCTGAAGGAAAATATTCGGCCATGAGGAGTTTGAGCAATGTCGTTTTTCCAGAACCGTTCAGCCCCAAAACTGCCCAAGTCTGCCCTCTTTCTACTGTCCAGTTAAGATTCTTTAAAAGTGTTTGATTCTGTCTGATAAGGCTGACATTTTTCAGAGAAATAACCGCCATCCTTCCCCTCCTTAAACAAGATACAAAGCCCGTTAAAAGAGCAAAGCAAAAATAGGAGCCTGACCGAGGAGTCACTAAAGACTCAAGGGAGGGCTATCTTTTTTGCACAGCTCTTAGGGCGTGTTCAATTCACAAGATACAAAGCCCGTTAAAAGAGCAAAGCAAAAATGACGGTAAGCCAGAAATCTGTGATTTCGTAGGCGCACCTCTGCCAGGACGGCTAGAAGGGTGCGGTCGGCTGCTAAGACGACAAAGCCTTCAGACGGCTACGGCTAGCTAACTTGAAATCAATTCTAAATTTAGCATATCTTTTTTGCACAGCTCTTAGGGCGTGTTCAATTTAGTCTTTTTCATTATAGCATATCTAAAAAGGTATAGCCAAACAGGAGTTGGTAAGGATTGGCCCTTTAGCTAGAGCAGAGCTGCCTGAAAGGCTGGTTGAAGTTTTAAGTCCAACAGACGGCAGACGAAAAGGCAAAGATGTTTTTTTGATGACAGCAGGATTAAAAATAGCCAGCTTATCGTCAATCTTTAGGAAATGTGCTATAATGGGAATACTATCACTTTTTAGGAGAATAACCAATGGAAGACCCTGGCAGTCAGTCTTTACTTTTTCAATTTATTTTACTACTGATTTTGACGCTTCTAAATGCCTTTTTCTCGGCCAGTGAAATGGCCTTGGTCTCGCTCAACCGTTCGCGTGTAGAGCAAAAAGCAGAAGAAGGCGATAAAAATTATAGCCGCTTGTTGTCAGTCCTTGACAAACCTAATAACTTTTTATCAACCATTCAGGTTGGTATTACTTTTATCGGCCTGCTTTCTGGGGCCAGTTTAGCTGATTCTTTGGGAACACAGGTTGCCGTTTGGTTTGGAAATTCAGCAACTGCCAAAACGGCAGGAAGTCTCATTGCGCTTATTTTTTTAACCTATGTGTCCATCGTCTTGGGAGAACTTTACCCTAAGCGTATCGCAATGAATCTTAAGGACAGATTGGCCATTATTTCAGCGCCTGTCATTATTGTGCTCGGCAAGCTTGTCAGCCCTTTCGTCTGGCTTTTATCGGCTTCGACCAATGTATTGAGCCGGATTACTCCTATGACTTTCGATGATGCTGATGAAAAAATGACACGGGATGAAATTGAGTATATGCTGTCAAACAGTGAGGAAACACTTGATGCAGAAGAGATCGAAATGCTTCAGGGAGTGTTTTCACTGGATGAAATGATGGCGCGTGAGGTTATGGTTCCCCGAACAGATGCCTTCATGATTGACATTAACAATGATACCAGAGAAAATATTGAAGAGATTTTAAAGAAAAACTTCTCCCGTATACCTGTCTATGATGACGACCGCGATAAGGTTATCGGTGTTCTTCATACTAAACGGATTTTAGATGTGGGATTTCGCGACGGCTTTGCCAATATTGTCCTGCGCAAGCTTCTGCAGGAGCCGCTTTTTGTTCCAGAGACAATCTTTATTGATGATTTGCTGAGACAGCTCCGCAATACTCAAAATCAAATGGCTATCTTGCTGGATGAATACGGCGGGGTTGCCGGTTTGGTCACCCTCGAGGATTTATTGGAGGAAATCGTCGGTGAAATCGATGATGAAACGGATAAAGTAGAGCAGTTCGTCCACGCTATCGGGGATAATACCTATATTGTTCAGGGGACGATGACTTTAAATGACTTTAATGAACACTTTGATGTTGAACTGGAAAGCGATGATGTTGACACGATAGCCGGCTACTATCTGACCGGTGTCGGAACGATTCCCAGTCAGGAAGAAAAGGAAAGTTTTGAAGTGGACAGTAAGGAGAAACATCTGCAGATTGTCAATGATAAGGTGAAAGACGGCCGCATTACAAAGCTGAAGGTGCTCATCTCTGATATAGAACAGTATCTTGAAGAAGACTAAGCAAATCTTAGTCTTTTTATGTTGAAAAATGATATAATAGTATTAGGTAAACGATTGCAAAGGAGGGACATCATGACAGAGATTGATTACGGTCAAGTTACAGGAATGGTTCATTCGACTGAAAGTTTCGGATCTGTAGACGGTCCCGGAATTCGTTTTGTCATTTTTATGCAGGGCTGCAAACTGCGCTGTCAATACTGCCATAACCCAGATACGTGGGCCATGGAAACTAATATGTCCCAGGAAAGGACGGTAGATGATGTTTTAAATGAAGCTTTGCGCTATCGCCATTTTTGGGGAAAAAACGGCGGTATTACGGTATCAGGCGGTGAAGCCATGCTGCAGATAGATTTTATTACAGCTCTTTTCACCAAGGCAAAAGAACTGGGGATTCACTGCACTTTAGATACTTGTGGGTTTGCCTATCGGCCTACTCCTGAATATCATAAAATCGTAGACAAACTTTTGGCGGTAACCGATTTAGTGCTTTTGGATATCAAGGAAATCAATCCAGAGCAGCACCTTTTTGTCACACGCCAGCCTAATAAAAATATCCTGCTCTTTGCCCGATATCTTTCAGATAAGGGGATTCCTGTCTGGATTCGCCATGTTCTGGTACCTGGTCTGACAGATATTGATGAACACTTAATTGAGCTGGGAGAGTTTGTGGCAACACTAAAAAATGTCGATAAGTTTGAGATTTTGCCCTATCATACTCTGGGAGAATTTAAATGGCATGAACTGGGTATTCCTTATACGCTTGAAGGGGTTAAGCCGCCGACTAAGGAACGGGTGCAGAACGCTAAAAAGCTGATGCATACAGAAAATTATAAAGATTATATGACGCGCGTGCATGGCTGATAGAGGATGTCAGCTGCTCTTACCGCCGGCTGTCTGCTGGCAGTAAGAGCGGCTTTTTTGTTTCTTGAAAACCGCTGCTGTCTTATTAGTTTTAAAGTACAAAAAACCACCAGCTTTGAAAAAAGCTGATGGCTGTGATATCAAAGGAAAGGACGGGATTTGAACCCGCGTGTGAACAAAGTCCACTTGCCGGATTTCGAGTCCGGTGCCGTACCAAGCTGGGCCACCTTTCCAAAATAAAAGAGCTGCGCTCTACCTAAAGAGGGTTAAAAATAATCGTAGCAATAAAAAAATGCGGAAAAAGGGATTTGAACCCTCACGCCCTTAAGGGCACATGCGCCTGAAGCATGCGTGTCTGCCGTTCCACCATTTCCGCATTAACAGAGACTATTATAACCTAATTTGAAAAAAAATCAAGTGTTTTAGCTAACAGAAATGAGATTAAATTTTCATAAATAGCTCTAAGTCCTGTAAAATCAAGCTATCTCCTGTTTTAAAAAATCAAATTTAAAATAGTTACAGTCGATTGCTGTTATAAAATAAAGGACCTGCAATCGATTCATTTTTTGAAATTCTCCAGGATGAGCTCGGCTATTTCTTTGTAATGACTTTCTAAAACAAAGTGGCCGCCATTTAAAAGAACAGCTTTAGCATTGGGATTATCTCTTTCAAAAGCTAAAGCACCTTGGTAAATAAAACTGGGATCGTTTTTCCCCCACACAGCTAATAATTTGGGCTGATGTTCCCGAATATATGCCTGAAATGCCGGGTACAGTGCAATATTTGACTGATAATCAAAAATAAGATCAGATTGCCGTTCGGCATAATCCTCGCTTTGTGTATAATAAATGTCTAATAAATAGCCGTCCGGCGCAATATTAGCCGTGTTTTCTCCGGTAGTATACTGTCCTATAATGGTCTCAGGAGCAAAGGCTGATTTGTAAGCCTCACGCAGTTCAGGGGTAGGGTTCTTCCAATATTCAGCTCTTGCTGCCCACTTTTCGCCAAGTCCTTCCTGATAAATATTGCCATTTTGACTGACGATCCCATGAATACGTTCAGGATATTTTAGGGCTAGACGGAAGCCGATAGGAGCCCCGTAGTCAAAAACGTAAAGGTAGAATTTGTCAACAGAGAGTGCATTTAATAACTTATCAAGATAATCTGTCAAATGCTCAAAAGTATAAGCGAAGTCTGTATGCTTAGGTGCGGCAGACTGTCCAAAACCGATAAAGTCAGGAGCGATGAGATGGAAGTCCTTTTCCAGTAAAGGCATTAATTGGCGAAACATATGACTGGATGATGGGAAACCATGTAATAAAAGGAAGTGAGGTTTGTCCCTGTCACCAGCTTCACGATAAAAAATATCAAGTTCTTCAATTGTTTGTCTCTTGTATTCCATAATATCACCTCATTTCTTGCTTTAAGTTTATCGCAAAAAAATCGGTTTGCCTATAACAAAATTATGATATACTTATCATAAATAGTGATAAGAAGGAAAAAGCATGCAGATTCAGGATTTAAAAATCTTTAAAACAATTTACGACACGGGATCTATTAATAAAACTGCTCAGATACATAACTTTGCCCAGTCTAATATTACAGCGCGTCTAAAAGTATTGGAAAATGAATTTTCAACCTTGCTTTTTAATCGCTCTTCAAAAGGTGTAACCCCAACAAAAAACGGCAAAGTCTTTTATGACTATGCTTGTTCGGTCATTGCAAAGACAGATAAATTAATAGAGCAGCTCGCTCAAGGGAGTGTGACGAAGTATGTCTGGGCACCGGAGATGCTGTTTCAGTATTTAGTTGTCGAAAAGCAATTATTTTCACTTACTGATTATCATTTTGAGATTAAAAAAATGCATGAAATTTTAGCTCTTAAACATTCTGAACAAGATATCATTATGTCATACTATCCTTTGTCACTGCCTAACTATCAGCTTAGCAGCGGGGGGAGCTTTGACATTACTTATGAATACTCACTGGACTGCCGCAGGTCAGAGGATTTGCCGGTCTTAATTAACAGCGATGAAATGTGCCCTTTCCGCAGAAAAACATTAGAAGTGGTTGCTCCCAGTACAAAGATTATTGAAATTGATTCTTTTTCAACTATTATTGGACTTGTTGAAAACAATCAGGGCTGTGCCCTTCTGCCGGTTTTTGCTGAAAAAGCCCATCGCCTGCATTCAGATGGTGCTGGCGAAAGATTTCCAATAGATTTTTTTATTTATCAAAGAATTTAGATTATAGGTGCATTCCATGCCGACTGCAGGCATTGAACAAGCAGATGGCCGCTTGATGGGCGGTTATCATGTGGTGTATAAAAATTTCAGCTTTGAATCATTTAGGCAGTCTAAAAACTGTCTTTTTTAGATTTTTATGGTCTGCTCTCATTCTGGCTGCAGATGCAGACAAAGCAAGCTATTTTATGAAAGCTTCCTTTCAAAGAGACAGCGCCTAGTTTTGGTTTAGTCTTGTCAGATTCTCAGTCGACGGTCCCTAAAAAAACAATGATAGGTTTTTGTTGATAGGAGATTTGTAGGTGCCAGAAGGCGTTCTAAAAGCATACGTTTTATGTATGCTAGCTTAGAAAACTGGTAATGTACACCCTGAATTTAAGAGGTTATAATGAACTTATCAAAAGAATGAGGTGACCGTATGTCCAATACAATTACATTAAATGATGGGAACAAGATTCCGGCAGTCGGTTTTGGTGTTTTCCAAATCCCGGCGGATGGTTCAACTTATACAGCTGTTAAGGAAGCCTTAGAAGTAGGCTACCGCCATATTGATACTGCCCAGGCTTACTTCAATGAAAAGGAAGTCGGACAGGCAGTTAAAGATTCAGGAATCGCGCGTGAGGAAATCTTTATTACCAGCAAACTCTGGATTCAAGATTATGCTTATGAAACCGCTCAAGCTACCATTGATGCCACTTTGGAAAAAATGGGTCTGGATTATCTTGATCTCTATCTTTTGCATCAGCCTTACGGTAAAGTAGAAGAAGCTTGGAGAGCTTTAGAAGAAGCAAAAGCCGCCGGAAAGATTAAATCAATCGGTGTCTCCAATTTTACCCCGCATTTTTGGAAGACATTTGTACCAAACTTTGCAACTGTCCCAGCAGTTAACCAGGTTGAATTCAATCCTTATTTCCAGCAAAAAGAATTGCGTGAGCTCCTTGCCAAAGACAAGGTCAAAATTGAGGCTTGGGCACCGCTTGGTCAAGGGAATAAAGCACTTTTTTCAGAACCGCTTATTGAACAGCTGGCTGAAAAATATGGTAAAGACACAGGTCAGATTATCCTGCGTTTTGAAGTACAGGAAGGTATCATTGTTCTTCCAAAATCAACCAAGAAGGCGCGTATGGCTTCAAATAAGGAACTTTTCGACTTTGCATTCACCGATCAGGAAATGGCGGAGCTTCGTGCACTTGATAAAGGAAAAGGCAGCCACGATCCAGATGCCCCCGGTGTCGGTGACTACCTCCTGTCAGCTTATGACATTCATGCTAATGACTAACCGTTAAGCAGACCAACACCTCTCTTGCAGTCTCAGCCGATACTGTTCAAAATTAGGCAGTATACTGGTTTTTGACTGTACTTGTTCAGTCAAGGAGGTGTTTTTATTGTTTATGCTTAATCCAGTCAGCCCAAGCCTTTTGGATAGAGCTGATACTGTCCTGAAGATGGGATTTAGCATCTTTACGGTAGGCCAGATAGAAATCAACTTTAGCCGCCTCATCAGTGATCGGCAGTTTCAAACGACGGCTGCGGAGCAGCTCTTCTTTACTGGTCTGTGCCAGATTTGTTGTAAAAAACGGCAGGCTGGAGTAACGTCTGATTTCGTTGAAATCATCCATTTCAGATTGATACAGAAACTTGGCCTTTGGAATATGCTCTTCAATGATTTTTTGCCAGATACCGATGTCTCGGAAAACGACGAAACTAAAACCGGTCATTTCTGCAAATGTAGTTGATTTTTTATTGGCCGGGATTGTCATAGCATCTCCCATGACAGACAATGTTTCAGTACCAATGTAGAGAGATTCGATAGAGGCTGTCTCTAACTCTTGACTTGTGAAAATAAGCTGATACTGGTGTCTATCAAGTGCATCTGCTACTTGGTTTTCAGAAATAAGACTATTTTCAACAATGAGGTTCTCTGCTTTGACAGTTTCCAGCACATACAAGGGGCCTGGTGCAACAGTTCCCAGTCTGATCTTGCCCAAATAACGGTCAAATTGCTGGATACGGCGGATAAAGTCTTGTTTGGCCTGCAGTAAATCAGCAGCTTCCTTGGCCGCTAATTTACCTGTTTCAGTCAGACTGATACGGTTAGGCTGCCGGTCAAAAAGCTGAACGTCTAATTCTTCTTCTAACTTCTGCATGCCGCGCGTGACTGTTGGCTGGGTTACCAAAAGCTGCTCTGCGGTAGCAGAGAGCGTCCCGTATTTTGCAAAAGCCACCAGAGCTTCTAACAGATAATCTTCAATCATGAGCGGCGTCTTCCTTTCAATGTTTAAAGTATGCATTAACTGTATACTACCACAAAAAAGAAAGAGTTTTCAAGTATTCATTTTAAGTATGGGCTGATTTGTGAAGCAAAGTGCCTGTGCCATTTAATTACTTGAGATGCTGTCTATGAAACTTCAAATTTCAGACTTACCGCCTATTTTCCTTTTGCGTTTTTAACGGGCTTTGTATCGTATCTTTATTCAGCTTTGCTGGCTGCAAAAAGAAACCGTTTTCTTTTTATGGTATAATGACCTTGAGACAAAGAAACGGGGTGATGTCATGAGAGAAGTTGTTAAAACGCTGTTTGGCCGAATTGACACGCAGGATATTTATAGCTACACATTTGAAACGGATACTGGCTACCGCTTGACCAGTATGCCTTATGGTGCTACGATACTGGATTATGTGACGCCGGATAAAGACGGGCATTTTGCCAATATTAACCTGCGCTTTGACCGTTTGGAAGACTATCTGGTTAAAGGCCCGAAATTTGGTGCCAGTGTTGGTCCGGTTGCCGGCCGCATTGGCCAGGGCAGGTTTGAATTAAATGGGCAGACCTATCAGCTGCCGCAAAATAATAAGACTAATAATATGCACAGCGGGTTAGATGGTATTCATGTCGCATTGTTTGAGGTTGAAGAGCTGACGGATTGTTCTGTAACTTTCTATACTGAGCGTGCCGATGGCTTCGGCGGTTTTCCCGGTCCTGTTAAAATTTGGATTACGCACAGCTTGGCAGAGAATGGGACCTTGACACTGACTTACGAAGCAACTGCGGATAAGGATACTCTTTTCAATCCGACAAATCACGCTTATTTCAATCTCAGCGGGGATAAGTCCCAACTAATTGATGACTTTCAGCTTAAGCTTAATGTAACAGGCTATTATCCCTTGAATGAAGCCAGCCTGCCGACTGAAACAATCGACAGTCAAAGTGATTTTGTACAGAAACTGATGGCAGGAACAGTTATTGGAGCGATTAGACAATCATCAGATCCGCAAATCCGTCTGGCTGGCGGTATTGATCATCCTTTTGCGATTGATCCAAAGCAAGAGGCTGCAGCAGAATATTATGATCCTAAGTCGGGACGCCTGCTGACTGTTGAGACTGACTGTGACTGTCTGATTGTCTATACTGCAAATAACTATAATGATTTTACCAAATCTAAGGGACATCCGGCTCACAATGGCTTAGCCTTGGAAACTCAGGCTATTCCTGATGCGATTCATCGTGCAGAGAAAGAACAGGTTATTTTACGAGCCGGTCAGTTTTTAAAAACCTCAACGCGTTACCGTGCGACAGTTAGATAGTTAGATAGTTAGCTAGGGAGCCATCACTAATTCTAGTGATGGTTTTTATTTATAGCAATATTTGAACAGCCAGGATTTTTAAAGCAGCACAAGCTTAAAGGAATTGTTAACTCAGATGAGAAAGAGAAGCCGTTAAAAAAGCAATCGCCTTGACTTGTAGTTAACTGTAAGTGCTACACTGTTAAATAGTGAAAAGATGAAGGCTTAGTTTGTCGGCTGTATGGCAAAGCAGTATTTGGCTTATGCAAGGACATATTTCTCAAACAGCGGTGACTGTCTCCAAGTACTGCTCTCAGCCGGCTGCCTTTGTCTTATTGAACTGTTGATAATTAAAATACGAATGAAATCTAAGGGAGAAAGAGAGATGACTAATCAAAATACTTATACCATCACACAGGTTTCTGAAAAATATAACATCAACCCCAATACCCTACGCTATTATGAGCGTATCGGACTTTTACCGCCAGTTCCGCGGAAAAGCAATGGCAACCGATACTTCACGGATGATTTGAACAAATGGCTGGAGATGATTATCTGTTTTCGGCACTCGGGAATTCCGATTGAAGCTCTGCTTGACTACTGTCAGCTGCTCAGGCAGGGGAGCTCTACCTTGGAGGCACGAGAGGCCCTACTGCGTGAGCAGCGGGAGATGCTTCTGGAAAAGCAAGCTAATTTACAGCGCAGTATTGACCGCTTAAGCCATAAAATCAGCCTTTATGAAACAGGTGAAATCCTGAAAGATGACAGCTATTACGAAGAGTACGGTATTTTTTTCGATAAAGACGGCAGCTGGAAACAAAGTTAAGAAATTAGAAGTTTGCAGCATAAAATCAACCACTGCGTCAAACGCATCCATCTAAAAAAGTTACAGAGGCAGGAAGTTTTGTTCCTGCCTCTGTAACTATATGCTATAAAATAACTCATTTTGATATTTTACCTACTACCCAATTAGCAACTTTTTGTGAAAGAAGAATCGGTCCTGTAATAACTGGATAGTAGCCCCCTCTAATATCAAATAATTCTTTATCAGTCAATGGCTTAGTTTTTTTCATCTTAGGCTTCCTTTCTATTTTTATGTCTCCAGCATACAGTAAAACAAAAAAAGTAACATGACTTGTAAGTCAGGTCTAAATAATTATTTAATAGGCAGCAGGAATTAACATTTTTTACGTATAGTAAAGTATAAGCTGATTAATATTGCTACATATCGGTTAATTTAATAGCCACAAATTAGTATCTTCTATATCTTACGTATAATAGCTCTAAAAATTTGTGCAAAGTCAACTACTTACAAAAATTATAAAGAGTGTTACTTGTTTTTTCAGTACTGCTATGCTATACTGAAAAGCAATTAAAACGAATTTATGGGATGTTTTTTATTATACAGTATCAAAACAATTTGGAGACTGCTATGGATAATATTAAAAGCGCAATTGGGAAAAAAATCCGAAATGCGAGAATCAATAAGGGTTTGACACAAGCAGATATTTGCGATGATGAATCGGAATTTACACTTAGACAATTAGCAAGAATTGAGAATGGACAGGCAATGGTGACAATCCCTAAACTTTTATTTTTAGCTAAAAAATTGGAGATTCCGATTCAAGATTTAGTTGATATCGAAAAAATAGAGATTCCGAAGCGTTATTTAGAATTAAAAAATAGACTTATCAAAAGTCATACCTATGGTGATAAGGAGAGAATTGCTAAACAGGAAGAGATATTTGATGAAATTTATAATAACTATTATGATTTCCTTCCTGAAGAAGAACAGTTACTAGTTGAGGCCCTACAGGTACAACTAAATGTTTTTACGAGTAGGGATATAGGTTTTGCTTTAGGCTTTTTAGAGGAATATTTCCAACAAATACTCACCAAAAAGAACTACAGCTACAATGATTTGCTGATTGTATATGTCTATTTTACGTGCTGCGCTATGGGGCTTGAAGATAAAAAGTATTTTGATGAACTTTCCAAGAAAGTTTTGCTTCATATCGATTATAGTAATCCAGAGATGCTGTATTTATTGGAAAGAGTTTTAGTTAGTATTCTTGTTCAATCTGAAACTAAAGATTATTTGTTTTATACTAAAATATTTAGAGAAATTATGAAGGAATCTAATCATTTTCAACATAAGCCAGTAGTCTATGTTTTCGAAGCAAAATACTATTTAGATATCGAACAAAATAAAAATAAAACAATAGAGTCTTATGATAAAGCTATTATGTTTGCTAAGATGCTCAATGACGAGGTATTAGCGAGAAATATTGAAATAGAAAAAAAGAATGATTTAGCAACCTGACTCAAAAGTCATGTTATTTTTTAAATTTTTTCAGTATACTAAAGGCATAAATATAAAATTTAAGTAAAAGAAAGGAGAGCACAATGGTTTTGATTTCTGATCCATTGGAAGTTTGCCTATGGATTCTAGTATGAAATACGGAATAGAGTTTGGATGCATAGAATATCAAAAATTATGATTAAAAAACATACTAATCTAAAATGTCAATGTCTATGTAGAACTGACGTAAATCATAGGCTTTTCAAAATTATTTTATTTACTTAAAATTTTAATTAATTGTAGGGCTGTTAATTTAAAGATGATAAAACTGATAAATCTTCGATAGAGTTAGCTGAAAATGATATTCTTATAGCATTGAAAACGTTTGTTTCGTTCTTGGTAAAGCACATAATAAAAAATATATAAAGAAAGGCGGTAATTTACTATGACTAAATTTGGAGTAATGGATAGTATTTCTAAAAACTACATGGCTCTTTCAGATAAAGAGTTGATGAATACAGAGGGGGGTATTGTAGTTACAGGCACAGCAGTAGGAATAGGTGTTGGAATTTTTACAGGAAGTTTTGCAGTAGGATATGCTATTGGACAAAGTACTAAAAGATAACAGATTTTAGTGGCAAAGGAGTAAAAATGATTATTACAGGAAAACACATTTTTAACGTGGTATATGTATTTAATTTAATTTTTCATACTCTTTTTATCAGTTATCAACTAATACAGCATAATACACTTGATGCTGCTTATCTAATTGTAGCAGGTGCTAGTGTTGCAGTAACAACATTAATTTATATTATAACTAAAGAGAGTAAGTTGAGTACGTAAATTAGAGATATAATATAAAGGAGGATATTATGACTAAATTTGAAACAATAGATAATATTGCTAAGAACTATGTAGATCTTTCGGATAAAGAGTTGATGGAAACGGAGGGCGGTTCAATTACATTAACAACAGGAGCGTTGATTGGGCTTGGTCTAGGAGCAGCTGGATTTGGAGCAGGGTATTATTTTGGTCATAAGTAAAAGAGGCAAATAAATATGATGAGGATGGGATAGCCACTGTGTGTACACTTGTCTTTATCTTATGGAATTTGTCCTATATTCTTAATGGTTTAAAAATAACTTATTGGTTCAATATAGATTTAATTCCGCTACCTATTGTAGTTATTCTACATCTAATTAATTATGAAGGGAGTAGAATAATTACAGGTAGTTAATCAATTTACAGAAAAAAATCTGTTCTTCGCTTGACGCTAAGACAAGTGGAGAACAGATTTTAGTAATAAAAAAAGATTATCACAGAAAAATACATTTTTATCAGTAATCAACTGATACTATTTATTTAATTATAGCAGCGAGTTTAAGAATAGGATTTGCTGGAGGCTACACCTAGCTAGAATTTTTGGTTGAAATACTAGGCAATATAACTAAGAATTATACGACTCTTTCATACAAAGACTTAATGCAATTGAAAGTGGAATTAGGTCTGTAGTATTACTGCTAGACATATTTTTAGTTGTAAAAAAGATAGTATTAACAAAAAATTTTGAACTGTTTTTTCAATTCAGCAACCTGACTTAGGAGTCATGTTGCTTTTTTATATTTTCAGATATACTAAGACCATAAAAAGAAAGCTATAAAAACTAAATAAAAGGGAGAAGAACGCAATGGCATTAATTTCAGCTCCATTAGTAACTTGTGTATGGTTTGTGGGATGAAATACAGAATAAAATCCCAAAGTATAGAATATCAGACAATTATTATTGAAAATGAGACCGATTTAGAGTGTCTATGTAGAGTTGATGTAAATCATAGACTCTTCAAAATTATTTACTCAGAATCTTGGTCGACTATAGAATTATTATACAAAGAAGGTAAAATTGAAAATTTCAGAGTTAATATAAATTAGGGGGTGAAAAAGATGATTTGGGAAGCAATTATTATAGCATTGAAAACGCTAGCTTAGTTTAAATAATAAAAATATATTCTAAAGAAAGGTGGTAAAAACCATGACAAAATTTGAAACTATGGACAATGTAACTAAAAATTATGTGGCTCTTTCAGAAGAAGAACTAAAGGCAACAGAAGGCGGAATTGTACCAGTTATTGCAATTTGGGCAACAGCTGCAGGTGTAGGCTTCTCTGGAGGCATTGCTGTCGGTCTAAATTATGTTAATCGTCATTGATAACATAAAAGAAAGTAGGTCGGATATGAAAGAATTTTATGAATATAGATATGCTATTCTATTCACAGTTATAGCGTGTATTGGATTTTTAGCAGGAATTGCTGTAGGACTTAATAGTTTAAACTAAAGTGAGGTAAAATTATGAAAAATGATATGACAAGAAAAATTGATAATGTTGTAAAATTCGAAGAATTAACATCTGAAGAATTGCAACAAATTTCTGGTGGAATTGCTCCAGTATTAATTGGTGTTGGCGTCGCTGCAAGTCTTGGTGGAGGTTTTGCTGCAGGCTACACTTTGGCTAGAGTTTTTGGTTAAACTGAGGGAGAAGATATTATGACAAAATTTGAGCAAATGAATAGTATGAACCAAAAATTTGTACCACTTTTAGATGAAGAATTAATGGTGGTAGAAGGTGGTGCTCTTCTTACAACCACTATTGCAGGAGTCGCAGCTTGGAAAATTATTGGTGGAGCAGGATTAGTCGGAGCAGGTATTGGTGTTGGATATTTGGTAAATAAATAAAGGAGTATTTTATGGAATTAGCAGTAAACAAATTTGTGGAATTAACAGATGAAGAATTGATGGAAATCGAAGGTGGCGGAGCAGGTGTTGCCATTGCTTTATTTATGGCAGGATACACCATTGGAAAGGATATCGCACAACGAGGTAAATAAATATGGTACAGGATAGAATAACCACTATATCTACAATTATTTTTATATTATGGAGTCTATCCTACATTCTTCATGATTTAGGAATAATTTCATGGTTCAATATGGATTTAATTCCATTGCCTATCGTAATTATCTTATATCTGGCTATCTATGAAGGTAGTAAGAAATTTGCAGGTAGTTAATTAATAATATAACAGTGGAGTTACTAAGGGTATAGGTATAATTAACTATGAATAATATAAATTTAGGAACACTTCTCCCTAAAATGACTACATTACCATTGGTAGTAATTGCAATGAATATTATTAGTCATTTATACTTACAAAAATTAATGAGTAACTCAGAATATACTTGGATGGTATTAGGTTTAATTGCCTCTGGGTATTTTGGAATATTTTGTAAAGTCATAGAGTAGAAAATATTTAATATTTTATAAAGCAATGTGGCTTTAAGCTAGGTTGCTTTTATTTATTTGATAAACTACGGAAATTAATATAAAAAGATATCTACAAATGTATTGCATTGGTAGTACTGTAGTAATGACAATAGACCATAACAGTATAGAAAGGAAACTTACATATGTCTAAAAAACCACTGGTAATTCCTACTAATAATGCAGTAATAATCATTGCTGTTTCAATGATAATCGGATTTTTAGCAGGAATTCTTGCTGGATTAAATAGTTTGAACTAAAAAAGCTGTTTTTACAGCTTTTTTAGTACCTGTTTTCAATTTAAAAAAATAGTGTATGATAAAAAGAATAATATTTCTAATGGGAGAATTTATGAAATTTAAGAAAAAACATTATCGTGCTCAAGTTGATACACGAGACTGTGGTGTGGCGGCTTTAGCAATGATTTTTGATTTTTATGGCTCGTACTATTCTTTAGCAACCTTACGAGAGCTTGCACAAACTACCCAAGAGGGGACAACAGCTTTTGGTTTGGTAAAAGTTGCTGAAGGAGAAGGTTTTGAGACCCGTGCTTTTCGTGCTGGTATGTCCCTTTTTGATGAGGATATCATCTATCCATTTATAGCTCATGTACTTAAAAATGGTAATTTGATGCACTATTATGTCGTTACAGGGTGTGATAAAAAGACTATTCACATTGCTGACCCTGACCCTAGTGTGAAATTGACTAAAATATCACGAGATCGTTTTGAAAAAGAGTGGACGGGAACAGCGATATTTATAGCACCAGCACCTAATTATAAAGTTCATAAAGAACAAAAAGATAGCTTGCTATCATTTATTCCACTTTTAGCTCGTCAAAAGGGATTGATAGTTAATATTGTAGTTGCAACATTTTTAGTGACAATAATAAATATTATCGGTTCTTATTACCTTCAATCTATAATTGATACTTATATTCCACAACAGATTAAAAATACACTTAGCATAATTTCTTTTGGATTAATTATTGTTTACTTACTACAGCAACTAATCGCTTACGCACAAGAATACCTCTTATTGGTACTTGGTCAACGTTTATCCATTGATGTCATTTTATCTTATATCAAACATATTTTCCATTTACCAATGTCGTTTTTCGCCACTAGAAGGACAGGGGAAATTGTATCACGGTTTACTGATGCTAACTCTATTATTGATGCACTTGCAAGTACCATCCTTTCAATCTTTTTAGATGTTTCTACTGTCATTATTGTTTCAATCGTTCTATTTTCACAAAATAGCAACTTATTCTTTATCAGCTTATTAGCTTTACCTATTTATACGATTATCATTTTTTCTTTTATGAAACCATTCGAACGTATGAATCAGGAATCTATGGAAGCTAATGCGGTATTATCATCATCCATTATTGAAGATATTAATGGTATCGAAACAATCAAATCTTTAACAAGTGAAAAACAACGTTACCAAAAAATCGATAGAGAGTTTGTTACTTATCTAAAAAAATCATTTGCTTATGGCAAAGCAGAAAGTGCGCAAAAGATACTCAAAAAATTAGCTCAATTATTACTAAATGTTGGGGTCCTTTGGCTTGGAGCAAACTTGGTGATGGATAATAAAATGACTTTAGGACAGCTTATTACCTATAATACTTTATTAGTCTATTTTACTAATCCGTT
The DNA here is from genome assembly GCF_040930515.1 of Streptococcus huangxiaojuni. Lineage (NCBI taxonomy): Bacteria > Bacillati > Bacillota > Bacilli > Lactobacillales > Streptococcaceae > Streptococcus > Streptococcus huangxiaojuni. The sequence goes on from NZ_JBFQEG010000005.1 coordinate 127,407, forward strand.
GGAAAACCTAATTAACCTTCAAACAAAACTCCAAACAGCTAAGGTTGCTAATAATCGCTTAAATGAAGTTTATTTAGTTAAGTCAGAATTTGAAGATAAGAAAACAGTTCATGATATAAATAATTTTAGTGGTAATATCACTCTTAAAGATGTTAGCTATAGATATGGTTATGGACAAGAAGTTCTTTCAGAGATCAAATTAACAATCAAGGCTGGTAGCAAATTATCATTTGTTGGTATTTCAGGGTCAGGAAAGACAACTCTAGCTAAAATGTTAGTTAACTTCTATAGTCCAACTAAGGGAGAAATACTTTTGGATGATGTCAACTTCAATGAAATTGACAAAGAAAGTTTACGTCAATATATTAATTATTTGCCACAGCAACCATATGTATTCAATGGTACTATTCTGGATAATCTGTTGTTAGGTGCTAAGGAGGGCACAACACAAGAAGATATTTTTAGAGCTGTTCAGTTAGCTGAAATAAAATCTGATATTGAGGCCATGCCACTTAATTATCAAACAGAATTAACAACGGATGGGGTAGGAATTTCTGGTGGACAACGCCAACGTATTGCTCTTGCAAGAGCATTGCTAACTGATTCTCCAATACTTATCTTGGACGAAGCAACAAGCAGTTTAGACGTTCTGACAGAAAAGAAAATTATTGATAATTTGATGGCCTTAGATAAAACATTAATCTTTATAGCGCATCGATTAACAATTTCTGAAAGAACAGAGCATATTGTTGTTCTTGATAAAGGGAAAATTATTGAAGAGGGAAATCATGAAGAATTACTACAGAAGCAAGGTTTTTATGCTCACTTAGTAAACAGTTAGGAGAATATTATGTATGAAGAACTATTAGAAAGCTCTGAATTTTATCAAAAACGGTATCACAATTTTTCGACTAGACTTATCCTGCCTGTTTTTGGCTTATTAGTATTTTTTGTTATTTTCCTAATTTTTATGAAAAAAGAAATCACTTTGCAAAGTACAGCAACTATTGAACCTGTAAAGGTGTTATCACAAATACAATCGACTAGCAATAACAAAATTAAAACAAATAATCTTTCTGAAAATGCTACCGTAAAAGAAGGGGATTTACTGATTGAGTATGCTTCTGAAATTGAGTCCGTTCAAAAAGAAAACGCTGAGCAACAATTGGAGTCATTAAATCAACAAAAATCACAGTTAGAACTGCTAAAAACGAGTATTGAAAATGATAGTAATCAGTTTGATAGAGAGGATTCTTTTGGTTACTTACAACGCTTTGAAGATTATTTAAGCCAAAAACAAACACTAGCAGGTGAAGTTGAACAAGAAAATAGTACAATATCTTCTCAAAATTCATCAGCAACTGAAACACAAAATACAATAGGGAATATTATGAACGATATTTCTCAAAAAATCGCTGATTACCAAACTTTAAAAAATGCAATTTCTTCAGGTGAAACAATTGATAGTTCAAATACTGGTTATTTTATCTATCTAGTTTATAATGCCCAAAATCTATCATCGTTGAATGAGGATGATAAGGCAGCTCTTAAAACGCAGACTATTTCACAGATAGATACGCAAATTAACCAACTTCAAACAGAATTATCCAGCTATCAAATTCAATATTCAAGCTCTGGAGCTCAACAAGCCTATAATTCTAGTTTAGATAGTCAATTGTCATCATTAAAAGCACAAAAAATAGCAGAAGTTAGTCAAGAAATGACTGCTTTAGACCAAAGAATTCAAGAATCGGCTAGTGAGCTTGAGCTTCAAAAGTACGCCTTAGATGCAACCAAAATTCTATCTACTAATACAGGTATTGTACATGTAAATCCGGAGGTTATTGATTCTGAAATTATTTCTGAAGGGACGACTATTGCTCAGATTTACCCATCAATAGAAGAAAAAAAAGAAGTTAACATTGAGACCTATATACCTTCTGATGCTATATCAACTTTAGAAGTTGGTGATGAAGTAAAATTTAAAATGCAGGATTCTGCAAATAATGATACAACACTTACTTCTAAAATTACAAGTATTGATTCAAATGCTACACAAACAGAAGAAGGGAACTATTTTAAAGTTATTGCAAAGACAAGACTGTCTAAAAAACAAGTGGGAAAACTTAAGTACGGTATTTCTGGTAATCTTGTCATCATAACAGGTGAAAAGACGTACTTCAATTATTATATTGATCAATTTTTAAACTAATATATAATGACTGCTATATCCTAAAAAGAGGTAAGAGAGTTTTTTTAGGTGAACAGTAACAAGTTTATCTAGTAAAAAGATTCTGTAGTTTCAGCGAAAAGACCGATATTTGCTATGCGTGGTATGTATGCTTCTATACTGTAAAAGTAATTTTCAAAATGATTTTTTAGATTTATACTAACCTCATCAACAGTTATGGAGGACAATTGCAATGAAAAATATTTTGATTCTTGGTGCTAACGGACAGATTGCCCGTATTGTTGCAGAACGTTTGCTGGCAGAACAGCCAGAGACACATTTAACTTTGTACTTGCGCAACAGCAGCCGTGTCAATGACTTAGCAAAAAACGCTGAGCGTGTTGATGTTGTGGAGGGGGATATTTATGATCTTGAAACTCTAACCAAAGCAACAGCAGGTCAGGACTTGGTTTTCATTTCCAATGTTGACCACGATCCCAACAACCGCATCACTCAAAATGTTATTGATGCGATGAAAGCAAACGGTGTTAACCGTGTCGTGGCCTCAAATGTTCTTGGAATTTATAATGAAGTTCCGGATGAATTTGGCCGCTGGAATCGGGAAACAATCGGTCAAAGCGGATTAAGCAGCGCTCTGCGCTCCGATAAACTTTTAGAAGAATCAGGGCTCGACTACACGACCTTGCGTTTACCTTGGCTCAACGATCGCAATGAAATAGATTACGTTATTACTCATAAAAATGAAGAGTATGTAGGGGTGTCCGGTTCACGTAAGAGTATGGCAGATGTTGTCGTACGCATTGCTGAGAATTTTGATTTTCTCAAAAATGACAGCGTCGGTATTGCAAATGCTGCTACACAGGGCAAAACAAGGCCAGTTTATTAATGATTTGAAACTGATTGCGGCCTAAGCCCTTTGTATCTTGCTGGGGATGAAAATCTGGCTCTGAATTGTTGCGGGTGGGATTGTGAACTGTTTTCTTCCGGAAAACTTCCGTCCCGCTTTTTTAATGAATGAAGGAGGATTATGTTTACTGAAGAGACTACTTTGCAAGAGATTTATGAAACAGCAGAGTTTGCTGGTTTTGCGCAACGGCTTTTCCCTTTGGACTTAAATATGTCTCCGCAAATGACGCTTGCGCAAGCTAGCTATGCCCTTCCTTGGTACGGTCATTCAGCTAAGGCTTCCCGTACCGTTTCCATTATGAATGAGCTGCGCAGCAGGGCGCAGGAGGGGCAGACGGTATTTTATGAAATATACAGTTTTGAGGAGCAGCAGGCTGATGTCTCAAAGAAACGCACAGGTCTGCTGTTTTTTAAAGGCCGCCCTCATGCAGGCACGGCTATTGTTAATGCAGGGGGAGCCTTTCAGTTTGTCGGCGGCCTGCAGGACAGTTTCCCTCATTGCCAGTATTTGGCAGCTCAAGGCTACAATGCCTTTGCATTGATTTACAGACCGGGTGCAAAAACGGGGCGAAAAGATTTAGCCCGTGCTATCGCTTTTCTGCACGAACATGCTAAAGAGTTGGGGCTGGACATGACAGGCTACTCACTCTGGGGCGGTTCTGCGGGCGCTCGTTTAGCTGCATGGCTGGGAAATGATGCAAACAATGGCGGAGAAAAGTCTTATCCTAAGGCCGGCGCTGTTATTATGCAGTATACAGGATTTAATCAAGTGACAGGGCAGGAGCCTCCAACTATGGCTCTTGTCGGAAGCAGAGACTGGATTGCCGATTACCGAATCATGCAGAAGCGTATTGACACTATTAAGGCCAACGGGACGCCGGCTGTCTGCAAAGTCTATGAAGGCCTTGAGCACGGATTTGGACTGGGTGAAGGGACAAAGGCTGAGGGCTGGATTGATGATGCCATCGCCTTTTGGGAAGAAAATAAAAGAAAGTAAACTTGTTATGGCAGCTACTATTCACATACCAGAAAAACTTAAAAATATTCCAAAAAATTATTTTAAGCCCTGCAGACAGGCGGGACGTCTGGAGACAGTGGTTTACCAGACTTATGAGTCTTTTTCATATACATCGGCAGACCCTCTTCCTTTAAAAAAGGAGGCCTTGGTGTATCTGCCCTATAGCTACAGGGAGGATCGGCCCTACCCGATTGTTTATCTCAGCCATGGCGGCTGGTCCGATGAGGCGACAACTATGGGAAGACCAGAGCAGCCGAGAGCTTTCAAACATATTGTTGACCATGCCATAGCTAATGGAGACATGGAGCCTATGCTCATTGTACTGCTGACTTATAATAATACCAGCTCTGAGGACAGCAGTGATTATGGGCTGGCTATTGATCTGACAAGTCGTTATCATAGAGAACTGGTTAATGACCTTATACCTGCAGTTGAGGGAGCTTACAGTACTTATGCTGAGTCTGTCCGTCCGGCTGATCTCAAGGCCTCACGGCATTACCGTGCTTTTAGCGGATTTTCTATGGGGTCAGTCAATACTTGGCGGACTTTTGAGCATGCTCTGGATTATTTTTATTATTTCAACCCTATGAGCGGCAATGTTTCAACGCCGCCTGCTGTTTTTGCTGAGGCAGCAGTTAGCAGGAATCTTGATTTTCTCATCTATGCAATGACTGGGACAGCGGACTTTGCCTATGCAGCTTTCAAAAATCAGGTGCTGAATTTAGCTGAACAGGCGCCAGAAGTCTTTAAATTGGACAGTAATCTTTTCTTTCGTGAAAGAGCCGGTGCCAAACACGATTACAGTGCTGTTTGTGATTATACTTACAATGCTCTGAGCTGCTTTTGGCAAAGTCATAAACTATGAAGCGCTGCTTTTTGTGAACCATTATTCAGCCTTGTTTTCAGAAAAATGTTTAAGTAACCATTCGGAAAGACCGAGTGGTTACTTGCTTAGTTATGAGGAAAAAATATTTGCTCACTCTTCTGACTTGCTGGGGAAGCGGGAACTTTCTGGAATACCTAAAAAGCAGTTTTTTGCTATCATACGCCAGTAAGAAGGCATTTGAAGGCCTTGTTTTGAGTCAATCATGCACCATACGGGCTATGTATGCTAGCTTGCTCTTAAAGTAATTTTCAAAAAGTTTTCAGTAAGGTATATTAATAATATCAAAGGCAAGCCTATTGATAAAATTGAAAGGATACATCTTTATGTCAAAATTATTGGAAAATAAAGTAGCTCTTGTCACAGGCGGAGGGTCAGGTATTGGCCGTGCTATCGCAGACCGCTATGCTGAAGAAGGAGCTAAAGTTGTAATCGCCGGACGCCGTGAGGCCGTTTTGCAGGAAGCGGCAGCAGCGAATGCCAATATTTCCTATGTTGTAGCAGATATTACCCGCTCAGACGATGTCGCTAAAATAGCTGGGACTATAGACTTCGGCGGTCAGCTGGATATTTTAGTGAATAATGCTGGCTGGGCTCCCGTTACTCCTTTAAAAGAATTGATCTTGGACGATTATGACCGTGCTTTTGCTCTGGATGTCCGTGCACTTTTGGATATGACTATCCAAACCCTGCCTTTTATTATTAAGTCGAAAGGAACAATCATTAATCTTTCAACTGTCGGAGCACAGCATCGGGGACCAAATATGTCCATGTATCTTGGAGCCAAAGGAGCAGTCGAAAACTTCACCCGCGTTTGGGCCTTAGAGTTGGCTGCTGACGGTGTCCGTGTTAATGCCATTGCTCCTGGGACAATTGCTACTGATATATGGAATCAGACAGATTTATCAGAGGCAGATGCTAAAGCCCATATGGATCGTATTGTCAGCATGATTCCGCTTCAGTATGTTGGTTCTGCTGCCGATATTGCCAATGCTGCGGCTTACCTTGCTTCATATCAAGCCAGTTATGTCACCGGTGCTGTTATGGCTGTTGATGGCGGTATGGGAGCAAGCTGAGACTTTACTTATATTCTTGTACAGTTCAGCAAATTTATTATGAATCCATCAAATCTGACAGCCCAAATTAAAACAATAATCTGCTTCCTGTGCAGATTAGACCTTAAAATATAGCAAACACCTTTGAGGCAAAATTTTTGCCTTAGTCTTAACAAAAATAAGAGAGGAATTTAAATGACTGTTCAAAATGTTACTTTTAAAAATAAGGACCTTAACTTGCGTTTAGCTGGGCACCTTTACTTGCCGGCGGATTTTAATGGAAACAACAACTACCCTGCTGTTGTTGTGACCGGCCCTATGCTTTCAGTGAAAGAGCAGGCGCAAAGCACCTATGCTAAATATCTGGCTGAGGCCGGTTATATCGCTTTAACCTTTGATGGTTCTTACTTTGGTGAAAGCGAGGGCTTCCCCCGTCAGCAGGAACTTCCTGATGTTAAAGAAACGGATATTGAAGGGGCGGTTGATTTTCTTGAAAGCCTGCCTTATGTGAACAATGACCGTATTGGCGGACTTGGTATCTGCGGTTCCGGCTCCTACATGTCTGTTGCCGGCGTTAAAGACCCGCGCCTGAAAGCTATCACAGCTATTGTGCCGGCTATCTCAAATATTTCGACCTCTCCGATGACAAACTTCTTTATGCCGGAAGACGAGGTTAAAGCTGCGAAAGCTGCTTACGAAAATGGTATTGGAGATCTTCTTCACCTCAATTTTCTGCCGCGTGCATTTGAAGAGGGAGCAGCCTACTACTACACTGCCAGAGGCAATAAGCCGCGCTGGAGCAATCAAGTTGTGGCTTGGAGTCAGCTGGAACTTATCGAATATAATGTGACGGAAATTATGAAAGATATGACTAAGCCTTATCTGGTGATTTCAGCAGAAAATGCTTGGAGTCAGCCTGCTTCTCGTGAAATCTTTGATGCTGCAAGAAGCGAAGTCAAAGAATGGGTGATTATTCCTGAAGCCGGTCATTATGACCTTTATGATCTCTTCCCCTTTGTCGATGAAGCAGTCGAAAAAATCCTTCCTTTCTTTGCAGAAAACCTTTAATGCCAAAGCTATTTAAGCTCATGCCAGCGGTTTTACAGTTCCAGCCGCAAAAGGTATTCCTATAAAAATCGGGACACAAACGTAAAAAAAGCCAAAAGCAGGCAGTGAAGCCAAAAAGCGGGTGCAGGACCTCAGGTTATAGAATTCTTAGTTCTCCGATTTCTAGGTCCAGACCTCTGTTTAATTTCTACAAACAAAGCTGAGATCGTCTGTCTCAGCTTTGTTTTTTATTAAGATACAAAGGCTGTTAAAAACGCAAAAGCAAAAATGGCGGTAAGCCAGAAATCTATGATTTCGTAGGCGCACCTCTGCCAGAACGACTAGAAGGGTGCTGTCTACTGCTAAGGCGACAAAGTCTTCAGACGTTTACGGCTGCCTAACTGTGAAATCAGTTCTATATTTGACCATGTTTTTTCCCGCAGCGTTTAGGGCGTGTTCAATTCATTATGTCAGTTTCTTTGAATGGTTGCTGTAAGTATTTAGCTGTCTTCTTCGTCGCAAACGGCATCATAGCCAAGGTGACGCTTATAATTTTTCAAAGCTATTCTGTTATGGGGAAGTAAATTATCCGGTAGGTTGTTTAGCCTAGCCCATAACAGTTCTTTTATTTGGTTTGGTTCATTATTTTTTATCTCAGCTCTTTTATTATCAGATATTTTGTAAAGAAAATAGATATAAACATAGTTGTCCTTAACGTTTTGAATAAGTGTAATATAAGTCAGCTCTTGTGGCAAAATTTTTAGTCCTAGTTCCTCTGAAGCTTCCCTTACCGCTGCATTTTTCAGTTCCTCATTGCTGTTAACATGGCCGCTGACACCTAAATCATAGAAACCATCCATATACCCAGTATTATTTCTCAATTGTAAAAGTATTTCACTGCCTCTCAAGATAATAATGGAAACAGTCATTTTAAATTTACCGTCTTTCAAATCAATTATCTCCTTATCTATTTTAATCAAAGCTTTATGGCTTCAGCAATCCTACGCCTGTTACAGCGAATATAAGTCTAACATTTCAATGGCCTATTACAATTGAAACCAATATTCTTTCTGCCGATATTTATTGTATCATTTTAAATCTTTATAAAGCTATAAAGATTTTTAAACATAACAGTATATTGCCTTATAGAGCAGGTAGCGTTTGAAAATATGACGTGGATTTGTTATGATGAGCTTATAAAAGATAAAGGAGTTCATTTGCAAGGCAGAATTATTAAATCTTTGGCCGGCTTTTATTATGTTGAGTCAGAGGGAAAAGTGTATCAGACACGGGCACGCGGCAATTTCAGAAAAAAAGGGGAGACCCCTTATGTCGGAGATTTGGTGGACTTTACAGCAGATCAGCATTCGGAAGGCTATATTTTAAAAATTTATGAAAGAAAGAACAGCCTGGTCCGCCCGCCTATTGTTAATATTGATCAGGCTGTAGTGGTGATGTCGGCTAAAGAGCCGGATTTCAATCCTAATTTATTGGATAGGTTTTTGGTTTTGTTAGAACATAAAAGGATCTGTCCGCTGGTTTATATTTCCAAAACGGACTTGCTGACGGACAGCCGGGAGCTGGAGATGATTCGATCACGGTATGAAGACATCGGCTACCGCTTTTTTTCGAAAACAGCAGAACTGCCGCCTGTGTTAAGAGACCGCATAACCGTTTTTATGGGGCAGACCGGTGTCGGGAAATCGACGCTTCTGAATCAGCTGGAACCGGAACTGCAGTTAAAAACAGCGGCCATATCCGACAGTCTTGGCCGCGGCCGTCATACGACACGGGCTGTCAGCCTATATGATGTCTGCGGCGGAAAAGTTGCAGATACCCCAGGTTTTTCTTCTCTGAATTACGAAATAACAGATAGTGAAAGTCTGACAGCTGCTTTCCCAGAGATAAAGGCCGCCAGTTTTTCTTGCAAATTCCGTTCCTGCACCCATACACATGAGCCGGACTGCGCTGTGAAGACAGCCCTGGAACAGGGGGAGATTTGGCAGCAGCGCTATGAGCATTACCTGCAGTTTCTAAGTGAAATTGAGAACCGGCGTGAAACGTATCAAAAACTCAGTAAAAGAAAGTAGGTTAGACTATGACGTTATCCCACAAAATGGCTCCTTCTATTTTGGCAGCCGACTATGCTGATTTTGCTTCAGAGCTGCAGCGCATAGAAGCAGCAGGTGCTGAATATGTTCACATCGATATTATGGATGGCCAGTTTGTTCCTAATATCAGCTTTGGTGCCGGGGTGGTAGCCAGTATGCGCCGGCATAGTAAACTGGTCTTTGACTGCCACTTGATGGTGGTCGACCCCGAGCGTTATGTTACTGCTTTTGCTCAGGCCGGTGCCGATATCATGACTGTTCATACTGAAGCGACCAGCCATATTCACGGAGCTCTGCAAAAAATTAAAGCAGCGGGGATGAGAGCTGGGGTTGTGATTAATCCCGGAACACCTGTTACGGCGCTGGAGCCGCTCTTAGGCTTAGTTGACCAAGTTTTGATAATGACGGTCAATCCTGGATTCGGCGGACAGGCTTTTATTCCTGAATGTCTGGCTAAAGTCAAGACAGTAGCCCGTCTTCGTAAGCAGCACGGTCTTGATTTTGATATTGAAGTGGATGGAGGGGTGGATCAGCATACCATCAAAGCCTGTGCTGACGCTGGAGCCAATGTGTTTGTAGCAGGATCCTATCTCTTTAAGGCTCAGGACCTGACAGCTCAGCTGCAGACGCTGCGAAAGGCTTTGGATGATTAGAGCGGCCTTATTTGTCAGCGGAGACCTGACCTGTTTTACCGGTGATTTTGATTATCTGGCCGGAGCTGATCGTGCCTGCCTGACCATGCTTGAACAAGGATTGCCTTTAGATTTGGCGGTTGGTGATTTTGATTCTGTGACAGCGGAGGAACTTGCAGTTATTCAGCAATCGGCTCAGGAACTCGTTTCAGCGGCTGCAGAAAAAGATGATACAGATACGGAGCTGGCTTTAAAAACGATTTTTACCAGATTCCCTCAGGCTCAAGTCACTATCTTTGGTGCTTTTGGCGGTCGGATTGATCATATGCTGGCCAATCTTTTTTTGCCCAGCGATCCGGACTTGGCTCCTTTTATGAGGCAAATCAAGCTGCGTGATGCGGCTAATACCGTATGTTTTCTGCCCAGCGGACGGCATCAAATTGTACAAGATGAAGGGATGGCTTACATTTCTTTTTTGACAGATAGCGATGCTGACCTAATTATCATCGGAGCTAAGTATGAGCTGACTCCCAATCGTTTTTTTAAAAAGAAGATCTACACCAGCAATGAATTTATCGGCCGGCCGATTACTGTTCAGTGCGATTCGGGCTATCTTCTTGTGATTCAGAGCAAAGACAGGAGCTGAGATGCAAATTTTCTTAATCATTATTGCCATTGCGACTTTACTTCTTGCACTTTTTCTGCTGTCAAAGATCAGTGAGCTTAAGGGTGAATTGGCAGACAAATTGGATAATAATGCTGACAATCTTTCGGACCAGCTTTCTTATCAGCTGAATCTGGCCCAGAAAGATCAGATGTTGGAGATAAACAGCCAGCTTAACCGTCTGCAGACAGAAATCTACCAGCAGCAGAATGATTTGCGCGATGTACTCCAGCAGAATCTGACTGAAAGCCGCGACCGGTCGGATCAGCGCTTATCAGCTATTGAGACAAGTCTGTCTCAGTCCGTTAAAGACCTTCAGGTCTCCAATGAAAAGCGTCTGGAGCAAATGCGTCAGACGGTGGAAGAAAAATTGGAACAAACGCTGCAGAGCCGCCTTCAGGCCTCCTTTGCTGCTGTCTCCAAGCAGCTTGAGAGTGTCAATCAGGGCTTGGGGGAGATGCGGTCTGTCGCTCAGGATGTCGGAACGCTTAACAAAGTTCTGTCAAATACTAAAACTCGTGGTATTTTAGGTGAGCTGCAGCTCGGTCAGATTATCGAAGATATCATGACAGAGAATCAGTATGAGCGTGAGTTTGTAACAGTATCAGGGACATCTGAGCGTGTTGAATATGCGATTAAACTGCCCGGAACAAGGCAAGGAGAGTATGTCTATCTGCCGATTGACTCAAAATTTCCGCTGGAGGACTATTACCGTTTAGAAGAGGCTTACGAAACAGGCCGCAAAGAAGAAATAGAAACTCAAAGGAAGGCCCTTCTTGCCGCTATCAAGCGGTTTGCCAAGGATATTAATAAAAAATACCTCAAACCGCCTGAAACGACTAATTTTGCTGTTATGTTTCTGCCAACAGAGGGGCTTTATGCAGAAGCTGTCCGTCAGCCAGCGTTTTTTGACAGTCTGCGGCGGGAAGAAAACATCGTAGTAGCAGGTCCATCAACCTTGACCGCCCTGCTTAATTCACTTTCTGTAGGGTTTAAAACCCTGAATCTCCAGAAAAATGCCGACGATATCAGCAAGATTTTGGGAAATGTTAAAGCTGAATTCAATAAATTCGGCAACCTGCTGACTAAGGCACAAAAGCAGCTGAATACTGCAAATAAAACATTAGGAAGCTTACTGACAACACGGACCAATGCTATCGTCCGTGCGCTTGATCGGGTGGAAACCTATCAAGAGCAGGAAAATGGCTCACTGCTTGACCTCCCGCAGTTAGAAGACGAGGAAAACGATGAAGATTAGTCAAATGAAAAAAGATGAGCTTTTCGAAGGATTCTATCTTATCAAATCAGCTGAAGTTCGAAAGACCCGTGCGGGCAAAAATTACATTGCCTTTACCTTTCAGGATGACAGCGGTGAAATTTCAGGCAATCTTTGGGACGCTCAGCCCTATAATATCAGCGAGTTTACTGCCGGCAAGGTTATTCATATGAAAGGCCGCAGAGAAGTTTACAATGGAACTCCCCAAGTTAACCAAATTACGCTGCGTCACCCCCAAGCTGGCGAACCGAACGATCCGGCTGATTTTAGGGAAAAACCGCCGGTAGATGTCTCTGATGTCAAAGATTACCTTGAACAGATGATGTTCAAGATTGAAAATGCCGTTTGGCAGCGCCTCGTTCGCAGTCTCTATCGTAAATTTGCCAAGGAATTCTTTACTTATCCGGCTGCAAAGACGAATCACCATGCCTTTGAATCCGGTTTAGCCTATCACACAGCGACAATGGTACGCTTGGCAGACAGTATCGGGGATATCTATCCCGAGCTGAATAAGAGTCTCCTTTTTGCCGGCATCATGCTTCATGACCTTGCAAAAGTTATCGAGCTGTCCGGACCGGACAATACGGAATATACAATTCGCGGGAATCTGATTGGGCATATTGCGCTTATTGATGAAGAAATCACCAAAGCGCTGCTGGAGCTCAATATTGATGATTCGAAAGAAGACGTTATTGTTTTGCGGCATGTTATCTTGAGCCATCACGGGCAGCTGGAATACGGCAGCCCGGTTCGTCCGCAGATTATGGAGGCTGAAATCATTCATATTATTGACAATCTGGATGCGGAGATGATGATGATGACAACTGCTTTGAAACGCGTTGAGTCAGGCGAGATGACCAGCCGAATCTTTGCTATGGACAACCGCCCCTTCTACAAACCGAAGTCCAAATAATAAAGGACAGTACTATCCGCCGGACAGTAGTTCTGAAAACAAATTCTATTATAATGACAAAGGAATTTTAACTTAATGAAGAAAAAATCTATGAAGCTGAGACGAAGTGAACGCATGGTTGTCATTTCCAATTATTTGCTCAATAACCCTTATAAATTAACGAGTCTGAGCACTTTCGCTTCACAGTATGAAGCAGCCAAGTCTTCGATTTCAGAAGACATTGCCATTATCAAGAAAGCTTTTCAGGAAGCTGGGATTGGTGAAATTGAGACCATTACGGGCGCCAGCGGCGGTGTTTTATTCCGGCCGACGATTGCCAGATCAGAAGCGCGTGCGCTGGTAGAAGATTTACGCCAACGCCTGTCAGAAAGCGACCGTATTTTACCCGGCGGCTATATCTACTTGTCAGATTTGCTCAGCACTCCTAAAATTTTGCAGAATGTCGGACGAATTATGGCAGATGCTTTTAAAGGACAGGAGATTGATGCTGTCATGACAGTAGCGACTAAGGGTGTCCCTCTGGCCAATGCAGTTGCTAATATTCTCAATGTGCCTTTTGTCATTGTGCGGCGTGATTTAAAAATTACCGAAGGCTCTACGGTATCTGTCAATTATGCCAGCGGATCAAGCGGCCGGATTGAAAAAATGTTCCTATCTAAGCGCAGTCTCAAGCCAAACAGCAGAGTGTTGATCGTTGATGATTTTCTCAAAGGCGGAGGGACTATTTCGGGCATGATCAGCTTGCTGGATGAATTTGACTGTCAGCTGGTCGGTGTGGCTGTTTTTGCAGAGAATATTCAGCAAAGACAGGACAGAAATGATTACAAGTCTTTGCTTAAAGTATCTGATATCGATATAAAGGACCATAAAATAACTGTTAAGATCGGCAATATCTTTGATTAATAGGAAAAACCAACAAGCCTGTTTGAGTATTGTTCCTGTCTTGGTTATTGGTCTGCGAAAAGCTCGGCTGTTTAAAGCGTCCCCGCTTTTTGAACAGCTGAATTTCAGCAGAAAAAGTATTTGACAGAAAGTGCCGTTTATGTTACTATACTAAGCGGTACTTTTTACTTTTGGTCTCTCAAAAGTGTACAGAGACGTGCTGACAATTGTTGCAAAAGTACACACAGGAAAGAAGACTGTCACCAATCTTTCTTTCAACCAAAAATAAAAATGATACAGGAGAACGTAGATGCCTACAATTAATCAGTTGGTACGTAAACCACGTAAATCTAAAGTAGAAAAATCGAAATCACCGGCTCTGAATGTTGGCTACAACAGCCATAAAAAAGTGCAGACTAACATACCTTCACCGCAAAAGCGCGGTGTGGCAACACGTGTCGGCACAATGACGCCGAAAAAGCCTAACTCTGCCCTTCGTAAGTTTGCCCGTGTCCGTTTGAGCAACCTCATTGAAGTAACTGCCTATATCCCAGGGATTGGGCACAACCTTCAAGAACACAGTGTTGTGCTTATCCGCGGCGGCCGGGTTAAAGACCTTCCCGGTGTCCGCTACCATATTGTTCGCGGTGCCCTTGATACTGCTGGTGTAACTGACCGGAAGCAAGGCCGTTCGAAGTATGGGACTAAAAAACCAAAAGCATAAGAAGGGAGCATGAGAAATGAGTCGTAAAAACCAAGCGCCAAAGCGTGAAGTATTACCGGATCCGTTGTACAATTCAAAACTTGTGACACGTCTTATCAACCGTGTTATGCTTGATGGGAAACGCGGAACAGCTGCAAGCATTGTTTACGGTGCTTTCGAACAAATCAAAGAAGCAACAGGAAATGATGCTTTAGAAGTTTTTGAAACAGCAATGGAAAATATTATGCCTGTCCTTGAAGTTCGTGCCCGCCGTGTCGGCGGTTCCAACTACCAAGTGCCAGTGGAAGTGCGTCCGGAACGCCGGACCACACTTGGTCTTCGCTGGCTGGTTACAATTTCCCGCGGCCGCGGCGAACATACTATGCAAGATCGTCTGGCTAAAGAAATTATGGATGCAGCCAATAATACAGGGGCAGCTGTTAAGAGACGGGAAGACACTCACCGTATGGCTGAAGCTAACCGTGCCTTTGCTCACTTCCGCTGGTAAGACTGCGGCATAAGGTGTTAAACAGGTACAGCGACGATTAAGAGATGCTGCCTTTGTTTTGAGTTTAAATGTGCTCGCTAAGGGAGCTTCCAAGTCGGTTTATATGCATTTATAGACTTGAAACCTGTCACCAAACCGCATAAATGAAGCTGCTGAGAACGGGTAGGTCCTGCCTATCCGTTCTTTCTAAATATGATATAATAAGAAAGTAAATAAATTTATAGGAGAAAACCAAATGGCTCGCGAATTTTCACTTGAAAAAACTCGTAACATCGGTATCATGGCCCATGTCGATGCTGGTAAAACAACAACGACAGAACGCATTCTCTACTATACTGGAAAAATCCATAAAATCGGTGAAACACATGAAGGTGCTTCGCAAATGGACTGGATGGAGCAGGAACAAGAGCGTGGTATCACAATCACTTCGGCTGCGACAACAGCCCAATGGAACGGTCACAGGGTCAACATCATTGATACCCCGGGGCACGTGGACTTCACTATTGAAGTTCAGCGTTCTCTGCGTGTCCTTGATGGTGCTGTAACGGTACTGGACTCACAGTCAGGGGTTGAGCCGCAGACTGAAACAGTATGGCGCCAAGCGACTGAGTACGGCGTTCCACGTATTGTATTTGCTAATAAAATGGATAAAATCGGTGCAGACTTCCTCTACTCTGTCAGCACCCTGCATGACCGTCTTCAGGCTAATGCCCACCCTATTCAGCTGCCAATCGGAGCTGAGGATGATTTCCGCGGTATCATCGACCTGATCAAAATGAAGGCCGAAATTTATACTAACGACCTTGGAACAGATATCTTGGAAGAGGATATTCCTGCTGAATACCTCGATCAGGCTGAAGAATACCGGGAAAAACTGATTGAAGCTGTGGCTGAAACAGATGAAGACCTGATGCTGAAATATCTTGAAGGGGAAGAAATCACTAACGACGAACTGAAAGCTGCTATCCGTAAAGCAACAATCAATGTTGAATTCTACCCTGTTCTTTGCGGTTCTGCGTTTAAAAACAAGGGTGTGCAGCTGATGCTTGATGCGGTTATTGACTACCTCCCAAGCCCGCTGGATATCCCAGCTATTAAAGGTGTTAATCCTGATACTGATGAAGAAGAATCACGTCCTGCTTCAGATGACGAACCATTTGCGGCTCTGGCCTTTAAAATTATGACAGATCCGTTCGTTGGACGTCTGACTTTCTTTAGGGTTTACTCAGGTATACTTGAAAGCGGTTCGTATGTGCTGAATACAACAAAAGGGAAACGTGAACGTATCGGCCGTATCCTGCAGATGCACGCTAACAGCCGTGAAGAAATCCAAACTGTTTATTCCGGAGATATCGCTGCAGCGGTAGGTCTTAAGGAAACGACAACCGGGGATTCTCTGACTGATGAAAAAGCTAAGGTTATCCTTGAATCCATTGAAGTTCCGGAACCGGTTATTCAGCTCATGGTTGAACCTAAATCTAAGGCTGACCAAGATAAAATGGGTATCGCTTTGCAAAAACTTGCTGAAGAAGATCCAACCTTCCGTGTTGAAACCAATGCTGAAACTGGTGAAACGGTTATTTCCGGTATGGGGGAACTGCACCTTGACGTTCTTGTTGACCGGATGAAACGTGAATTCAAAGTTGAAGCGAATGTCGGAGCGCCGCAGGTATCTTACCGCGAAACCTTCCGTGCTTCTACTCAAGCTCACGGTTTCTTCAAGCGTCAAACCGGCGGTAAGGGACAGTTTGGTGATGTTTGGATTGAATTTACTCCTAATGAAGAAGGCAAAGGCTTTGAATTTGAAAATGCCATTGTCGGCGGTGTTGTACCGCGTGAATTCATTCCGGCTGTTGAAAAAGGTCTGGTAGAGTCAATGGCTAACGGTGTGCTTGCCGGCTACCCGATTGTGGATGTCAAGGCTAAACTTTATGATGGATCTTACCATGATGTCGACTCTTCAGAAACAGCCTTTAAAGTTGCAGCTTCGCTGGCGCTTAGAGAGGCTGCCAAGACAGCTCAGCCGGTCATTCTTGAGCCGATGATGCTTGTTACGATTACTGCACCTGAGGATAATCTGGGAGATGTTATGGGTCATGTGACTGCTCGCCGAGGGCGTGTTGACGGCATGGAAGCTCATGGTAACAGTCAAATTGTCCGTGCCTATGTTCCTCTTGCTGAAATGTTCGGATATGCGACAGTTCTTCGTTCAGCAACCCAAGGGCGCGGAACCTTTATGATGGTCTTTGACCACTATGAAGACGTGCCTAAAGCAGTTCAGGAAGAAATTATTAAGAAAAATTCCGGGGAATAGTCTGTCAGCAGACTTTCCTCTCATCTCATCAAACCCTGCAAGAATCGAGCCGCTTGAGCCGGTGCTTGCAGGGCTTTTTTCATTTGACTGGCTTTTTATGACTGGCCGCTTATGTTTGCAATTTTTCTGAAATAGGTATATAATAAAACTGTTGAAAGGGCCTGTATTTTTTACATGTTTTTCTTTTCACGATTGGCAGAGAGGCAACTCTCTAATAAATTTTTTTGATTTTCAATTAAGGAGGAAATCACTATATGGTAGTTAAAGTTGGTATTAACGGTTTCGGTCGTATCGGACGTCTCGCTTTCCGTCGTATCCAAAATGTAGAAGGTGTTGAAGTTACTCGCATCAATGACTTGACAGATCCAAATATGCTTGCGCATCTGTTGAAGTATGATACAACTCAAGGCCGTTTTGATGGTACAGTGGAAGTAAAAGAAGGCGGATTCGAAGTTAACGGTAAATTCGTTAAGGTTTCTGCTGAACGTGATCCAGAAGCAATTGACTGGGCAGCTGACGGTGTTGAAATTGTTCTTGAAGCAACTGGTTTCTTTGCTAAGAAAGCTGCTGCTGAAAAACATCTGCATGCTAACGGAGCTAAGAAAGTCGTTATCACAGCTCCAGGAGGTAACGATGTTAAAACAGTTGTTTTCAACACTAACCATGATATTCTTGATGGTACTGAAACAGTTATCTCCGGTGCATCATGTACAACAAACTGTCTTGCACCAATGGCCAAAACACTTCATGACAATTTTGGCATCCAAGAAGGCTTGATGACTACTATCCACGCTTATACTGGTGACCAAATGATTCTTGACGGTCCTCACCGCGGCGGAGATCTTCGCCGTGCACGTTCAGGTGCTAATAACATTGTACCTAACTCAACAGGTGCGGCAAAAGCTATCGGTCTTGTTATTCCTGAGCTGAATGGAAAACTTGACGGTGCTGCACAGCGTGTTCCTGTTCCAACAGGCTCTGTTACTGAATTAGTAGCTGTTCTTGATAAGAACGTGACTGCTGAAGAAGTAAACGCTGCTATGAAAGCTGCTGCAAATGAATCATACGGTTACACTGAAGACCCAATCGTTTCTTCAGATATCGTGGGTATGTCATACGGTTCACTGTTTGATGCAACTCAAACAAAAGTGCTTGACGTTGACGGCAAACAGTTAGTTAAAGTTGTTTCATGGTACGATAACGAAATGTCTTACACATCTCAGCTTGTTCGTACTCTTGAATACTTCGCAAAAATTGCTCAGTAATTCAGGCCCAAACTTATCAGCTGAAATAAGCTGATACATACATAACAGAAGAAGACCTTCCGGTCTTCTTTTTTGCTGGCAGGCCCTTATCCGTCTGCAGCTTAAGGTACTGCTGTATCAAAAGAGTCTCTATTTTATCTACCGTATTTATGAAAATTGTGATATAATTAGCATGTAAAAATTTTTTAAGGAGTTCTGATAAATGGCGAAATTAACTGTTAAAGACCTTGACTTAAAAGGAAAAAAAGTTTTAGTCCGTGTTGACTTTAATGTTCCTTTAAAGGACGGAGTCATTACAAATGATAACCGGATTTCAGCGGCCTTACCGACGATTCAGTATATTGTTGAACAAGGCGGCCGGGCTATCCTCTTTTCTCACCTCGGCCGTGTAAAAGAAGAGGCAGACAAAGAAGGCAAATCACTGGCACCGGTTGCAAAAGACCTGTCTGAGAAACTCGGTCAGGAAGTAATCTTCCCTGGGGCAACACGCGGTGAAAAGCTTGAGGCGGCTATTAATGCCCTTAAAGACGGTGAGGTTCTTCTTGTTGAAAATACACGTTTTGAAGATGTTGACGGCAAAAAGGAATCTAAAAACGATCCTGAACTGGGTCAGTACTGGGCCTCTCTTGGCGATGGTATTTTTGTCAACGATGCTTTTGGCACAGCACACCGTGCTCACGCTTCAAATGTAGGGATTTCTGCTAATGTTGAAAAAGCTGCTGCCGGCTTCCTTCTGGAAAATGAAATTGCCTATATCCAAGAGGCTGTTGAAAGTCCTGAGCGTCCATTTGTGGCTATCTTGGGCGGTTCTAAGGTATCTGATAAAATCGGTGTTATTGAAAATCTGCTCTCCAAAGCTGATAAAGTCCTTATCGGCGGCGGAATGACTTATACCTTCTATAAGGCGCAGGGAGTCGAAATTGGTGATTCGCTGGTTGAAGAAGATAAGCTGGATATTGCTAAGGAATTGCTTGAAAAAGCAGAAGGCCGGCTTGTTCTCCCTGTCGATTCTAAAGAAGCCAATGCTTTTGCGGATTATACAGAAGTTAAAGATACGGAAGGCGAAGCAGTTGACCTAGGTTTCTTAGGTCTTGATATCGGTCCTAAATCTATCGCCAAATTTGATGATGAACTGACTGGTGCTAAAACAGTAGTCTGGAATGGCCCAATGGGTGTATTTGAAAATCCAGATTTCCAAGCAGGAACTATCGGAGTTATGGATGCTATCGTTAAACAGCCTGGGGTTAAATCGATTATCGGCGGCGGAGATTCAGCAGCTGCTGCGATTAATCTGGGCCGTGCCGATAAATTCTCATGGATTTCTACCGGCGGCGGTGCCTCTATGGAGCTCCTTGAAGGAAAAGTTCTTCCAGGTCTCTCAGCTCTTACAGAAAAATAAGACATACAGCAAAAAGCCGGGGGAGGTCCTGGCTTTTGCTGTTTTTATGACATGGAATAGATGAAAATGTTTTATGCAGTAAGACGGTTTAAATCTTTTGGCAGTTTAGGTCTTATAAATCAGCTTATTGCCTGTCAGGAAAAGATAAATTTATAAAAAACTTTAGCAAAAGCTGTTTTCCATGTTAAAATAGAGGCAGTAAAGAAGAAGGTTTAGTTGTGTTTAAAGAATATCGGTTTGACAGAAAAAAATTTAAATTGGGCATGCGGACCTTAAAGACAGGAATTGCTGTCTTTTTGGTTTTGCTGCTTTTCTCCCTCCTTCATTGGGAAGGTATGCAAATCGCTGCTTTGACGGCGGTTTTCAGCCTGCGGGAGGACTTCGATAAAAGTGTCCATTTTGGCACATCCCGTATTTTGGGAAATTCGATCGGCGGTTTTATGGCTTTGATTTTCTATTTTGTCAGTGAATGGCTTAATAACAGTTTCTGGGTCATTCCTCTTTTAGTCCCAGTCTTAACCATGCTGACCATTATGGTTAATGTGGCCTTTAATAATAAAGCGGGAGTTATCGGCGGTGTAGCAGCCATGCTGATTATCAGTCTGTCTATCCCAAGAGATGAGACTGTCCTTTATGTTTTTGCCCGTGTTTTTGAAACCTTTTGCGGCGTCTTTGTGGCTATTTTGGTTAATGCTGATTTTGATAAAGTCCAGCAGTTTTTTCTTTCCCATTTTAAGAAGTAAAGTAAGTTTTTGAAAACTTGCTTTTTTTATGTCATAAAATATCACATTATACCTTGACAGTTCGTTTTATTAATTTTATAATAGACAATTGAAGGGAGGTTTACCATGCAAGAAAAAGAAATAAGGCGTTCTATGGCAGTTTTTCCTATCGGAACTGTTATGAAGCTGACTGATTTGACTGCCCGTCAAATTCGCTATTATGAAGATCAGGGTTTGCTGAGGCCGGATCGCAGTTCAGGCAACCGCCGTCTTTATTCTTTAAATGATATGGATACTTTGCTTGAAATTAAGGATTTTCTGGATGAAGGTCTTAATATTGCAGCTATCAAAAAAGTGTATGCTGACCGCAAAGATAAAGCCCTCAAAAAGAAAAAGGCTCTGACTGATGCTGATGTCAGACGAATACTGCACGATGAACTGAGCCGTCAGGGCGGTTTTTATACCCCTTCCCACAATTTCCGTTAGCTTTTGCACTGGAAGTGCTTTAATCGTTATTTTTTAAAAGGAGACCATTTCATGGCAATCACTGTAGCTGACATCAAACGTGACATTCAGGAACAAAATGTTACTTTTATTCGTTTGATGTTTTCCGATATCTTGGGAACAATGAAAAACGTCGAATTCCCTGCTACTGAAGAGCAAGTTGATAAAGTTCTGGCCAATAAGGCAATGTTTGACGGCTCTTCAATCGAGGGATTTGTACGTATCAATGAATCCGATATGTACCTTTATCCTGATCTTGATACGTGGACAGTTTTCCCCTGGGGCGATGAAAATGGTCGTGTCGGCGGTTTTATCTGTGATATCTATACCTCTGAGAATGAACCGTTTATAGGAGACCCCCGCGGGAATTTGAAAAGAGCGCTGCGGCATATGGAAGAGTTGGGTTATAAATCCTTTAACTTAGGACCCGAGCCTGAATTTTTCCTCTTTAAGATGGACGAACAGGGAGTTCCGACACTTGAAGTAAACGATAAAGGCGGCTACTTTGATTTAGCGCCCACTGATTTAGCTGATAATACACGCCGTGAGATTGTTAATGTCTTGACTGAAATGGGCTTTGAAGTTGAGGCCAGCCACCATGAAGTAGCTGTCGGTCAGCATGAGATAGATTTCAAATACGCTGATGTTTTAAAGGCCTGCGACAATATTCAGATGTTTAAGCTGGTCGTTAAAACCATTGCCCGCAAACACGGTTTATACGCGACATTTATGGCAAAACCTAAGTACGGCATTGCTGGCTCGGGTATGCATTGCAATATGTCACTCTTCCACCCAAACGGGGAAAATGCCTTTTATGATCCGGCTGATCCCCGGGGAATGGAGCTGTCTGAGGATGCCTATTACTTCTTGGGCGGTTTGATGCGGCATGCTTACAGTTACACTGCTATCATGAATCCAACGGTTAATTCCTACAAACGTCTGGTTCCTGGCTTTGAAGCACCGGTTTATATCGCTTGGGCCGGCAGCAACCGCTCGCCTCTGATCCGTGTTCCGGCCTCACGGGGACTCAGTACCCGGCTTGAACTGCGCTCTGTTGATCCTACAGCCAATCCTTATCTGGCGCTTGCAGTTCTTTTGGAGTCCGGATTGGATGGTATCGCCAATAAGATTGAGGCTCCTGCTCCGATTGAAACAAACATCTATTCAATGACAGCTGAGGAGCGCAGGGAAGTCGGTATTATTGATCTGCCTTCTACTCTGCATAATGCGCTGAAGGCTCTGCAGGAGGACGAAGTCATCAAAGCGGCTCTTGGGGAGCACATCTATATTAATTTCCTCGAAGCTAAACGTATCGAATGGGCCAGCTATGCTACCTTTGTTTCCCAGTGGGAAGTGGACAATTATTTAGACCTTTATTGAAAACCAGCTGCTAAACAGCAGTATCAATATTATAGACTGGAAGCCCGGAGCAAAAGCTCTGGGCTTTTTTTAGATACAAAACCCGTTAAAAACGCAAAAAGAAAATGACGGTAAGCTCGAAATCTCCGATTTCGCCAGCGCCCCTCTGTCAGGACGACTAGAAGGGTGCGGTCGGCTGTTAAGACGACAAAGCCTTCAGACGTCTACGGCTGACGGTAAGTCCGAAATCTCCGATTTCGCCAGCGCCCCTCTGTCAGGACGACTAGGGAGCGAGACAGAACCCCAGACCGTAAAGTTCGATGTCTCGCCCCCGCAAAGCCTAGCAGACATTTTAAAGCTTTGGAAAAGCGACTAAAATGCCGCTAGGCTACTGCGTTTTGTTTATAGTACAAACAATGATTTGGGAGGCTAGGATTTTTGGCTGCCTTCAGACGTCTACGGCTGACGGTAACTAGGTAATGATACAGATTTCCAATCCCCTCACTCTCCCTTTTCTAGGTTCGGGCTGAAATCATCCACTGGATGATTTCACTGCACAGTTCTTAAGGCGTGTTCAGTTCATTAGATCTTCAAAAAACAGTTAACCTGCAGCTACAGAGCTAATCTAGGGGTAAAAAGGGGAATCTGTGCAGCAGGTGCTTCATTTGTAAATCTGTTTTGTTGTTTTGTTAACCTGAGCTTAATTGGATTGTCACATTTGTCTGATATACTTTTTTTACTACAAACGGAGGTTCATTAAATGAAGTCATTAGGAAAAAATAAGTTATCGTACTCGGCAGTGCTCTGCTCTTCAGTGGCTCTTGCTTTTTTTGCTGCGTCAGCTCCGGTAAGTGCAGACAGCCATACGATTCAGGAAGGGGATTCTTTTTTTAGTATTGCCAGCCAGTATGGTATGGACATGTATGAATTGGCTGCCATGAATAATATGACCGTCAACAGCCTTATTCTTCCTGGGCAGCAAATTAATGTTACTAATAATATTACTGAATCAAATGCTGCTGCTTTTGCTTCTGAAGGGGATGAAACAGCTGAAAGCCAACCTGCTGCCGAAGAGGAATTACCGGGGAATACTTATCCTATCGGCCAGTGTACTTGGGGTGTAAAAGAACTGGCTTCTTGGGCCGGTGATTGGTGGGGCAATGGCGGCGACTGGGCAGCCAGTGCTGCAGAACAAGGTTATGCTGTCGGTTATGTGCCGGCCGTCGGTTCTATTGTTTGCTGGACAGATGGCGGTTACGGCCATGTTGCCTATGTCACTGAAGTTGGAGATGACGGCCACATTCAAGTGCTTGAAGCGAATTACAAAGATCAGCAGTGGATTGATAACTACCGCGGCTGGTTCGATCCTAACGACGGCGTAACTCCTGGAACAGTGACTTACATTTATCCAAATATCTGATATGAGCACATTAGCAGATAAATGATTTGTGAAACCCGCATGCTGGCAGCTGCTCTGCAGGGCTGGGTAAAGAAGAAAAGATAAAAGCCATACAGCAATTGATATACTCCCCCTATAGTGGACAGTGAAAAAACAAAAATTCACTAGAAATTATAGGAGGAGTTTTCGTATGTCTACAAGAAGCCCAAAATCAGTAGAGGAAAAACTAGAGATTATTCAATTAGCT